>NZ_JBOFBG010000053.1:0-43496 GCF_051594305.1 Paenibacillus sp. IHBB 3054 | reverse complement strand
CCAAGTGGAACGACATTATTCCACTCACTATGTAAAGCAGTCAAATCCCGAGCAGCCCAATTAAAAGTCGCTTTTAGTGGGGCTTAATCAGCCGCAATCCCCGCCGAATTATGGCTCTGCACGTCCACCCCTCGGCTCCATATGGAGTATCAGAAAAAGCCAGAAGCGACCTATAATGGCCGCTTTTCTGTGTTTTTTCTTATAATCTCGTCAGGGACACAATGTGCTTGAATAATATTAGCTAATTCCTGGAATTCGAATTTATGGTTGACCATATCAACTGTGAAATCATCTGCTTTTTCTGAAATAGTTGCGTAAGCTTCTTCTCCAAAAGCTGAAGATTGTGGGCGTAGGACTGCGGATTCAAGACCCCCTGGTCTTTTACACCTATGTGTTCACCTGGACACTAATTCCATGGGGTAGCGTTACCTTCGTTGATTTCCTGATAATGATTTCTCCAGTAGACTGGTTAATATCAATATGAACGGTATCCCCTTGATCCAACCCTATTTGTTTCATTAGAAATCCTCCTTATTATCATATTCTACTGTTATAACAATTTTAGATTATAGAGTTCATGATTCAAAGTAAATATGCTTTAGTGACGAACTGATATACAATTGTAGTATCTTTTATGATGGGTGTATAGAAATTCCAATATGTCTGCATTAAGCGTTATATGAAAATGTTCGCGATCAAAGCCCGGAGGGTAGGCTATATAGAATGAATTTAATAACTACACAAAAGGGCAAAAGTAGCGGAGGGGGATTTTGGAACTGTAGGAGCGATAGCGACCGCCTTTGTCACCGGATTTCCACCGCATACAGCGGGTCAAATCAAGAAATCCGGGGACAACAGCGGCCGGAAGTCCAAATATTCACCGTAGTTACTCCTCGCCCAAATGGGGAAATCTTAGGGGAGGGTGCAGCCGCATGAACAAAACGGATCGTTTGTTAGCCATAGTGCTTGAGCTGCAGCGTAATAAGGTGCTGCGGGCCGAGGATTTGGCCGCTACCTTTGAAACAAGTGTGAGAACCATTTATAGGGATATTCAGGCTCTGAGTGAAGCCGGTGTATCCGTGATAGGGGCGCCAGGACAGGGGTACTCCTTAATGGAGGGGTATTTCCTGCCGCCAGTCAGCTTTACGGTAGAAGAAGCTGTGACGTTACTCATCGGGACGGATTTTATCGAGCAGTGGTTTGATGTCCACTATGGCCGTAAGTCTCGTACTTCCAGAGGAAAGATTGAAGCCATCCTCCCGGAACCGGTCCGCAGTGAGGCCGCCCGGATACGTAAGAGCATTCGGTTGCGTACGTCCGCTGAAGATGTATCACGAATACAAGAGAAGGCATACCTGGAAGCGATTCGTCAGGCGATCCTGGAGGAAAGGAAAATAAGCTTCCACTATTCCAAAAAAATCGCCGAAGCCGATGGAAACCGCCAAAGCGTTCGTACGGTTGCTCCTTATGGGCTTGTGCTCCTTCATGGGGCATGGGTACTCAATTTGGAGGCATACCGGCCTCCAGATGACCGCAACATCCGTGTACGCATCCGGGTCCAGCCTGACATTGCCGATAAGGTAAGGGAGTCGAACAACTTCTATATAGATACGATAGAGGAACAACCGGAAGGCTTGCTGGTAACCTTTCGTGTTAGGCAGGCGGAGGAATTGCTGCAATCCGTGCTCGGCTGGGGAGCCGGAGTGGTTGTACTGGAGCCGGAATCCTTCCGATATCGGGTAAAAGACGAACTGGAGAACATGTTGAAACGCTACTGACATAAGGGTGTCAGTAGCGTTTTTGTATACTTAGAATCAAAAGATGATTAAAGGAGCTAATACATGATGGTTACAACCAAGGAAGCCTTACAACGTTTTGAGGAAACTGTGGCACATTATATTCATGAACTGGATCTATTCAGTATGGTGCAGCTGAAGCAAAAGCCAAGCGACAACGAGTGGTCTATCGGACAGATGGTTCAACATCTCATTAACTCGGCGCTGTATATGCAGCTTCGCAATGTAGATCAATGCCTGGTGCCAAGCGAAGATTCCCTGGTATCTCAAGCGGGAAAAACCGAAGCAGGTGTGGCAATATTCGCTGAAGGAAGTTTCCCGCCCGTTCGTGTTCAGGTTCCGCCTTCCCCCCAATATACGCCGCAGCAGCCGGAAAGCAAAGAGCAGCTAATTCAAGGGCTGCACACGGTCATCCAGAGAATGAAGGAGATTGAACCTACCCTTGAGGAAGCGTCCAAACAAAATACAGTGCCCCATCCGCGATTCGGTGGACTGTGCGCAGAGGAATGGTTTCTGCTAGTTGAAATGCACTACCGTCATCATCTTCTGCAGCTGGACCGCTTAAAACAAGGTTTGGTTCATGTTCATGAATGAACAAGCCAACATCGCCTCTTTTGAATAGGTAGAAAGGTATGAAGATGAAGCTCGCACAGCCTGTTTTTCATCATTCCGGCTATGGTAGAAACACACACCATGGAGAGGGGGATGATTACAGCTGCTGCGAGCTTTTATTGTTCGGGGGGTCTTAAATGCAGCCCTTTTTGTCATTAAAAGTCGAATTTCCAAATGCATTCTATAGTAACCGCTTTCATTTCATTGTAGAATAGATAAAAATGAAGGTATTCCATTGACACGGTTACAAGGGAGCATGCCCATGGAGAGGTTCTGGTTCAGGAAAAAGTATATTCCGTTCACCTACAAGATGATGATTCCGTATCTCATTCTTGTATTGCTGACAGATGTGCTGGTCGGCTATATCGCATATACGATGCTCATTCAATCCAGGACAGAGATGGCGGAAACAAATATCAGGACCGCTCTGAAGCAGACAAGGAACAACATCGAATACCAGACGGATGAAATCAAACGAATGAGTAATTCGCTGTTTCTCAATTCGAACTTTCAGAATGCTCTTCAGTTTAGGGGGGAGCCTTTGGATAACATGCTTAAGATGAGAGACGATATCGTTCCTTATATGAAGGCCCCTCTGCAATTGTACGGGAACAAGCTGAGACTTGCGCTCTATACCGTGAATGAGACGATGCTTGAAATTACCGGTGACGATATGTCGATGCCGATCGGTAGAAGCGATTATTATGTTCTTCCTTACCGGACGATCGAAAATGCGGAATGGTTTCAGTCGATCGTCACGGATAGCAAAGACAGTCTGTGGCTTCAGGCAGACACCGATCGCGAGCTGGGCAACATTTCGTATGTCCGTAAGCTCGTTTCTTCAAATGGTCCGGCCGTTATCGGTTATATTCGTGTCACGGCGAGAATTGACGAGCTTTTTGGCAATTTCGATACCTTTCCGATTGAACAGGGGCTTGACCTTCGTTTGATTGACAGGATGCAAGGATCGACTATATATGAACAGGGTATTGTAGATGAACATGCGAAGCAAGATTCTTATTTGATTATTAGCGAAGATGTTCCGATACCGGGCTATGCCATCGAGGCAAGGGTACCGCACACTTATTTGAACAAAGACGCTAGCAGAATGCAGAAGGTGATTGGCACCGTCTGTTCCATCAGCTTTTTGGTTATGGCTGTTATCGGCTTCCTGGTTGCCCGAATCTCCGGCAAGAAAATTAAACGGATCGTATATTTGGTCCAGTCGTTTCAGGAAGGGAATTTTTACAAAAGAATCGGCTTTTCAGGAAACGATGAATTTGTCTACATTGCCAATAGCTTTAATCAAATGGCCACGAGCATCCAGGAACTGATCCGCGACGTCTACGAGCAGGGCATCCAGAAAAAACAAGCTGAGCTGGATGTGCTGCAAGCCCAAATCAGTCCGCATTTCTTGTACAACACACTGTCGACGATTGGCAGTCTGGCCAATTTGGGCGAGGTTGAGAAGGTTACGAGGATGGTACAAGGCCTTTCCAAATTTTATCGGCTCACCTTAAACGAAGGGCATGTGTATATCTCTCTGGAAAAAGAGTTGGAGCAGGTAAGGACCTATCTTGAAATCCAGAGAGTAAAGTATGCGGATGCCTTCAAGGTTTATTATGATATCGATCCGGAAATTTTACAGATTCCCATTATTAAGCTGATTTTGCAGCCGTTTGTCGAGAACATATTCAAGCACGCCTGGTTTGGTGAGACGATTGCGATCCGTATTACCGGAAAGCGGCTTGGCGACCGGATTGAACTTAAGGTCATTGATAACGGGATCGGTATGCGGCCGGATACCCTTAGAACAATGCGGTCGAACCCGCTTCATTCTGACAGCTATGGCCTGAGAAACGTGGAAGAACGAATCAAACTGAGATACGGTAATGATTTCGGCATTCAGATTGGCAGCCATTTTGGGGCGGGAACGACAGTTCAAATTATTTTACCGGTGGATAATGCGGAAATCCGGGAAGATTTGGGGGAGTAGGGGTTATGGCGATGGAGATTAACGTTCTGCTGGTGGATGACGAAGTGGTCGATTTGGAATGGCTCAGACGGCGTGTGGCGGGCAATGAGCATTTGCCTTTGCATAATGTTAGAACGGCCACGAGCGGGTTTGCCGCTCTCAAAATGATGGAGCAGTATCCTGTTGACATCATTCTCTCCGATATCCGTATGCCCATCATGTCAGGAATGGAATTTGCGCGGAAAGCGAAGGAGATCAACCCCGAGGTCCATATTGTTTTTATTAGCGGACATCAGGATTTCAACTATGCCAAAGAAGCGATTCAATTGAGCGCATCCGGTTATTTGCTTAAGCCCGTCGATGACGACGAGCTAAACCATATGCTGAGCGGACTCTGCGCCAAGATTGAGAAAGAGCGGAAGCAGCATATTTCCTTGTCGGAGACGCTGACGCTTGTGAATCAGGAACTGCTGCTGCGCTGGTTTAACGAGGCCACTCCGGGTCAGGTCGAGACGCATATTCAGAGTTTTCTTGTGCCCTATTTACAAGATGCGTCCGCGGTAGCCATTGTTGAGATCGACGACATGGCGTGGAAAATAGAGTCATGGACTGAAGAGAAGCGGAGTGTATGGAGCAGCAGCGCCAATCATTTCATCCGGAAGTTCGCTCACGATCAAAATTTAGGCATGGTCATCACCACCTATGACTATCACTTTGTGATATTGGCTGCAGTTCAGGAACAATATTTCACAGCTTTGATGGAAGAGCTGATTCGGGCGTTTTATCAGGAATTTTCCTTTTCCATTACCATCGGCCGAGGGATGTACACAACCGAACTCGACAAGCTGCATAAGTCCTACCGGCAGGCTCAGGCCGCTTTAAGCATCAAATGGATTGTCGGCAAAAACAGGCTCATCCAAGACGCCTCCGAGTGGCACCCAAAGGAAAAGATCGCTGCGGATGTAGAGGTTATTGTTGACCGGATGCTTAAAGCTATGCTCGACTACGACCTTACAACCATTGACGATTGCTTGCTGCAGCTGTTTGCCGGAGACAGCCCGATCTCCCAGAAAAACGACATTTACGACATCATTATTCGGATTACCTCCAAGCTTCATGCCGATCTGCGGCAAATGGATGAGCATTTGTACGAGATTTTGAATTGGGATTCCCATCATCCTTTTGTGCTGTTTCAGTTCGAAACGGTGCATGATATCCTTTCGTGGCTGAGAAGAAGGTTCTTTGAACTGTCGGAGCTGCTGTATTTGAAGCGGCAAAGACAAAAGCGGAAGCTAATTGATGAAATTACGGAATATGTGAAAGGAAGATTGGAGCAAAAAGTAACGCTGAATGAAGTTGCCGCTCATTTCGATTTTACGCCCAACTATCTGGGTCATCTGTTTAAAGTCGAAACCAACAGTTTATTCAGCGATTTCCTGAGTGAATTGCGAATGAAGCGGGTATGCGAGCTGCTCGGAGATCCGACGAAGAAAATATATGAAATTGCAGAACAAGCCGGATATAAAAATATTATTTATTTCAATAGGCAGTTCAAGCAGTACATGGGCATGTCGCCCGGCGAGTACCGGAAGAGAAACAAAATTTGAATCTATTCGCGAGGCTCTTGTTCCGGACGGGACAGGGGCTTATTTTTTGTCGAATCGTTGAATTAGTATTAGGTTTAGTTGTTTCGCTGAATTATGCTACTGCACCCGCCCTATTATAATCAGAGATATAGAGAAGAGAGGGGTGCAAAGATGAAAGGGCATACATTTTGGAGCGATTTAAAAAACTATAGGGTTCTCTTATTGATGCTGGCACCAGCGGTTGCATTTTTCCTCCTGTTTGCCTATATCCCGATGGCAGGCATCATTATTGCCTTCAAGCATTATGATTACGCCGGCGGTATTTTTGGGAGTGCCTGGAACGGACTCGACAACTTCCGCTTTTTCTTTGAATCGGGAGATGCCTGGCGGGTCACACGAAATACAGCATTGTACAACATTGCGTTTATTATCGTGAACAACTCGTTGCAAATTTTTGCAGCAATAATGTTGTTTGAGGTCGGCGGCAAATGGTTCCGGAAAATTACACAATCGGCGCTGTTTCTTCCTTACTTTATTTCATGGGTCGTTGTCGGGGCGATTGCCTATAACCTGCTCAACTATGATATCGGCACTGTGAATGCTCTGCTTAGAGGCTTAGGACTCGAGCCTGTCGATATTTACAATACACCTTCCTATTGGCCGTATATCCTGGTTCTCGTTTCTGCCTGGAAAGGTCTTGGATACGGAACGGTGATGTACCTGGCCGCGATTACGGGCATAGATACCGAGATGTACGAAGCGGCTGAAATCGATGGTGCCAATATTTTTCAGCGGATCATGAAAGTGACGATTCCCAATCTTTATCCGACGATTATTATTCTGGTGCTGCTGGCGGTCGGGAATATCTTCCGCGGTGACTTCGGGATGTTCTATAACATGATCGGCAACAACGGTTTGTTGTTCTCTTCGACAGATGTTATCGACACTTTCGTTTTCAGATCGCTGATTACTTCGAATGACATCGGCATGTCGGCTGCGGCTGGCGTTTTCCAATCCGTTCTTGGATTTGTGACGATCATGACCGTGAACTTTGCTGTCCGTAAATACGACAAAGACCGCGCCCTGTTCTAAGCGCATAAGGAGTTTAGTTTTTCAAAATGGAGGTAACGATATGAAGCAGCTCGATCGTAAAATATTCTCAGGTATTGGTTATGTATCCCTGATTTTTCTCGCTATTTTATGTATTCTTCCCTTTGTGCTTGTCGTATCGTCATCCTTTACGGAAGAAAATAAAATCATAACGGAAGGCTATCAATTTATACCGACTGCATTTTCTACGGAAGCCTACAGCATTTTGTTTAAGTATCCCGAGCAAATGATTCAGGCCTACTTGGTAACGATAGGGGTTACGATAATAGGCACGCTGCTGGGCTTGTTTCTGACCTCGATGACCGCTTATGCGCTGTCCAGAAAAGATTTCAAGTGGCGCAACAAATTTTCCTTCTTCTTTTTCTTTACAACTTTGTTTAGTGGCGGGCTGGTCCCGTGGTATCTGCTTATGGTCAACTACCTGGATATGAAAGATACTCTGGCGGCCTTAGTGATTCCAATGATGCTCAACGTCTTCTATATCATTGTCATGAAGTCTTTTATGGGCAGCATTCCGGAAGCGATTGTAGAATCGGCCAAAATTGACGGCGCAGGTGACTTCAAGATCTATGCTCGTCTAATCCTGCCGCTCTCTAAACCGGCGCTTGCTACAATCGGATTGTTCCTTGCACTTGCCTATTGGAACGACTGGTACAACGCACTGCTATTTATATCCAATGAAAACCTGATGCCGCTCCAATATTATTTATATAAAATGCTGGGCAATATGGATGGTATGCGAAAAGCTATGATGGGTGCGGGAGCCGTCGTTACCACTTCGATTCCGACCGAAGGCTTGAAGATGGCGATGACGGTCGTAGCAACCGGTCCAATTCTGCTAGCTTATCCGTTCGTACAGAAGTACTTCGTCCAAGGCTTGACGATTGGTGCTGTGAAAGGGTGAACCCGGGGAAATCCGGTTAATCAATATATTTAAACATGAGGGGGAAGGTTTGAAATGCTGAAGAAAAATAGATTGATCATGTTGGCGCTCGTTTTAACCTTCGTAATGATTTTGAGTGCATGCGGCGGCGGAAAGAACAATGCCAATGCACCTGCTCAGGCTACTAACAATGCATCAGAGTCAGCAGAGCCAGGAAGCGTTACGACAGGCAGCTCAGACACCTCAGGCGCCATTGATACCTCCAAAGAAGTGAAGCTGAAAATGATTTTTGTGGGTCCCAAACCTGTAGACTATGATATCGTTTTTGCTGAGATTAATAAAAAGCTGAAAGAAAAAATCAATGCCACGGTCGAAGGTGAATTCCTGGACTGGTCTGACTGGGCGCAAAAGTATCCACTGAAGCTGGCGGCAGATGAAGATTTTGACCTCATCTATTCAGCAAACTGGGCCGGCTACAATGATCAGGCGCTGAAAGGCGGATTCCTGGAATTGACCGATGAGCTGCTTACCAAATATATGCCGCAAACGATGGCTGCCATGTCTGATGTGAGCTGGGATCAGGCGAAAGTAAATGGAAAACTGTACATGGTTCCGCAAAACAGAGGGGAGTCGGTCGAAAAGCTGATTCTGTATCGTGAAGATTTGCGTAAGAAACACAATCTGCCAGAAATCAACAGTCCGGAAACCTATGCTACTTATTTGAAAGGGATAGCACAAAATGAGAAGGGCGTGTCGCCTTTCACTCCGGAAACAGGGGACTGGAAATTTCATAATTTGGACCGCGTCTTGCTGAAGCAGCAAAACGAATGGAATATGTTTGATCTCGACCTTCCGTTTGCCTTTAAATTGACGGATGAAAAAGGGCAAATATTTAACGTATATGAAACGCAAGAGTTCAAAGATCTGCTCGTGTATTACAAGGATCTTGCCGATAACAATGCATGGTCGAAGAACGTTCTGAACAGCAAAAACGATCATCAGGCGGATTTTAAAGCAGGCAAAACGGCATCGATTACGCACAACAACGGAACGCTTGGAGCCCTCATGGCTTTAATGCGCCAAGAAAATTCTCCTTATGAAGTAGCACTAGCCGACATCAACCAAGGCAAGAAAAAATCGGTAGCTATTTCTACACAAAACGGTACGTCGGTCCATGCAACTTCCGAGAATCCGGAACGTTCCCTGATGTTAATCGATCTGATGCAAAATGATAAAGAACTGCATGATCTGATGATGTACGGCGTGAGCGGTGTACACTATGAAGCGGTGGGCGACGACAAATATAAAGCAACCGCTAAAAATGCGAACTTTACCGGCTTCTCGAACTGGAGCTTCAACTCGCCGCTCAACCGTGACAATGAAGCCTTCCCGCAAGAAATTTCCGATCTGGTGAATGGCTGGGAGGCAAAAGACGTCTACCATTATCCGCTTGAAACGTTTGTATTCGACAACAGCAAAGTGAAAACGCAAATCGCCAACATAGGCAATGTGATGCTCCGCTATGCGGTTCCGCTTGAGTACGGCGTAATTGATGATATCGACAAAGGCCTTGCAGAGCTGAACAAGCAACTGAAATCGGCTGGCATTGATAAAATCCAAGCTGAACTGCAAGCTCAAATTGATGCTTTCTTGGCAAACAAGTAAACAGCTCTAATAAGGAAAACCTCCGCCCAAAGGGGAGACCACTGAAAAAGTCCATTAGTAACCCAAAAGACATTCTCCTCATTTTTCTGAGGAGAATGTCTTTTTTTTCGGTATAATTAAAGTATCAAACCAAAGGCTGGTGGTCTCCATGCTCCCTGAGCAGCCTGATCATTAAAATAGCGCTTGCACTTAATCCCTTCATTCGCAGCAGCTTTTTACTAGTATTATATTCCCATAAGGTCATATAAATGGTATGCTATTGAAAAGTTGTGCAAACGATTTCTAAAATGGAGTAGGAGGAAATGTATGATGAAGATTTAGATATTATAATCTTTGAAACCGTTGAAGATTTGTGTAACTGTGTTTTTAATTAACACAAGTGGCTCATTATTCTAATCAGATTGGAGACTATGAGTATGACTTTAATTTTACCTTTTATTCATCCAAACAAAGATAATTATTTACTTGATCAGGTGAATTGTCTAGAAAAAACGTTATTAATTGTTGCAGAGGGGAAAAGGAGTTACTTTTCAAACTATTATCTAATTCTTCAGAAGTGTTTTGAGTTATATCATAGTTCGAATTTAAAAAATGATTTTAACCAGTTTTGTAAGAACACTGAAGAAGTTATGAGTCTTTTAGGTCTAAAGGTACATTATTTCCCCCTGTGCAAAGATATACATACGATTATTAGGGAACAAATAAATCTCCAAAGACCAGTTCTAGTCTCCGGCAACTTGAAAACGCTTTATTACAGTCATCATTATAATGTATCTGATTGGATGCATTTATTTTTAATTAAAGGGTACAATGCCACAACAGGGGTTTATTATATTATGGACAGTGCACAAAAGAAAAATGAAGGTTATAAATATGATGAATTTGTTATCACTACGGAAATGTTAGAAAGTTTGGCGACATCCTCTCATGAAACATATAATACAGAATACTTTTTTTCAATTGAAAGCTTACATATAGAACCACTAGAATCAGAATTACTTATTACCTGTATAAACGAGATCCTAAATGCACCGATAAATAATGAGATTATAGCAATGGAACAGCACCAAGAGAACAACAGCGGAACAACTACTGAATACATTGGCACCAAGTTATTAGGAATGGTTAAATCAAAGGAAGTCCTTAACGCAGAATTAGTGATACAATTTAAGCGTTTTTCAGTAAATAGTACCTTAATAGAAAAAATAGAGGAGACATCCGCACAACTTATTAAAGAATGGAAAACAGTTATTGCGGTTTATTTAAAAAGCTTAATTACAGAAAACCGTTCCTTTAGTGTACAAGTGACATCAGAAAAAGCAATAATATTAGAGAATTCCTTAAAAACTTATTTAAAAGAAGTTTTAATTATGCTTTATTCATTACAGGAAATACAACAGAAAGAGATGCCTGAAATGAATTGGAACGCAGAAAATAATGAAGAAGGTATTATACAGTCTGACGAAGATGTTATTAAGTTTTGCATTCAAACTGATAAAGAATATGATTACAATAATTCTCCTAAATTTATGTATCATATAAAGCCTAATCAAAATTTTATATATAATGTACAGATTTCTATTGCACAAGAACCTAAAGTGTCTGCATATCAAGCGGGTATTATCTTTAGAACAAAACTTGGTGAGACATATATTTGGGGTGTTTTTAACAATGAAAAAGTTGTTTTATCCAAATCTATTGATCCGATATTTAGTTATAATGTAGCTCGGAATGTTGAGATATTACAAGTGAGACTTGAGAATAATGGAGATTATGTATTTTCTGTTGCTGATCAAGATACATCCATTGTAGAAGTTTACAGAACAAATATGCTTTCCGATTTAAGTGCGATTGGAATTGGATTCAGGAATTGGTATTCTGTAAATTCTTTGCAACTAGACTTGAAATCACATATTGAATTAATAGAGTAACGGATTATCATATATCGCTAACGGATTTTGAAGCTCATGAGCTAAAAAAGCTCCCCCAGAGCAGTGGTACCTCCTAAAAGACGACATTCATTCGCCAAGCTGCGAATGAATGTCGTCTTTTTCTGATGTTCTTGTTTTATTGAACGGGAGCGAGAACTAAAGCCTTCAGATTTAATTCCTGATCTTTATCCATACCCAGGAAGTTGGCAGCATAGTACAGACCGTTCTGCTCCCAGAAGTAATAAGTTTGAGTTTTTATCTTTGTTTTGTCTGAGCCGCTGTCAGCATAGAAAGGTCCAGAGTATACGTGAGCGTTATCGGCATAAGCTGAAATTTCGATGCCGTTAATCTCCAGTTTCCGAATGAACGAGAGCTTGGACACATTGAACAGTGGAGCTTTGCTCTGATAAAGCGAAATTACGTCGTTCGGATCATAGATTTTGGAATCGTAAGGTGCCCGATAGTCATTCCACAGGGCATCCGAGGTCTGGCTGAACGAGAACCCTGTGTTCTGGTCTCCGGCTTTCAGCAATACCGAGTTGGCCAGCGTAAGCTGGGTGTCGGGTAAACCGAACGGAAACTTCACGTAAAAGCCGAGAATATTCTTCGCTTCGAGCAAATCTTTTTCGTCGTATAGAGGAAAAGAATTTCCCTCCCCATCGTAGCTGACATGCTTAACCTGCTGCGGGGAAACAAAGGATTGCACGACTTTTGATAGCTCCTCTTGTGTGAACTGGCTATAGGAATTGACTGCATATGCTATATCCTTGTCCTGCCAGAGGAAGCTTTTTCCTGTTCCCGGCTTACGCCCGTTGACTTGTGTTGCCGTGAACAGAGTGCCTTGGATATTGCCCATCGCAACCATGTCCTGCCGGTAAGACGGAGCGGCTGTGTTCTCTTGGGAATATGGAGCGCCCCACAATAACTGGTGCTCCAGCATATTACCCTTGCCTTTGGAGGCGCGCATCTCGAACTGCTTCTCGTCTTCTTGTCCGAAATGGGATACATAAGTAATGGTTACTGTATCAATGAGGTCAACTTGGTTCGCTTTGGAGAATAGCTTACTCAATGCCACATTCTCAAGCTGGTAACCTTTGGGCAGATAGTCAGGTACTTTAAAGTCGAATTTGGAAAAAACGATCGCCCGGTCTAGACGGTTAAACCATTTGAACGAGTCAATCGGGTTGACGATCCTGAATGAAGAAACAGTTTGCTTCTGGGAGTCTGTTGCATGGGTATTGCTGTCCGGCTTGATACCATTTGCATCGTCGGCCCCTTTAGTAAGCAAGACAATGCTCAAGGCAAGAACCAAGAGAATAGCGGCGGCGGACAGCTTGTACGAACCTTTTTTGAACTTGGCGATCATTGTCACTCTCCGTTTCGTTTCATTCTGGTGTTCAAAGAAATGCGAAAGATTGACCCGCGGGGCAGAGGTTCTGGAAAATAAGCGCGACAGCATAAGAAGTGTCATACCGTACGACGAAGCTTCCTTTTCACCCAGCACCTCGAGCACGCCTGCGTCGCAGGCGACCTCCCGATCGGCATTCATTTTTTTCATGGCCAGCCAAACCAGCGGATTGTACCAATGGAGCCAGACCGCTAACGTCCACAGGGAGTTGAACCATAAGTCTTTGCGTTGATAGTGGGTCAGCTCATGCAGCAGAATATGTGTGAGCTGCCTTGTATCGGCAATTGCTACGATATCTTCGGGCAAATAAATTCTCGGCTTCATTAAACCATAGAGACACGGGCTGCGAAGACTGCTCGTTTCATAGACGGGAATGGTTTGGCGAATGCCTAATTTCTCTAGGCACGCCGCGAGAACGGAGAGCACCTCCGGGTTGTCTGACTTGCGGGAGGTTCCGACCCTGCTTCTGAATTTGAGCGTGAAGAACAGGGAGTATGAAGCGAAAATAAGGAGTCCTCCAAGCCAAACAAGCGTGCTTACTGCTAACCCGCTCAGCCCATCGCGAACTTTCTCATAGATGTTCTCTTGAGGAGACGGCTGTGCAATAGACGAACCTTGTTCTCCCGAACGGATCGGGACAGTGTCTGGACGCAAGGTTTTTTCTCCACTATCCGTTACTGTCACCTTCGTACTGGAGTCGGATTCGGAAGAAACCATCGGTAGGGTATTCTTTTGATCCAGACTCCATTCCACAGGCAACGCTTGCGGTATTAGATTGAATAGGCTGACAGGGCTTTGCGGAGCGAAGGGAACCAGCAGCTTAATCAAAACGATAAACCACAATGCATGCAGGATTCTAGGGCTTAGGCGCTTGAGGAACAGCTTCCGGGCCAAGAGCAACAATAACAGGATGACTGTTGAAGCCAGGGATGCGGCCAGGAAGAGGAGGAAAAGGGTGTCGATAGATTTCATGAGTTCTTCTTTTTCTCCAAAAGTTGTTGAAGTTCCTCAATTTCTTTCTCCGAGAGGTTCTCTTCTTCGAGAAATTTCGCGCATAACATGCCGACGGCCCCTTTATAAACCCTGTCCAGGAAAGAACGGTTTTCGGTTTTTAAGTATTCATCGTGCGAAACTAGGGGGGAGTAGAGATAGTTCCGGCCGGACTTCTCGAATGCGATCGCTTTTTTCTTATGCAGCCGGTTCAGAAAGGTTTTAATCGTCTGATCCGACCACTGCATCTGCTGCGTCAGCTTAGAAATAATCTCATTTGCGGACAAAGGCTCTTTTTGCCAGAGGAGCTTCATCACTTCGCTTTCGGCCTCGGTAATGCGTGGGGACTCCTGCATTGTCTTCACCTTTTTTCAATAATTTTTGTTTACGTCTGTAAACGATAGTTATAGTTTACAAGTGTAAACGTAACGGGTCAAGCCGAAAGCGAATAATCCGGTATTTCCATACCAAATATCTGCATATAAATGTCATACGGATTGTGCAAACTTTTGATTTTTTATTTGCTTCAAATTGTATATAATTATCTGATAACAGCCGATAACGTTTTTAATAGTATTCCTGAGTGGAGCCTTGCCTCTTACAGCCCCTAAGCAGTCGGTCTGGCTCTTTTTTGCAAATATAAAAGAGATAAGGAAGGTTTTTTATGAGCAGCGAACAGAAAAAAACAGACATTATCTTAATTGGTGCCGGAGTCATGAGCGCGACTTTGGGAGCTTTGCTGAAAGAGTTAGCACCGGAATGGGAAATTAAAGTGTTTGAGAAGCTTGCAGGCGCGGGAGAAGAAAGCTCTAACGAATGGAACAATGCAGGTACGGGCCATGCGGCACTGTGTGAGCTCAACTATACTTCCGAGAAGTACGACGGATCCATAGATATCAGCAAAGCTGTAAAAATTAATGAACAGTTCCAGCTTTCCAGACAGTTCTGGTCTTATCTGGTGGAACGCAACTTGATTCGTCATCCGCAGGACTTCATTATGCCGCTTCCGCACATGAGTTGGGTGCAAGGGGAAAAGGATGTCTCTTATTTGAACAGGCGATTTAAAGCGCTATCAAAAAATCCTCTGTTTCAAGGGATGGAGTATTCCGATGACCCTGCGAAGCTGAAGGAATGGATTCCGCTGATGATGGAAGGCCGTACATCGAATGAACCGGTAGCTGCAACCAAGATCGACTCGGGAACAGATGTCAACTTTGGCGCCTTGACGCGCCTATTGTTTGATCATCTAAAAAGCCAAAACGTCGAAATCAACTATAAGCATGGGATCAAGGATATTAAACGGACCAGCGACGGTATGTGGAAAGTTAAAGTGCATAATCTGGATAACGGTAAAATTGAGTACCATACCGCCAAATTCGTCTTTATCGGGGCTGGAGGCGGCAGCTTATCCTTACTGCAAAAAACCGGCATTCCAGAGTCCAAACATATTGGCGGATTTCCGGTAAGCGGATTATTTATGGTCTGTCACAATCCGGAAGTGGTCGCACAGCACCATGCAAAAGTATACGGTAAAGCGAAGCTTGGGGCTCCGCCAATGTCTGTCCCGCATCTGGATACCCGGTATATCGGCAACCAAAAAGCACTGCTGTTCGGACCGTTTGCCGGCTTCTCGCCAAAGTTCCTGAAGACGGGTTCGAATTTGGATTTGATCGGTTCCGTAAAACCGAATAATCTCCTCACCATGCTGGCGGCAGGTGTAAAAGAAATGTCTTTGACCAAATATCTGATCCAGCAGTTAATGTTATCGAATGAACAACGTATGGATGAAATACGCGAGTTTATTCCGAACGCCAAAAGTGCAGACTGGAGTATGGTGGCAGCAGGCCAACGTGTGCAGGTGATCAAAGATACGGAGGGTGGTAAAGGAACGCTCCAATTTGGTACCGAAGTAGTTAGTGCCGCTGATGGGTCGGTAGCTGCGCTGCTGGGCGCTTCTCCAGGTGCTTCTACTGCCGTTCACGTGATGCTGGAAGTACTGGAGAAATGCTTCCCGCAGCATATCAAGCAATGGGAGCCGAAAATAAAAGAAATGATTCCTTCTTACGGCGTTTCACTGGAGGACAACCCGGAATTGCTCCAGGAGATTCTGGCTTCCCTAACGCAGACACTTGGTCTAAGTGAAAAAGAACCGCAAACGACCCCATAAACCATCCTTGAGTTGAACCGTTTCGTACGGTTCAACTTTTTGTATACAGTAGGATAAAGGCTCTATCCCGGATATAAGTCCTTATCCTCGAATGGAAACAATCCGGTTACGGCCTTGATCTTTAGCTTCGTATAAGGCTTCGTCCACCGACTTGAACAAATCACTTAAGTAGGCAGCCGCGTCCCTTGGCTGCCGGGCCGTGAAATCATTGATACTTAGAAGACCCATACTAATGGTGACCGACACAGGCTGGTCCACATTTTCGATACTCATCTTATTGAATTCTATGTTCGCTTTGAGCTGTTCGGCCAGGAGCAGTGCTTGTGACTCATCCGTATCCGGTAAATAAATAATGAATTCTTCTCCGCCATAACGGGCTAAGATGTCATCTTGCCGAAGCGTTTGCTGCAGGACCTCCACCGTACCGCAAATTACCGCATCTCCGGCCAAATGACCGTAACGATCATTGACCGCTTTAAAGAAATCAATATCTATCAGAATAAGTGTCGAAGGGGTGGGAGCTTCCCGGTTCTTGGTCACTTCACTCTCCAGCTGTTGAGTCAAATAATGACGATTATAGCATCCTGTCAAGCTGTCGGTGATCGCCATCTTCGTAAGCTTGCGGTTGGTCTGAAACAGCTCCTCCTGAACCTTGATTAAGGATTCGTTTCTTTCCTGCAGAATGCTGTTCTGATGATTAGTCTCCTCAATAAGACGGCGAAGTTCGCTCATATCCTGAAACGTGATGATCCGCCCCACCCTGACAGCATTAACCATAATGGGCGCGGCATGAATGTGGATGTATAGCTGGACGTCAGGCTGCCAGAGCTCAATCTCAGCCACCTCATCAGGACATTCCCGGTAACGAAGCAGGAAGTTTGCGTTCTCTACGGTGCTGCCGGGCAAGATGCCGGACATGTCGAACAGGTCACCGGCCTCCAGAAGCAGGAGGGGGTGCAGGGCCTGATTGATCTCCACCACCTTTTCATGATCATCAAGCACTAGAATCCCATACTCCAACGTATCTATAATATCCTGGTGGGCGATGGTCACAATATCAAACACTTTATCCTGATGGATTGTAATCACAAAGAAAATAGCCGAGATCACAATACCCAGAGAGGTGAACCCCGGGATGACGGGCAAATACTCATCTAGTACAACATTCAGGAAGATATCAAGCATAAGAAATACGGTCACCGCCAGTATCCCTTTCAGCATGAACATGACCTGGTTTTTAATCCGGGGCGCCTGATCGGAGACCAGGGCTACATAAATGATATATAAGGATACGATGGCATGGATAATGAGGATCGAAATATTGATCCAAAAAATAGGACCATAGATCCTTTCGACGTATCCGCCGTTTACCGGGAGAACAAACCAGCCTTTGGGATTCAGCACCACACCGAGCGATGAGATGATTGCCGGGATGAACAGGAGCATTAATATTTTCCGCTTGAGAAATTGCAATTGGCCCGAGAGTAGAATGGTGAAGAAGATCCAGCCGGCAGTCAGCAGAGAAGCATCTACAAAGGCAAGCTTCACATAAAACAATTGGTAAATGGGGTCCTGGGTGGTTCTGATGGCGAACTGGCAGTAAGGCCATATCATCATGGATAAATGAAATGCCAAATATACTTTATGCAGATTTGTGATCGTGACCGAAGCAAATATGTATACGAACAAAAGAAATAAAATGAAGCAAAGTATCAAATCAATCCACGACTCCAAAGCCAATAGGTGCACCCTCTTGCTATTATTAGTAATTTGAATCTGTATGGGTCTAGAGTCTTATATATTGATTTTAATATATAATCAGCATGGAAAGATTACAAGATATTAAGGGGATTAATACAGGAAAGTACCATTCGGCCGTTGAATATATCCGAAACCGCACTATTGAATAAGTAGGCGTATCCAGATACGCCCTAGCCGCAGGAGGAGAACAATATGAAGTCGATCACCGTTCAAAGTCTTACGGAAAAGTTTCATTTGGAGGTGCTTGCGGGTTCCAGCCGTATGGACCGTTTAATTACCCGTCCGCGGACGCATAGACCGGGGCTTGAGTTTGTGGGGTATTTTGATTTCTTTCCCATGGAGCGGGTGCAAGTGCTCGGGCGCAAGGAAATTAATTATTTATTGACGCTAAGCGTAGAAGAACGCAGGCTGCATATCGGGAATATCGTCAAATATCATCCGCCGTGTTTCATTGTGACGACAGGCCAGCAGGAGATCCCTTATCTGACCCTGTTCTGCGACCAGGAGGGCATTCCCCTGCTGCGGACAGCAGAGACGACAACCGAGTTCATAGCCAAGCTGGACAGCTATCTGGTGAAGACACTGGCGCCCGAGCTGTCGATCCATGGCGTATGCGTCAACGTATCGGGCATAGGCATTCTGCTCAGGGGCAAGTCCGGGATCGGCAAAAGCGAAACCGCACACACGCTTATTAGAAGAGGCCACCGGTTCGTGGCGGACGACATAGTGGTGCTTAAGAAGCTGGGGCCGGCTACGCTTCTCGGGACGCATAATGAGACAACACGCGAGTTTCTGGCGCTGCGGAGCATCGGGCTGATTAATGTCGTACGCCAATACGGGCGCAGGGCATTTCAGGACGAGACACGAATCGTTCTCGACATTGAGCTGTCCCCATGGCGGGAAAATTCTCTGAATAATGAGCTGGAGCTGGTACCTCAGTTCACCGAATATCTTGGTGTCCAAATTCCGCATATCGAGGTCCAGCTTCAGCCGGGTCGTGATGTCGCCGGTCTGATCGAGGCAGCCGCCAACAATTGGTACCTGAAGCAGCTCGGCTACAGCGCCGTTGAAGATTTCATGAAGCGGATCGAAGATGGGATGCAGCCGTGAGCATGGGAGATAGGGTAGAAAGACAGACTGCGAAGGATACCCTTGGCAGTCTGTCTTCTTTTTTATGGAATGTCTTGGATTTATGTTTCTGACCGAAAGGTTTTACCGAGCTGATGACCCAGGCCGAAATAATGACGGAAATTATAGATTAACGGACTCCATTTTTGCGGATCGATATGATCTCCTTCAAGGATAATTTCTTTATGCGCATGTACATGCACAGCTTGGGTCTCAATAATAGCAAAGTCCGGGGAATGCTCAGGAATTCGAATGTTTTTTACGCGAGCTTCAATTTGTAGCGGGCATTCCATAATTCGTGCAGGTTGTACCGCCATAGACTGGGTAGGAGTCAATCCACTTATAGCATATTTATCTTTTTGATAGGAGAATCCATATTTCTGCTTATGTTCTGGAACTGGATTTTTGCCGGTATAAGGCGCTAGTTGTTCTACATTCTCCCAAAGGGAAGGGCTCGGAATATTAATTACACACTCAGGCAGCCGTTCTAAATTTTCAATCGCTTTCCCCTCCAGACCAACCCCTAGCACAATACAATCTCCCAATGCCCATGATGAAGAAATAGGACTAATATTTACTGTTCCATCTTCATTTAATGTATTTAGCAAAATGACCGGAGTTCCATAATAGAGAATTTTAGGTTTAATCACTTCTGTCTGTGACATCTGGTTCGTATTGTTCATTAGTCGTTCTCCTCCTATTTGTATACATCCTCCCTGATTGTATAATATAAATAGTTCAATCATCATCGAAGTGTGGAATGCAAAAATGGAGGCCGAAAATGAAAGCAAATTCGAATGTAGCTGTGATTGCTTCTCTGGTGAGCGAAACTTCCCGTGCAGCAATATTAACTGTTTTACTGGATGGAAGGTTTCATGCAGCAAGTGAGTTAGCCTATATGGCAGGTATCCAGCCTCAAACGGCAAGTTTCCATTTAGCAAAAATGGTCAATGCTAACGTAGTTTCCGTTGAGAAGCAAGGGAGACACCGGTACTATGGGATTCGAAATCAAGAAGTAGCCCAGGTGATGGAATCCTTGTTATCACTCGCTCCACCGGCCCAAATTAAGTCTTTAAGACAAGCTTCAGATGATAAAGCACTGCGTTACGCAAGAACTTGTTATGATCATCTCGCCGGGAGTATAGGGGTTCAATTAACCAATGCCCTCCTTAGAGCAGGTATTCTGTGTGAAGATAAGGAAGGGTTTGCTGTAACTGAAGACGGGGAGGATTTTTTTGCAAGCTTTCAAATTGACCTTGAACAGGTTAAGAAGAAACGCCGCTCATTTTCACACAAATGTCTGGATTGGAGTGAAAGACGGCATCACCTTGCCGGAGCATTAGGGAATGCTCTTCTGGAGAAGCTGTTAGAGGTGAATTGGGTGCAGCGTCTGCCTAACACACGAGCCATAAAGATTACTTCTGAGGGCAAAAGGGGCTTCAAGGAAGTCTTTTCATTGGATGTTGAGGATGAACAGGGATAACTCTCAAGCCTTCAGGGTATGTTAGGGGAAAAGACATCAAGGGAGTGCATGAGGATGGCCAGAAGAAATAGAAAATATGCCGTGCCCGGGGCTGCACAGGGGATGCAGACATTCAAAGCAGATGTGATGAAGAGCGAAGGTTATGCCGTTGATCCCAACCACCCGGACGATGTAAAATACGAAGTAGCCAAGGAGCTGGGTATCCCTCTGCAGTCAGGAAACAATGGCGGTCTGACTACGGAATCAGCCGGACATATTGGCGGGAAAATCGGCGGCGCGATGGTCCGGGAAATGGTCCGTCTTGCCCAGGAGCAGCTTGCGAACAAAGACCAACCCTAAGCCATGAAGCTGCAGCAGCAGCTATACAGGCTTGCGTGCTTCTTCCGGATCACCTACATCATTCTTAACATAGCTAACTCCGTCCCTCTGGGGACGGTTTTTTTGCGTTCACAAGCAGCAGCCCGAGTGCTGTATTCATCAGGACTCAGGCTGCATGTACCTTACAGTGAGAATAAAGTGCGCAAAAGGCCGCGCTTTCTGGGTGGAGCCTGAAGCTTGGCAGTGGCAATAGGGCGCATTTCTTCAGAGGACAATGCTTTGCTGTTTGGTTTCTGGATCGTTTCTATGGATACAGCCAATTGCTGGATCATCTGGCGCAGGTCCTCGAGTTCTTCACGCTGCCGGAGCAGTTGAACCGAGACCACTTCGTCGGCTTTCTGGTCAAGGGAGTGTTCAATATGAACGATACGGGATAACAGCTCTTCCATAGGCTTATCCGGTGTGTGCAGGAGGCGCATATCCTGCAGCGGCTCTGCCGGCTCAGGTTGTTTGTTACCCGCCAGATTAATACTATCCAAGGTCTCCCCATGCTCGATTCGCTCTTTAATAGATTTTAGCAGGCCGATTTCCTGCCCGGTGAAGATGTAGTGCCCAAATCGGTCCTTTGGAAAGAAATTAGGGAACATGGCGGCCCAACGTTTGATTGTCGTCTGGCTAACGGACAGCAGTTCTGCGGCTTCCTTTGTTTTTAACATTTCCATTTCGATTCCTCCGCTTCGGGGTGTTTGCTATAACCAATTCGTTGTCTTTAAGCGACTCCCTGCAAGGGTGACAAAGGAGGTGTCTATTCGCTAAACAAAGTGCTATTACGAGCAAACATACGCTTAGCTGAAGGATACTGTTCTACAAAAAGGGCCATTTCGTGCAGTCTATCCAGATGATAGATTAATAGGTTATTGCTGCTTATTATATACCCAAGCCCCTTCACAGCTTGTGCATAAAATATAAAGAGACTCATTTTTGCCGAGTTTCAAAGATTGCAGATTTTAAGAGTGAGGAGGATGGTTATGAAAGGATTAATCTTATGCGCCGGCAAGGGAACAAGACTTCGGCCTTCGACTTATACCAAACCCAAATGCATGTTGCCTGTTAACGGGGAGTATATTCTTGTCTCCATCATTAAGAAGCTTGTTGCGGCCGGTATTACCGATATTGGAATCGTAGTGAACGCTACACAAGGGGAGATCCGGGAAACGATCGGGGCTGGGGAGCGGTGGAACGCCTCATTAACCTTTCTGCTGCAAGATGAAGCTAAGGGTCTGGCGGATGCGGTCAAAAGTGCAAAGTCTTTTATGGCGGATTCTCCTTTTGTATTGATGCTTGGCGATAATTTATATGAGGGGGATATAGAGCCCTTGATTCGCTCACTGGACGCGGATCATTCTGAGGCTTCGATATTGCTTCAGCGGGTCGAGGACCCCAGTCAATTTGGTGTTGCTGTGATTGAGGACCAGCAAATTGTCAGTCTGGAGGAGAAGCCGAAATCTCCGAAATCCAACTTGGCTATTGTCGGCGTCTATGCTTTAACTGCGGCAATCTGGCCGGTCATTGAGAGACTTACGCCTTCTCCCCGTGGAGAATATGAGTTGACTGATGCCATTCAAATGATCATCTCACAAGGCGGGCATGTGGCGTACAGTGTGACGGAAGCGCCATTTTTTGATATCGGAACCCATGAACGCTGGCTTGAGGCGAATCGTTACAAGATGGATCATGATCCAAAGAACTTTGCAGACCGCTCTGATCCGAACAGTAAGGTTCAGTGGATTCCTCCTGTCATTGTTGACCCAACCGCCCTCGTAATGAACAGTGTGATTGGACCCCATGTGTATATTGGGCCGAATTGTGTCGTCGAAGATTGCATTCTTACCAATAGCATTTTGACGGATGAGGTACGGTTGTCCCATGTCCATGCGGCAGGAAGTGTATTTGGATCACATGTTCATCTGGCCGAACAGGAAATTCAGGAGCAGCCGGCGCGTCATATTCTGGGCGATCGTTCAACGGTCACAAGACTCCATTCTGACCCGCAAAACGACGATTCAAAATAAATTAGATACGTACTGGGGAATAGTCCAATCCAGACACAGGGATAAACATACACTTAAAGTAGTCTAATGCATCAGACAAATGTGCAGAAGTATACTTTTAAGGGCAGGTGATCCTTGAGAATGATTGAGCTGGTTTTGACGATCAATGACAAAGATGGGAGCTATACCGAACATGCTGGTGTTGTACTTGCATCAATCTTTTCCAATACCCAGCAACCGATCAATGTGCACATTGTGCACGATGATACCTTAAGCGAAGAAAACAAGTGGAAGCTTACCCAGCTGGTGGAAACATTCTATCACAACATTTATTTTTATCATGTTACTGTTCCTGATGACTTGAAAGAGGTTGCGTCCGGTGTGCAAAAAATCGACTATTGGACGATAGCCAGTATGTACCGTTTGTTGTTTCCGCTAATTCTTCAGGTTGACAGGGTTATTTATCTGGACTGCGACATTTTGGTCAATATGGATATTAACGAATTGTGGAGCGTCGATCTGGGAGAACGCTATTTGGGCGCAGTACTGGATCAGGGCGAAAATATGCTGGAGTACTTTATTTCACTTGGATTAAATGCGGAGGTGTATTTCAACTCGGGAGTCATTTTGTTCCAGCTAGACAATATCCGCAAGCATCCGAACTGGTATGGAGAAATGCTTCATTTCTTGCGCTATTATCCAACGATGACCATGCCTGATCAGGATGTTCTGAATGCCGTGTACAGCTCCAACTTTTTGCAGATGGATCTGCGGTTTAATACGTTCGCCAATGATGAGCTGGATTTAGATAATAAAATTGTTCATTTCGCCGGAGACACCAAATGGTGGGAGCCGGAGTCTCCCGCATCACCGCTGTACAATAGGTTCCTTTCCATGACTCCATGGTCTAAAGAATTCACACCAGAGCCAGTTTATGAACCGGAGCCGGTCTACATCGCCCCTGAGCCACCCGCCCAGGAAATCCATCATGTAGAAGAAATCCATCATGTAGAAGAGGTACAGCATGTGGAAGAGGTGCATCAGCCTGCAGAAATACTGCTTCCGCCGCCACCGCCACCACCGCCACCACCGCCACCACCGCCACCCATAGTCCCTGAGGTGGCCCCACCGGCTCCGGCGAAGCCTCCCGTAAAGCGGCACAGACTGAAACGCCGTAGAGTGTTGCGGTTAAAATTAAGACTGAGAAGAAAAAGTTTGATCCGTCTCAAATTCCGCTCTCTCAAGCGGGTAAGGCTGATTAAAGGACACCGTGCAAAGAAGAGAAAAGCACGCAAATTGGCAATGAGAAGGCAACGTTTGGCCAGAAAAAAGAGAATTCATGTGGTAAGAAGAAAACGTGCGTTAAAGCGTACCTCATAAGGACCTGTGCCAAGGATCTGTCCAGTGATCCGGTATCTAAAGAAACCACTCCGCTCAGGAGTGGTTTCTTTAAGGATTGCCAATAGGGAAGGATTATGGGACTATATAGAAAAACAGCAAATGGGGAACAACAATACTATGTCGTATTTACCAAAATGTCCAAAATGTAATTCGGAATACACTTATGAGGATGGCAGCTTGCTCGTATGCCCGGAATGTGCCCATGAATGGAGTCTGGAAGCAGAAGCCGGGGACAGCGAAGCTCAAAAGATTGTTAAAGACTCCAATGGAAATGTCCTGAACGATGGTGACACGATAACAGTGATTAAAGACCTGAAAGTTAAAGGAACGTCTTTGGTCGTGAAAATAGGCACAAAAGTAAAAAATATTCGTCTGATTGATGGAGATCATGATATTGACTGCAAAATTGACGGGTTTGGGGCCATGAAATTAAAATCGGAGTTTGTGAAAAAGGTATAAAAAGACAAAAGCGGCTTCAGCGATAACATTCGCTGGCCGCTTTTGTGCATCTTCCAACCCTTAATTATCTTGAATGCGGATCTCTTTAGCAAGAAGTTCACGGAATTCGTCCACATTGCTGAAAATGCCATCCGGCGAAACATCGTAGACCAGGCTCTGGAAAGTGGATAACCAGCGGACACCGTAAGTGCGCAGTCCGGCAGCCTTGCCTGCGAGGATGTCTGCATTGCTGTCACCTACGAATACAGCATCTGCCGGATCAAGGCCCAGTATGTTCAAAGCTTTATGTATACCTTCGGGGTCTGGCTTGGGTCTATCCACGTCATCCCCTGTAATCGTGATATCAAAAAAGTCCATCATGTTCAAAGCCCCGGTTGATATCTCAAACGCGCGTCTGCTTTTCCCCGTGATTACAGCAAGCTTCACACCTTGTCCCTTCAATAAATGAAGCAGATCCATAATTCCCTGATCGGGCTGGAAATCTTCTTCAAAATGCCCCTTCTCATATAACGAATAATAATCTTGAATACCTTGCAGAACGGAGGCTTTATCTTTGAAGTTGCCGCCAATGATATCTTCCTCTGTCGGGCCAAACATGGCAACCAGTTCGTCATTCGTAACCTCTCGATTATCGTATTGCTTAAACACGGCTTTAAAGGCACTGAAGGATACCGGCAAAGTATCGGCAAGCGTCCCATCAAAATCAAATAACACGGCTTGAATTGACATATAAAGAGCACCCCATAAATTGGTATAGGAAATAAAATACATTATATCAGAATCAATCGCTCCTTTGGATATACTCCAGAAATTCAAGGATGATTTCAGAAACAGCATCTTCTTTGGGCATGTGAATGAATTTGCTTATGTTTACTATATCTTCTTTATAGAGCTGAATAAGCTGCAGCATCGCTTCCGGGTCCTTTTGCCTGACAGCCTGCATTAATTCCAGGATCTGGCGGTCTGTGATCATTTCTGCATCATCTTTGTTTTCCATAGTGAATTTCCCCTCTAGTTGAGCTATTGAATAGGAACTTGTGTTCGCATATTAACATAATTTAAATCATTATTCAATATTTTGGGTGGAGTGCGGACCGCTTTATCCTGTTCCTCGACCCATGTGATTTAGGGTGATTTAAAGTGATATAATGGTGCCAGCTTCAGCTGAAGACACTGAAAGGAGATTTCTTGTGCGCATATCTGTGTTTTACAATCATATCGTGAGGGCAGGCGAGCAAACCGGGCTGACATTGGAGGAAGTACTGAATAGAGTACATGAGTTTGGCATCAGTGCGGTAGAGCTAGATCTGGAAGAGGCCTTAGGCTGCGGCAAGGAGGTCATGAAGAAACGGCTGGAAAAAGCGGGTATTTCGGTCGCGTCGATGTACGGCTTTTTTGATTTTGGAAATGACCCCGATGCCAAGCCGGGGTTTGAATTTATCGACACGGCGGAATATTTGGGAGCGGGAAAAGTGCTCATTATCCCCGGATTCGTGGATGAATCAGCAAGTGCCGAGGAGCGCAATAAGGCGCTGCAGAAGATGGCCGGGACCTTGAACAGTATTTGCGATTATGCTGAACGTAAGCGCATTCTTGTGACGATGGAGGACTTCGATGACATTCGCGCGCCGTTCTCCGGCTCGGATGAACTGCTCTGGTTCCTGGAGCAGGTGCCCAAGCTGCACATCACTTTTGATACAGGGAATTTCATTTACCGTGGTGAGGATGAACTGGAAGCCTTTGAGAAGCTTAAGCACAGAATCGTCCATGTCCACTGCAAAGACCGCTCACTGGATGAACAGAATGGGGGCATGCCGAAGCTGGCCATGAGTGGGGCCCGGCTGTTCCCATCGCCCGCCGGGGACGGCTTCATCCCGATTGAAGAGATTCTGACCCGGCTGAAGGCAAGCGGTTACGATGATACGCTGGCTATTGAGCATTTTGATGCAGTGGACCATTTGGGCTACATGGAACAATCGGCGGAGTGGCTTCGTTCCAGCTGGGCTAAGCAGCCGGTCTAAAAACTTAAACACAACATAAGAATGGCCATTTTACTTTGTAATCTTTTCATTTTCTCACTCCTTCAATCAAAGTTGAGCCACTTAACAAAAGCGGTTATACTCAGTGAAACGCAGGATAGTGAGAGTTGGATCACAGGGTGAGAAAACTTTTTGCGAAAAATTGAATGAATGAGTGTAGAGGAACGCTGGGAAAAAGGAGGACTGGGATTGTTTGATACAGCTGACGATGGGCAATTGATTGAGCGCATAATGCAAAAAGACCCGGATGCCCTCGATAGGCTTTACGACCGATATGAACAGGTGATCTATAGCTTTGCCTACCGGATAGTAAAGGACTCGATGGCGGCTGAGGAAGTGATGCAGGAGCTGTTCCTGCGTATTTGGAAGAATGCAGAGCACTTTGATGCGGCCAAGGGGAAGCTCACCAGCTGGATGTTCACGGTGACCCGCAATATTGCCATAGACCATCTTCGCAAGCGGAGCACAAGGGTTCCGCAGCAAGCCGGATCAGAGAGTCTGGAGCTGATCCAGGATCAGGCGACGATGACCGAGGAAACGGTCGAGCTGCTGATGGCTGGAGAGCAGGTAAGGGCAGCGTTGAGAGAGCTGAGCAGGGATCAGCAGCAGGTTCTGGATATGATCTATTATCAGGGCTTAACCCAGCAGGAGGCAGCAGACCTTGCATCCATTCCGCTGGGCACGGTCAAGAGCAGGGTAAGATTGGCGATGAAACAGCTCCAGAAGCGATTGAGCCATTGGGGAAGGAGGGAGCATGTTCATGACTGAAGAGACGAACGATAGATGTGAACGGGTTGAATTGTATGTTCTGGAAGCCTTGCCTGAAGATGAAATGCAGAAATTCGAAGCTCATTTAATGGAGTGCACAGATTGTAGCAAGCGGGTGAAGGAATATCGCGGCGTGATGGACCTGCTTCCTCTTGCCTCCGAGCCTGTTCAGCCGCCCTCGGGAATGAAAGCACGGATAATGTCCCGGGTACTGGTAGCGGATGCTCCGGCACAGGTCAAACGTTCAATAGAAGAGGAGCCGGTCCAGGCACTTCCTGTAGAACGCGAAGTGAAGACAGTTCCCCCGGCAGCGCCCGCCAAAAAAATCCCGTTCTGGCGGTATGTAAGCCTGGGTCTTGCTGCAGCGGTGCTGATTATGATGATCTATGCGGGACAGCTGCGGCAGGATGTGGACCAGCTCCAGCAGCAGCTTGCCGGCGGCACGAAGCCGGCACAGGAGCTTAAGGTTGATGAGTCGGTCGCGCTGAGTCCGGCGGCCAAGGATATTGTGGCCAGCGGTTTGGCAACGATTTTCGTTGACAGCAGCGGCACCCATCTTGTCATTCAAGCGGAGAATCTGCCCGAGCTGACAGGAACGGAAGTGTATCAGGTATGGCTGATCAAGGGAGATGCCCCGCAGAATGCGGGAACCTTTGTATCTAGTGAGGGGAGTGGCGCGCTCTATTATTCATTCAAACCGCAGGAATACGATACAGTGGCGATCACTCTTGAGCCAGACGCCGGTGGAGAAACACCACGGGGGCAGATGGTCCTTACCGCAGCGATAAAAAAAGGGTAACAGGGCAGGAATAGGAATTAAATCCCTCGATACCGAAGAAGACAAAGGGCCATCCAAGCGGATGGCCCTTGTTCAAAATATAAGTTAGTTTACGGATCAAGACGTGGGATTCGCTTGGAACAGACTGTTTTTGTACTGAATCAGCGGTGCCAGCCACACCATACCCGTGCCCCGGTATACATTGACCAGTCCCTCGCCGGAGGCCGCAGAGCCCATCCGGGTTTTGCCGGATTTCTCGACGGTGAAGTCCAGGGAATTGGACCACATTAACGCAAAGTTTCCATCCACCTTCAGTACATCATTCTGCAATTCGATGACGACGGCTTCTTCGGAAGGAATCGGTGCTTCCAGTGCCAGGATGCCTTTTCCTTTGGCGCTTAGATTAAACAGTCCTTCTCCTCCCAGTACGGCAGAGGATGCGTTCTTACGCGCAGTGACAGCAACGTCCAGTGTCGACTCACAAGCCAGGAACATGCCATCGTCAATGACGATATGGTCGTTGTCGACATCAATCAGCCACAAATATTTATAGGTGGTCTCCAGCAGAATCGTTCCCGTACCTTTGTAAAGCGGTTTGATTGCCGTGGTGCCGGTCACCGCACTGGAGACGATGTTTCTCATGAGCCCTCCAACACCCTTAACCCCGGAGGTCATTTCAATATTGCCAATCATATATTGCATCGCCCCTGCGCTCAGCATAACCTCACTGTTGCTCAGTTCAATCATAAGCTGCTTGTTGCGCATATTGCTTTTGCTCATGAAGAAGTTGTTTTGGGCTTCCAGCAGTGTGGTGCTGCTCAGATCCTCTTTATATTCGATGACCGTAAATCCGCCAAGCTGCTCCTTAATCACCACATTGCTGTTATCTTTCAGATTATTAATCGTGTAAGCCATAATATACACTCCTCCACCCTCGCAGATATTGTGACAATGCGCAGTTGCCTTCAAGGCATAGGTATTCGACAAGAAAGGGCAGTATCCTTGCTTTTCACTCTTGAATAATAACAATACGAAATATATAATATGGAGAATCTGACAAATGAGGTGAATGGATGTCTTTCCGTATCGTTCCGAGGAACTAGTAATCGGGCTGGGTAACACGCGTACCAGCTATCAAGGGGGCAGTCTGTCTCTTTGATCGACTATTACTAGCATTCGGAATGGTGTCGGGCAGTCATTTTACGGAGCCGGGACACTAAGCGGTTTAACTTTGGGCCACACATTTTTGAATTGTGGGGGTTCTCTGGAGTTGAACGGCGAGGGAAGTCCCGGCTTTTTTATATACTTCATTTGAAAGATTGGGGATATCTGTGATGTTGAGAAAATGTCTTGTCCATCTGAAAGGGTGGATTGTGCTGTATATCAGTTTAGGTTTTGCCATTCAATTCTTAAGCAGTCTGGGGATTGTGGTCTTTCAGAAGATCCTGGATAGGGCTGTGGAAGGAACATCTTTAGGAGAAATATCGGGTTTTATTGTGAGCTATGGGGTACTGCTGGGTCTGGTGGTCGTCCTTAACTATGTGGATGAATATCCCAGCGCCCATCTGTCGAACAGTATCACGGAGCGATTGAAGATCCTGGCGCTGTCCAAAATATCCAAAATCGATTATCTGGCCTATCAGGAGATGGGTACGGGCCAAATGATCAAAGTGATTGAGAACGGCGCAGCGGCCGGCAACAGCATTATTTACTCCTTTTTCCTCAAAACCCTGCATGAGCTGCTGCCCACGATCATCTTCAGCCTGATCTTCATCAGCTTCTACGATATGCGGATCATGCTGGTGATTGCTGCCGGCTATGTTGTGATCTTCCTGATCACGAACGTATTGCTCAAAGTTTTGTACCGGATCAAGTCGACCATACTTCAAGAGCAAGAAGCGATGTCCAGATATTCCATTCGTGGATTTATGGAGCTGGTCGTCTTCCGGACGAACAGAAAGTATGAGCAGGAGATCTGTAAAATAAGTGATACCGCAAGAAATATCATTCACAAAAGCGCTCAGCTGCAAATGATTCATGAGTCCTTTTTTGCAATCTTCGAACTGTTTATTACCGTTATCAAAGTGATTGTGCTGATCTACGGGGTGAGAAACGTGGTATCAGGTCAGGCCTCCCTTGGGGTGATGGTCGCATTGTTTATGTTTATTGATAAAATTTATACGCCGATTGCCATTTTCAATGTGCTGTTCGTGAATTATCGGCTGAATAAGGTAACCTACCAGCGGTTTGAGCAGTTCATCAATGCGCCGGAGGACCGGAATCTGGAGGCCGGAACAGCAGTTACGGAGCTGCGGGGTGCTTTTGAATTTAGAGATGTGTCTTTTGGATATGGAGAGGTTCCGGTTCTGCGGCAATTATCCTTTTCGATTGCGCCCGGAACATCGGTTGCTCTGGTGGGACTGAGCGGAAGCGGGAAATCGACGATCATCAAATTAATGGCCGGACTGTTGAAAAAGAGCGGAGGCCAGCTTCTGCTCGACGGCATGGAGTTGGATCAGATTTGTCTGAACAGCTATTACGAACATATCTCCTATCTCTCCCAGGACAGTCCGATTTTTGACGATTCGATCCGGGGGAATATGGTGTTCGAGCAGAGCCTTCCGGATGAAGAGCTGTATGCTGTTCTGGACAAGGTTCATTTGAAGGAGAAGGTGCTGCAGCTGCCGGACCAGCTGGATACCCTGGTAGGGGAGAAAGGCCTCAAATTATCGGGAGGCGAAAGACAGCGTTTGGCCTTTGCCCGGGCTATTTTGCAGAAGAGAAATATTGTCATTCTGGATGAACCGGTATCAGCCCTCGATAATATTACGGAGAAAAGCATCATGGAAACGGTCTTCCGCGAATTTCAGCACAAAACGGTGATCATTATAGCCCATAGGCTGAATTTTATTAAAGAGGTCGACAAGATTCTTGTGATGGAGAACGGCTGTCTTGCGGGCGAAGGGGATTTCGAGTCCTTAATGGAACATTGCGCTCCCTTCAGGGCCTTGTTGAATAATGGCAGGGGAATTGTGGAGTAAAAGGATCGAAGAAACGGCTACCGTTCTTATTAGAACAGTAGCCGTTTCTCTCTAATAACACTGATTCTTCCGCCAGCATGATGCTGCCGGGTATCTAACCGAACTCTTCCCTTTGCGAGATCTTGAACAGTGCAGCAAAAATGGCAGTGATAATGGATAGGGTGATTAGATAGGGCTGTGACATCGTCAATTCCGCAAACCAATACTTCCCGGCCAACAGGAAGGTGGCATAAGCCAAACCCAGACCGAAGACAAAGGAGCTTATTTCCCCGGCATCTCTTTTCATGTTCAATTTCTGGGTAATCAGTGACAAAACTACGGACAGATCATACGTAATCAGCATAAGCATACCGGCCGTATAGTAGGTGCGGTCCTCCATCGGAGCAACCCCTTGGTCGATAATACCTGCAAAAAACTTTGCGATAAGCATGGCCGCGATCCAGGCGATCAGATGGGAAGCTGTTTCTATAAGAATATTTTTCAAATAGCTTCTTGCAGTGAACTGCGACCGTTTCTCCCAATAGGAATAGATGAGGATATACAGGGCAATTCCGATGCAGCATGTATAGAAATATCCGGGTAATTCCCCTGAAAGCAGCTCCGTCAGAAATTTAATGCCTGTCTTTAATACTTCTCCGATGAATGAAAACAAATTACAGCCTCCCCAAACCTATGCGGTATAAGAAACTATTGGTCAAATTTCAGATTTTGCGGTTCCGGCGGAAAGACTTCTGCATCCACCAGGCCATCCGTTACCGGGATATCCTTGCCCACTTCTTCAAATTCACAATCTCCCAGCCATACCTTCCCGGGGCCTGTCAACAGGATTCCGATATTAATACATACGGCTTCGGCAGGTACATCCAGCACACAAGCGTAATGGTTCCATTCCGTGGTCCCCCGAATGCTTCTGTGCTGCATGTTGTCGAAGGCTAACAGGTTCTGCAGCTTATCATCAATCCGCATCCATAAACCGCACCAGTCGGTGACATTCTCCGTACTGACAAAGCCGGAAAACCGCATCCGCTTTCCCGTATACGGCTGGGCTTGGAATTGCTGCATCACCGTACCGAAATCATTGAACTCAAATGTTTCTCCGGCCGTAGACTGCAGACAGACAGAGGGGGTGGTCTTATAGCGGATTCGGGTATCCAGCGTCACCTTATACTTCTCCGGAGTCGTTCCGGTAACTTTCCAGCCTTTAATTTCGGACATTGTGTAGACCTCTCTTTCCTGAATCAGCAGTTTCATCTGCGCTCTGTATTGGGCAGGCGGTAAAGCATAGATTTCCTTGAAAGCTCTGGTAAAGGCTTCCTGGCTCTCAAATCCATATTGCAGTGCGATGTCAAGAATACGCTCCTCCGAATAAAGCAGGAGATTTGCCGCACAGCTTAGCCTGCGGGTGCGGATATGCTCATACACACTTTTGCCGACATATTTACGAAAAATCCGGTGGAAGTGATACTTGGAGAACCCCGCTTCTTGTGCAATCCGTTCCAGGCTGAGCTCCTCTTCTAGATGCTGTTCAATATATTCAATGCTCGTATGGATCAAATGGTAGTACAGTGTGTTCACCCCTTCTGACAAGTAATACTATATAACATACATCTGAACCGATTTTGATAAATCTTGCTATGATTTAAACATCATCTTGTGCGTCTTCCGGTGCAGCATAAAGTCCACTTCGTCCTTGGTTGGCTGGAATCAGGCTGGAAATGGTATAATTCCTATAGGTAGTAGTTATCGAACTGGGAGGCATAAATAATGAGTGAAAATCTGTTGGAACAACTGGAATTGTGGCATGAAGAAGATGAGATTCAGGAGATCGTTGATGCGATTGAGGAGATTGATCCGGAGGAACGGGATTATGTGCTGAATAGCCACTTGGGCAGAGCGCTGAATAATCTCGGACGTTATGAAGAGGCACTGGAGCTTTTTGAGGAAATCGCCGAAGAGGGTGAAGAGGATCCGCTGTGGCATTTCCGCGTAGGCTTCTGCCATTACTATCTGAAGCAATATGATGAAGCCATCAGAGAGTTTGAAATCGCTGACAAGCTGGACCCTGAAGATGAAGATACCCTGGAGTTTCTGGCACTCAGCCGCCGTAAAGCCGCTAAGAAGAAGTCCACTGTCAAGAAGCCTGTACAAAAATTCGATTTCTCCAACTTTTGGGATGACAGTGAGTATGCGCTCGATACCTACGTATCAGAGCTGCCTTCGGATGAGCTGATTGCTTCCGTGGAGGAAGAACTGGTCTTCAAACTGCCGGCGTTCTATACTTCCATGATGAAATTACATAACGGGGGGATTCCACACAACACGCGTATTCCTTTGGGACAGGAGTCTCTCGAAATTTCCGGTTTTCTGGGCATTGGACGGGATAAGAGTCAATCGCTGTGCGGCGCTGCGGGCAGCCGGGTTAGGATTGAAGAGGGCGGCTACCCTGAGATTGGTGTAGTTATTTGCGACACCCCTGCCGCAGAACATGAAGTAGTAATGCTGGATTACCGCTCATCCGGCAATGACGGCGAACCGGAGGTTGTTCATGTGGACAAGGACAATAACTACAAGATCACGAAGCTGGCCAATAATTTTGAGGCCTTTATTCGCGGACTGGTGAGTGCGGAGAACTGAGTTGCCGCGGATAGAATTGTGTAGTTCAGTGTAATGACGTCATGCTGAATAGTTGTAATGCAGAGGCTCTCTATAAGGAGGGCCTTTTTGCATTTGATAAGAAGGGACATAGCCGGTTCTTCTGGACAGTAGACAAAAATTATAGCTGAACTCTGCCTAAACGGGTGGATTAAACTTTGATATGATGACGGGGCAAGGCTTACACAACGGGAGGAAATAAAATGTTGAATGTGTTTGATGTTGCCAAGACGCTTGTAAATCAAATTGAAAAAGTTTATTCCGAAGATATCGCGCTGGTTGCTTATTACGGGTCATATGCTCAAGGGACGGCTACTAAACGCTCGGACCTGGACTTCTTTTTCATTCCGGCTACGCCTAAAGGTTACGGGGCAAGCATTCAGTTTATTATTGATGAAATCAGTTTCGACTTTTGGCCAATCAGTTGGGAACGTGCGGCAAGCATGGCCTCATTCGAGGAATTCAAAACTTCGATTATCGCTGACTGCAAGCTGCTGTATGTACGCTCAGAGGAAGACCGGGAAAGATTCATGAAGCTGCGTGAACCTATTTCCAGCATGCAATCCCCCGAAAACAGAAGCAACAGGGTCGGAAAAGCAGAAGCCGAGTTCTGCAATGTATACACACATTTGTATAACCTTTGCCGCGCCGGTGCATCCGAGAATATAGCGTATTATAGAACAGAAGCGTACGGCTTATTAACGAGGGGGCTGCAAAGCCTGGCGTTGCTGAATGGAACATACTATAAAAGCGGCTTCGGTAAGAATCGGGGGCAAGTTCTCAGCCTTCCGTTACAACCGCCCCGCCTGGAGCCGCTGATGGAAACCATTATGCGCAGCAGCGTAACAAGCGAGATTGTAGAAGCTTGTGAGGAACTGGTAACTGGTATATTTGCTATCCTCTCGGCGGAGCAGGAAATGGGTTATGACGCACCTTCTTACCCCGATCGCATGAAGGGTTGTTATGAAGAGGTGAAGGGCGTTCTGGACAAAATCATTACCGCTTGCGAAAGGAATGATTATGATACGGCATTCTTTTCCGCCATACAGGCACAGGAGGAGATCGCCAGCTTTTTATTTCTTGCAGAGACGGGAATCTGGCCTAGCGATTTGATGCTTCATTCGGCTTATAAGAACGTATACCGGCGGTTGGGATTCCCGGAGCTGGCTGGATTGCTGAACCCGGATGACCTATCACCGTTACAAACCGCTGTGGAACGGTTAAACGCTGATTTGGAAGGGCTTTTCCGCTCCAAGGGAGTGGAGATCAACCGCTTCGCGGATATTGAAGAATTTGAAGCATTTCTAAAGGAAAAATACGCAACAGCATAATTTATTCTGCTGGAGCAAAGCACTCATCTTTAAAGGGATGAGTGCTTTTTGTGATGTTGGAATCAGTACAATCGGCGGGTCAATGCCCAGAAGAGCAGGGCCAATGCACTGACAACTGCGCCCAGCAAGCATACTCCATTCCAGCCCATGTGTTCATAGATCGTAGTCGACGCAATGGACCCGGTGGCGCTGCCAATAGAATAAAAAATCATGTAACCGGCGGTAAGCCGGCTTCGCGCTTCAGGCCGCACAGAGAGAATCATGCTCTGGTTGGTGACATGTACCGCTTGCACTGCCAGATCAAGCAGGAGGATACCAGCGATTAAGGCCCAAAGTGAATGTTCGGTATAACTGATAGGCAGCCATGACACAAGCAGCAGAATCAGTGCCGCGCCAGTGGTCCGCTGTCCTAACCCCAGATCGGCAAGCCGCCCTGCCCGCGCTGCCGCTAACGCCCCGGCGGCTCCAGCTAGGCCAAACGCTCCAATTGCAGTGTGTGAAAGAGAAAGCGGCGGAGCACTAAGCGGCAGCACAAGCGAAGTCCATAGGATACTGAAAGCAGTGAAAATCATCAGGGCGAGGGCAGCACGAATGCGCAGGACTCGTTCCTGCAAGAACAAGGTGAGTGTAGAGCGCAGCAGTTGCAAATAGGATAATGACTCTCTTTCATGCTCATCATGAGGCAGTACCCGGAACAATACGCCAGCCATAAGCAGCGATAATCCAGCAGAGACTATGTAAACAGAGCGCCAGCCGGCTAAATCCGTCAATAGGCCGGCAAACGTCCGTGCAAGCAGAATGCCGATGACGATTCCACTGGTTACGAGACCGACGACACGCCCGCGTTCGGCTGGCGCCGCAAGGGTTGCCGCGAACGCAACGAGCGTCTGCGTCACTACGGCGAGCAGGCCAACCGTGGCCATTCCTATGAACAATACGATGCTGGAAGAGGCAGTTCCCACCACAATTAAAGCCAGGACGGATAAAAGCATCTGTCCGGCGATTAGTGAGCGCCGGTTCAGAAGATCACCGAGCGGCACCAGCAGCAGCAGTCCCAGGGCGTAACATGCTTGTGTGATTGTAATAACGATTCCGGCGGATGAATGGGGGATGCGGAACTCATCCGCAATAGCGTCAAGCAAAGGCTGTGCGTAATAAATATTGGCGACAGCAAGCCCGCAGGCGATGGCAAACAAGAGCGGCACATAACGGGGGATTGCAGAGCGGGGTGCTTCTGCTTGAGCTGGCTCCAATCCGGTGCCTGTATCCTCTACTGCAATGAACTTCGTTTCTGCATCAAGCTTCTTCAAAGTTAATACCTCCATGAATTTAATATTGAGAAATTTTACAATAACATACTGATCGGTACATAATTAGTCTTAGAAAATATACTGCTATAAAATGCTGGTTGTCAAGGAGTTAAACCAAAATTATGCGGGGGATTGAGCTAAAAAATGTGGATTTTTGATAAGTGATCTATGGTATTATATATAAATAACATACCGTTCGATACGTAAAGGGGTGTACTATGGCTAGGCTTCGCGAATTTAATGAGGAAAAGGCACTGGATGCAGCTATGCAGCTATTTTGGGAAAAGGGGTTCGAAGCGACCTCATTAAGCGATTTAACATCTGCTATGGGCATTCAGCGGCCAAGCATCTATTCGGCCTTTGGAGATAAAAAAGGACTATTTGAGGCAGCTTTGCGGAAATACACAAGTGCCCACGCTTCTGATGTTCGTGCCAGCCTTCAAAAGAATGTAACGGTTAGAGAGGCATTCCGTGATTTTTTTGATGCTCTGGTGGCAAAAGAATATGGAAACGGCGCGAATTGGGGATGTTTCTGCATCAATTCAATGGTGGAGCTTGCACCTCATGATGAGAAGTTTGAAATCCTGACGAGGGAGCACCAGATGTATCTTTCGGTAATATTTCAGGAAACGATTGAACGGGGGTTGCGTTCAGGCGAGCTGGATACCTCTATTAACGCCAAAAGTTTGGCACAGACACTGGTCGTGTCGCTGATAGGACTCACGGTAATCCTGAAATCCCGTCCTGAACGGTCATTCGTCGATAATTTTGTGAAGGAGATCCTTACATTGCTTAAATAATCAACCAGGTCCCGCTGCGCATTCTCAAGCCCTGCTGTTTCATTTGAACCCTTTTGGAAATAATGGGGGGAGGAGGCTTGAAGATGAACTATGTAGAAATTCTAATGCGGACCATTCTCGCAGTGGGACTGCTGCTGCTCATTCCCCGAATCTTAGGCAAGCAGACCCTTTCGAGCATGACGTCGAACGATTTCGTGACCAGCATTACGCTGGGCTCCCTGGCGGCCAACCTGGCCTTCAATATTAGCCTGAAATCCTCATATCTTGTCCTGTCTCTGGTTGTGATTACAGCCATCTCGTTCCTGCTCTCCTTCATTGCGCTCAAAAGCCGCAGCCTGCGCAGCTGGATCTCCGGCTCCCCCACCGTGCTGATCGAGGACGGCAAAATCATGGAAGCCAACATGCGTAAGATCCACTATACGCTGGATTCGCTGGACCAGGCGCTGAGAGAGAAGGATATATTTAATATCGAAGAGGTCGAATATGCGGTGCTTGAGGATAACGGACAGGTCTCTGTTCTGAAGAAGGAAGCGTATCAGTTCGTCACGAAGCAGGATCTGGGGCTGCAGCTGCAATCGCAGGTTTTTCCCGTGGAGCTGATTATGGATGGCGTGGTGGTGGAGGACAATCTGAAGCGGAATGGGCTGACCCGGGAGTGGCTGGAGAATGAGCTGAGGCAGAAGCAGAAAGGGAAGTCGCTGGCCGATGTATTCTATGCGGTAAGAGGCACGCGGCAGCAGGTGGTGTTCGATTTCTATGAGGACGGGATACAGCAGCCGTTGGATCAGGAATAATCTCCTTCAGAAAAGCCATCAGCTTGTTCCATTCATCAGAGCGTGCTCATATGGAAGTATTTTGCATAACTTTTTTATTGGCTTTTGAAATTATGACTGCTATATTTGAAAATACTATGTTAGAGAGGGTAAGCAGCTGAGGTGTCGGCATAAAAGGATGAGAGGCGGAATTACATGCAACAAGTATTAGAGGGTATCAGTCTAACTAACGATTTTTTATGGTCTAAGCTTCTGATTGTTCTTCTTATTGGTTGTGGTTTTTATTTCACCATTCGATCGAGATTTGTACAATTGGGCATGTTCAAGGAAATGTTTGTTGTTCTAAAAGAGTCTAATGTTAAATCTAAAGACAGCATCTCATCGTTCCAGGCATTCTGTATCAGCATGGCAGCCAGGGTGGGGACAGGCAATATAACAGGAATTGCAATTGCAATTGCCTTAGGTGGGCCGGGCGCTGTCTTCTGGATGTGGGTTATTGCGATTATTGGTTCAGCATCCAGCTTTATTGAGAGTACTTTAGCACAGGTGTATAAAGTTAGAGATAAGACGGGATTTCGTGGGGGTCCTGCTTATTATATGGAGCAAGGCTTGAAGAAACGTTGGATGGGATCTTTATTTGCCGTGCTGATCACGTTGTCTTTCGGCCTCGTCTTTAACGCGGTCCAGTCCAACACGATTACCGTTGCTTTTGAAAATTCATTCGGCACCAATCGTTTTATTGTTGGGCTTCTAATGGCTGTTGCGTTTGCAAGTATTATCTTTGGCGGCATCAAACGTATTGCCAAATTGTCCGAGTATATTGTAGTCTTTATGGCCGTGATTTACATCGCTGTTGCCTTATGCATTGTGCTGATTAACATTACCAAAATGCCGGAGGTTCTGGCGCTTATTGTGAAGGGTGCATTCGGATTTGAGCAAGTCATAGGAGGGTCTCTTGGGGCGGTGATTCTGCAAGGGGTGAAGCGTGGTTTGTTCTCGAACGAAGCGGGAATGGGAAGTGCGCCGAATGCTGCAGCAACGGCAACGACAAGTCATCCCGTAAAACAAGGACTTATGCAAGCATTCGGTGTGCTTACAGATACGTTGCTTATTTGTTCGAGCACCGCCTTCATTATTTTGCTATCCGATGCGTATAAGCAGCCTGGGCTGGATGGCATCAAGCTTACGCAAGCTGCACTAAGCGAGCATATCGGTTCTTGGGCATCTGGTTCTCTGGCTATCATGGTGTTCTTATTTGCGTTCAGCACGTTAATTGGAAATTATTATTACGGAGAAACGAATATAGAGTTCTTAAACTCAAAGAAATCAGTAGTCATATTCTACAGATACAGTGTTTTGGCCATGATTATATTCGGTTCGGTTGCCAAGGTTCAACTGGTATGGGATTTGGCTGACTTATTTATGGGGCTCATGGTGGTAGTTAATTTGATTGCCATCCTTCTCCTATCCAAAGTAGCCTTTGCTGCCCTTCGTGATTACAAGCGGCAGAAACAGGCTGGGAAAAACCCGGTCTTTGTTAAAGACAGTATTAAAGGTCTGGATCACATTGAATGTTGGGAGAACGCTTCAGGTATGGAAGGATAATAGATGGTTAAACCCCAGGGCTCCGGTAACGGAGCCTTTGTGTTGTTGGGCATTAATAGCCGAGCAGGTTACAGCACGTTCATTACCAGCATTACCACGCGTAAACCCCGTTCACATCCAAAAACTCTCCGTTATGGCGTTTGCCATCCGTGGCATAGCCCACAATAATGGACGCCCCAGCTTCTTTGGATTTCCCGCCTTCCGCATTACCATTCAGATCCGTCTTCGTGAAGCCGGGGGTTACTGCGAATACCTGAGCTTTGCTGTGTTTGAGTTCTATGGCCATGGCTACAGTCATCGCATTGTTTGCGGTTTTGGAGGAATTGTAGTCAAACGCATTCAGCGCATACTCCGAATTCTGCATGAAGTACAGTGACGCCATATCGGTGGAGACATTCACAATCGTTCCTTCATTCTCTTTAATTATGGGAAAAAGCCATTGGTTCAAGCGAAAGGTGCCGAAGAAATTCACCTCAAAAGCGCTCCGCAAATGCTCCTCCCGGGTATCGCTGAATGAACCGGAGAACGCCCCCGGCATGCCGGCATTGTTAATGATAAGCGTCAGATCAGAATAATCGCTGCGAATCGTATCGGCTGCCTGCTCAATACTTTCCAGATTCGTCATGTCAATGGGTAAGAACTCCACATCCAGCCCTTGGCTAGTTAATTCAGAAGCTGCGGCCTTCCCCCGTTCGATGCTGCGTGCGCCAAGCAATACCCTCCATCCGGCTTCACCAAGCTGTCTTGCGATTTCAAAGCCGATCCCTTTATTGGCACCTGTTACAAAAGCGGTTTTTGTCATCTTCATCCTTCTTTCTGCAAGATATGATCTATCAACAATTTGTAGCTTACTATGCTACACTAAGTGTAGGTCAACACTAAAAGTCAGGATGTGAGCAAAAATTTTCACCATTGGACAGGTTGCCAAAAAAGTAGGGATAAATATTGGAGCGATTCGCTTTTATGAACGAAAAGGTCTTCTGGAGCCCGTAGTCCGCAATGAGCAAAACAACCGCCTGTATACCGACAACGAGATTGATTGGCTGCTATTTCTGAAATGTCTGCGGGAAACGGGAATGAGTGTCGAGGAGATCAAAAAGTACTACGATATGGTCAAAGCCGGAACATCTACCTTGCCGGAGAGAACCAAACTCATCCAGGACCAGAAGCAAGCCCTTTTGGACGATATTGAAAAGAAAAAAGCTCAACTCATTCACTTGGAGCATAAGCTGGAGCGCTATTATCGCGGGGAGAATTATTAGGAAGAGGGCAGAGGTGGGGATCGAGTGCGGTCTAGCGCGGTCAAGAACTCCGGCGGCACTCACGCAGGCGCGTGGATTCCATTAGGCAGATTCAACTTGAACACAGGAATCTGGGGCGTGGGGGATAACAGCACGGGAACAAGACTCTATCTGGACAGCGGCTCACTATCTCGAACTCCAGAGTCAGAAATGCCTGGGCAGAAGGAATCACCCTCCACTATGGCACCGCCAATTTCACTATCACCAACAACTCCATCCGCAAACCGGAGACGACGTATCTGAATACCAACAATACATTCAGCTACAATATCGTTCAGATTTCAACCCTGGCGAACAACATCGCCTTTAATGGCGGCAAAGACAACAAAATCATCGGCAACCTGCTTACAGATACCGAGCGGACAGGCGCCGGAATTGCCCTCGGCACGAACTTCAACCCGCCGTCCATGACCTATACCCTGACGATTCAGAAAAACATACTGCTGCGCACAGGCTCCGCCCACCGCGACTACGGCTACCAGATCGGCGCCATCTGGGCCTACTGGCTAAACAACAATTGGCAAAGCCCAGAACCTGGCCGTAACCGATCCGGCAACACCATCCAAGACAGGACCTACTCCGGCATCCTCATCGAGGAACCGGCAGCGAACATCTCGGTGACTTACGACGTGTACATTCAAGGCTCCACCACCGGAACCTCGGTGTTCAATAACAACACGGTGACGGGCGCACCTTCGAGAAGTTCCTGAATACTTCGGCTAGCTTTAAGGTATCGGGGGAAGGAAATAAATGGGAGGGGGTGAAAGAGGAGAGGTTGAGGAAGATAATAGGATGTAAGAGTGAATAAAGAGTAAGCGGGCTACCCCCAGATAATCGGGAGATTATTTGGGGGTGGTTTCTTTCTATTACTTCAGAGTGAGGAAGTAGGGACTTTGAATTTTTTACTTGTGTGATGTAAAAATAAGTATTAATGTTAAATACTTTATGTTAGAACTGGATTCAATTATGAGGTTATTGGATATAATCTAGCCCAATAACTATAACATTAATAATTATATACACTGGGTAAAGGGTAAAATTGTAAATGTGTCGAAAGATTATTTAGTCAGAAAACTAGATGTAAGGTAGGGTGTAATATGACGATAAACGTACCTGATGAAATTAAAGATTTGGAACTAATGAAGTTGTTAAAGAATTACTCCACTGGAGATAGATCGTGGAAAGAAGATGGGGTGAGCAAAAAGGAGAAAGAAGCTTGTGAGATATTACATAATAATTTAACAAATTTAATTAACAACGTTTTTGTGCCCATTCTTAATAGAGCAACGTCAAGAGAGTTGGAGCTATTTACAATGCATGATAAAAACCATGGTATGAAAGTAGCTCAATTAATGTGGAATATTTTGAGTTTAGAGAAGAGAGAGTTGATAAATCCCCTGAAATAGCGCTACTTGTATTCTCTTCATTTTTCCATGACCTTGGTATGGCCTTAAATAAGGAAGAGAGAGAGGTTCGATTAAGGGCTTTATGGGACAACATGACTATAACCGAAAGAAATCAATATCAACATATGATAAACGAAACACAAATAACTCGTGAAGACTCTTCCGAGCAATTTATAGCATTACAGAGACTTACTTCGGCCCAAGAAGCAATGTTATGCCTCGATACTAGAGAGAGACATGGTAATAGAGAAAGGTACAATGAACTTATTTGTATGCTTCATAATTTTCACCAAAAAAATCCGAGTTCTATTATTAATATCTATAGTGCACTAAATTATCAAGGTGATTCTTTCTTGGATATATTAGTGGAAATATGTGTTAGTCACAATGAGCCCGCTGAAGTATTAGCACAGTTCAGTATGCTGAATCCTGGAAGACTTAGGTTTCCTATTGACTATCCAATTGGTGGCTGCAAAGTGAATTTACAATTAGTGGCGGCGGCACTTCGTTTGTCAGACATTTTAGATTTTGATAGAGAGAGAACACCAAATGTCTTATTTCACTATTTGCTCCCTCAATCATCGTTGAGTTATCTAAATAGATCATATTTGGAGTGGGGAAAACATTTATCAATCTCCAATTGGTCCATTAATGAAGAAGCAATAAATTATAACGGGCACTGTTACGATCATGTTATACATCATACGTTAAGTCAATTTTGCGAAGACATCCAAAATGAAATTAAATCTACTAAACGAACATTTACAGAAGTCAAAGAAGAATGGCCCTTCTGTCTTCCACTGACTGTTAATTGTAACATTATTGAGCACGGCTACAAGTACACTCCGTATACGTTTGAGGCAGATATGGATAAGGTGTATCAACTATTTATGGGTAAGTCAATTTATAATGAACCAATCCATTCGATTAGAGAACTTGTTCAAAATGCAGTTGATGCATGTAAATTG
>NZ_JBOFBG010000052.1:0-48601 GCF_051594305.1 Paenibacillus sp. IHBB 3054 | reverse complement strand
CACTCACTCGTTGTTCAGTTTTCAAAGATCAATGTCTCTTTTTTTCGTCGTCGTTGCTTGTCAGCAGCGACCTTTATAATATATCACAGCACCCTTGCTTCAGTCAAGCGTTTTTTTAATTTCTTTTTTCGCTTTCCTTATTGGCAAGTTATCAAGTGATATCTTGTCCAAAGGGCCGAGACTTAATGTATCATAAATTAATAACATGCGTCAACCATTAAAACAAAGTTATTTTTAAACCGAGCAGCATCAGGACTCCCGGAAGTCCAAGAATCGTTACTGCGCCTATGGTTGCCGGGTTTAAAGGAAGATAAACTTCCGTAAGCAATCCGGAGAAATTCACTATATAAATGCCCAGTGCAGCAAGAATAAGATGAGTCCCAAACAAACTGAGCCAGGCCCAGCCCAATTTTTTACGAAAAACTATTAATATCAATAATAACCCGGATAATATCAATACGCCCATTGCAGCCAATCTTAGCATTGTGCTCCCCCTTTACATATCTTGACCAAGCCTATAATAGACTGCGGTTAAGCCCCAAGCTTTTAGCATGCTTAAGATGAATTTGATATTTGCGTTCTGCTGCCTCCAGAATATATATCGCATAATCAATTTGATCCTGACCCAGCGCCTCATCAAACATCAAATAGGCTCTTTGCCACTCCGCTTGTGCCTTGGACACTTCGAGGAATACATTCCAGTGCTCATCCATGTCTGACACTTGAACATTTTTTACATCGTTTCCCTGCTTTCTCGAGCCCCACCAACCCATTTGCGATTCCCCCTCAAGAATAATTCTATGCTTGATAACGCAGCTTCCGCGTCTTGCATATTCTCATTCATATAAAGATGGGGACAAACTTAGAACTAAAAAGTCCCACAAAGTAAGACGGCGGTTCATAGCCTATCTTGTATGTAATGTATCGTTCAGGACGTATGCGCCCTCCTATATAAAAAAGAAGCCCTCGCGGGCTTCCTTCGCTGATTATGATGTCAGAACTGCTTAGAGCTCACGACGGCCTTCCAAAGCTTTGGATAAGGTAACCTCGTCCGCATACTCCAGATCGCCCCCCACGGGCAAGCCATGGGCTATTCTGGTGATTTTAATATCGAACGGACGGACCAGACGGGAGATATACATGGCTGTAGCTTCACCCTCAATATTGGGGTTAGTGGCCATAATAAGCTCTTTCACTCTCTCATCGCTCAGACGGGTCAACAGTTCCTTGAGTCTTATATCGTCAGGACCTATGCCCTCCATCGGTGAAATTGCACCCTGAAGCACATGATAATACCCGTCGAACTCCTTGGTTCTCTCTATGGCTACAAGATCCTTGGAGTCTTGTACCACGCAGATCACTGAGGTATCTCGGGTTTTGTCCTGACATATACGGCATGGATCGGTGTCCGTAATGTTGCAGCAGACCGAGCAGTAATGAAGATTGCGTTTGACACTGACAAGCGCTTTGGCAAAATCAATAACTTCATCCTCTTTCATGTTGAGTACATGAAAAGCCAGCCGGGCTGCTGTCTTCGGGCCGATCCCGGGCAAACGTGTAAAAGCTTCGATCAGCTTGGCTAGCGGTTCTGGATAATACAAATTGATGGTTCTCCTTTGGTCTGGAGTGGAGTAGGCCTAGAATAAGCCAGGGATCTTCATTCCGCCGGTGAATTTACCCATGTCGTTGTTAGCCAGCTCTTCAGCCTGGGTAAGGGCGTCGTTTACAGCGGTGATGACAAGATCCTGCAGCATTTCGATATCTTCCGGATCAACAGCCTCTGGTTTGATTTGCATGGACAGCAGCTTCTTATGGCCATTCACTTGTACAGTAACCACGCCGCCGCCGGAAGAACCTTCGATCGTCTTGCTTCCCAGCTCTTCTTGGGCTTTGAGCATTTGCTCCTGCATTTTTTTAACCTGTTTCATCATTTGGTTCATATTATTCATAAGTCGTCTCTCCTTTGGAATGCGCTTTTTGCGCTCATAGGCTTAAATGCTACTCTTTTATGACAACAAGGTCTTCTCCAAAGAGCTGGATAGCCTCGTCAATCCATGGTTCAGTCTTTGTCTCCGCAGTTTCATGCTCATGCTCGAGACGAAGCTCCTCCTTGCCCGGTTGTGCAGCAGACTTCTGCGCCGCTTCATTCCAGTCGCGCAGAAGTATCGTGACCAGACGGTAGGGTTTACCCAGCCGTGCAGCTAACACATTCTCAATCACCTGTCTGTTGGCCGGTTTCTCTGTGGTGTCCCGGTGAATTGTGTTCTTAAAGGCCACAAGCACCGCATCTTCCATTACTGACACAGGCTCACCGTCAACAAACCAGGCATGCACGGTTACCTTCTCCTCCTTCACCCCTTGCAAGACGACGCTCCATTGTTTAAACACCGAAGCGAAATCAGCACTGTCTTTACCGGCGATGAATTTATCCAGCTGCGGAGGCAGCTTGGAGGGTGAGGAGATTCGTGGAGCCGAGCTTTGGGCTGGCTTCTGGGCGGAAGCCTGATCTCTTGAGCCGTTACCGGATATCCCCCCGGACTGCATAGCCTGCTCGAGCTTCTTCTCCAATGCGGCAATCTGGCGCTTGAGAAGCTCCAGTTCCCCCGAATCCACGGAGGAGCTGCCCCCTGAAGGCTGCAGGGAGGCCGCTGAGCCAGGGGAAGCCGCCAGAATCGGAGCTCCTCCGCCCTGCTGCAAGCTGCATAACTTCATCAGAGCCACTTCAAACAAAGTCTGCGGATGAGTGGCATATTTCATTTCTCCCAGATAGCGGTTCAGGGTCTCGACAATTTCAAACAGCCGCTCCCGGGAGAACGCTGCTGCCATGTCGCGGAATTCAGCCGGATTGAGAACCCGGTCTGTTAGCTGATCCGCGCCCGGCACCATCTTGATCATCAGCAGATCACGGAAATAATACAGCAGGTTCTCCAGACATTTGTCGGCGCTTTTGCCTTCGTGCATAAGCTGCTCGACAAGTTCCAGAAGCAGACCCATATCACCTTCCAGAATGGCTGTTGCAAGGCGGGCAAACTGCTCGGAAGGAATTCCGCCAGTCATCCCCAGCACTTGCTGGTAAGTCACATTGCCGTCTGTAAAGGAAGAAATCTGGTCCAGTATGCTGAGAGCATCGCGCATCCCCCCATCGGAAAGACGGGCAATGTACTGCAATGCATCTGCATCTGCAGTAATGCCTTCCTTCTCACAGATTTCAGTTAGTCGGCCACTCTGCTCTTCGAGCGATACTCTGCGAAAGTCAAAACGCTGGCAGCGGGAAATAATCGTCGCCGGCAATTTATGAGGTTCTGTCGTCGCCAAAATGAACATGACATGGGGCGGCGGCTCCTCCAGCGTCTTTAGCAGAGCGTTGAACGCTTCTGTTGTGAGCATATGCACTTCATCAATAATATACACTTTACGGCGTACTTCGGTAGGCGCATATTTCACCTTATCCCGCAGATCGCGAATCTCTTCAACACCCCTGTTGGAGGCCGCATCAATTTCCTGCACATCCATTACGTTGCCAGCGGAAATCCGCACACAGGATGGACATTCATTGCATGGCTCCGGACCCGGACCGCGCTCGCAATTGACCGCTTTGGCGAGCACTTTGGCAGCACTCGTCTTGCCGGTTCCCCGCGGGCCGCTGAACAGGTAGGCATGCGAAACCCGCTGTTCACGAATCGCATTCTGCAGCGTCTGGATAATGTGCTGTTGTCCTACCATGTCTTGAAACGACTGCGGCCGCCAAGCACGGTACAGCGCGATATGTTCCACTATGCATTACCCTTTCTTAGGCTGCCGCTTTCCGGCATTTGTCGCTAATTTATTATACTATATTCCCCAGACTTTGACCAAAAACAAAAAGCATCTTTGCTTGTGGCAAAGACGCTATCATTAACGATATGTTCATAATATAAAACCGTGCACCTGTTATTGATGGCTGCGATCCAAGCGGCAACCCTACAAGACTGCTCGGGCTAGGCCACCCTCCGGCACAAGAGTAAACTTGCTTATGGCTGCTTCCTTCCGGACCTGACCAGGTTCACAAGCACTCATTGCGGAGGACCCAACCGTCAACACAGTCCATAGGGACCAAGGCCTCACATCGACAGCACCTCTAACAGGAATTCAACCTCGCTACAGCGGATTGCGAGTTACAGGGCACCGCTACCTCCCCGTCTAGCACGGCGAAGATAAGTATAGCTCACCGCCCGGTAAAAATCAACCCGACAAGCGGAAACGGCATTCTTTTCCTCTAGTATATAAAAACCCCCTGGCTAAAATGCCAAGGGGCAGTCCCATCTTATGCCACTGAAAGGCAAGGCTGATTAGATACCGTATTTCTTCTTGAATTTATCAACGCGACCACCGGCATCAAGGAATTTCTGCTTGCCAGTGAAGAACGGATGGCAGTTAGAGCAAATTTCGACGCGCAGCTCTTGTTTAACAGAACCGGATTCGAATGTGTTGCCACATGCGCAGTTTACCTTAGTAAGGTTGTACTTTGGTTGGATTGCTTGTTGCATTTGAATTTCACCTCTCATGCCCTAGGACTCATGCGGACCCAGAGTTATTAAACACACAACGGTATTTTAGCATGAAAGGTAAAAGTCTGCAATATGTTTAAAGCCCATATTTCCGTGCTACATATGGACTCTGCGCTGTTTGGCACGGGCCAAATCCGCTGGAGGAACATGAGTGAAGGAGCCTATGACCACATCCGGAAGTTCCTCGCGGAAAATCTCAAGCATGGTCTTCATGCCCAGAATTTCGCCTTGCGCCGGAGGAATGAGTTCTAAATAGCTCTCGGGATCAATGTTCAGATTACGCATCTGAATCAGTTTCAGATCCGTACGTCTTACAAATTCCACCATGGCCTCAATTTCTTCCTCGCGATCCGTGACCCCGGGGAAAATCAGATAATTGATAGAAGTATATACACCCTGCGCCGCAGCGTATTTCAACGATTTCTCCACATTCGCCAAAGTGTAGCCGCGAGGCTTGTAGTAAGCGTTGTAATGGTCATCCAAGGCACTGATCGTACTCACCCGCATCAAATCAAGCCCTGCATCAACAATCCCGCGGATATGGTCGCTTAGCCCGGCGTTGGTGTTGATATTGATATAGCCCATATCGGTAACCGAACGCACTTCACGAATAGACTCAATAATTAATTTGGCCTGTGTAGAGGGCTCGCCTTCACAACCCTGACCGAAGCTGATTATGGACTGAGGCGTCTTCAGATGCTCCAGCATGACTTGAGAAATTTCATCCACCGTAGGCCGGAAGTTCATACGTGTCTGCGGCGATACAAACCCGCTGTCATCAGGCTGCTCGGAAATACAGCCAAAGCACCCGGCATTGCAAGAATAGGAGACCGGAACCGCACCTTCCCAACGACCTAAAAAGGTATTGGAGGAAGTCAGGCATTCATAGCCCAGCGCGCAGTTGGAAAGATGATCATATAGACGGTTCTCCGGATACTTGGCGGTCAAATCACCGACTCCGGCTTCCACATTCTCACGGTCACAATTCAAAGGGTTCCATTGTTCGGGATCATCCGTAAGATCAGCAGCCACGTAGAAGCCGCCATCCTTCCACACTACAGCGGAATATCCGAACAGCGGAAGCTTATACGACTTGTCTGTCTTGACATAACCAGGAAGACAAAGCCTTGTAAAACCCTGCGGCAACAGTGCGCCTACTGCCTGCGAACCTTCCGGCAACGGCAGCATTTCCCCTGTCTCGGGGTTCATGCCCACTGCCCGCGTATTAGGCAGTCCTACCAGCGTCGCGCCTTCCGGCAGCGGAATCAATTCTTCCTCCAGCATCTCAACAATCATATCTCCGCTGCGGGCAAGCCCGTACAGCTCGGGATGATCATATACGTTTCCTTGCCCGTCGGCATATACCAAATACATGTTAGTCTCCTCTTATATCAATTCTCAGGTTGTAGGGACAGTAGGTGTCTTGGGCCGTGTTGTACGGCGCGCCGACGAACCGCTATTGGAAGTTCCGCCATTGCTGGCTGTACCGCTTGCCGATGAACCCTCTTTGCTTCCGGCCACATCAAAAGACGCCAGGAATTCGGCATTGGTCTTGGTGTCACGCAGCTTTTTGATGAATCCCTCTACAAAATCGTACGACTCGTTCATATTTTTGCGGATTGCCCAAATGGTATCGAGTTCTTCCTTGCTCAGCAGCACCTCTTCGCGGCGTGTGCCTGAACGGCGGATGTCGATTGCCGGGAAGATACGGCGTTCCGCCAGCTTGCGGTCCAAATGCAGCTCCATGTTGCCTGTACCTTTAAATTCTTCATAAATGATATCATCCATACGCGATCCGGTATCAATCAGCGCTGTTGCAAGGATCGTCAGGCTTCCGCCTTCTTCTACATTCCGCGCAGAACCAAAGAAACGCTTCGGACGGTGGAACGCCGCAGGATCTATCCCCCCGCTAAGTGTGCGGCCGGATGGAGGAACCACAAGGTTATAGGCGCGTGCCAACCGGGTAATGCTATCCAGCAGAATAACAACATCCTTTTTATGCTCAACCAAACGCAGTGCCCGCTGCAGGACAAGCTCAGCTACCTTAATATGATTCTCCGGAAGCTCGTCAAATGTGGATGCAACCACTTCGCCTTTTACAGAACGCTGCATATCAGTTACTTCTTCGGGACGTTCATCAATCAGCAATACAAACAGTTCAATCTCGGGATTATTAGTGGAGATACTGTTAGCTATTTCTTTCAGAAGGAGCGTTTTTCCTGCTTTGGGAGGTGCTACAATCAAACCGCGCTGCCCCAAACCTACAGGAGCAAGTAAATCCATTATTCGGGTAGATAAATGAGTAGGGGATGTTTCGAGCGGCAGCTTGTCTTGCGGATAAAGAGGTGTCAGCGCCGGGAAATGCAAACGCTCCGCTGCACTGGCAGGATTCTCGCCATTCACGGCATTTACTTGAAGCAATCCAAAGTAACGTTCATTTTCTTTCGGTGTGCGGCATTTCCCGGAAACAAGATCGCCGCTTCTTAAATCAAATTTACGAATTTGCGAAGCCGAGATATAAATATCTTCCGCGCTGGGCAAATAGTTAATCGGCCTCAGGAAACCATAGCCTTCAGGCAAAATCTCCAGCACGCCTTCCATGAACATGAGCCCGCTTTGCTCCGCCTGTGCACGAAGAATCGCAAAGATCAGTTCCCGTTTCTTGAGCGTTCCGTAGTAGGGAATCTGGTATTTCTTAGCCAGCTTATACAGATCGGTCAGCTTCATTTCTTCCAGATCGGAAATTTGAAGATCCATGTAATAACCACCTATTCAATTTTTGTATGAGTTCGGGCAAAATATGAGTCTATTAAATTGCTCATTAGGATAGGATTACCCAAATTGGAAGGAGATATGCAGTTTAGAGGCAAATATTACTCCTCCCAATTCCTCGGGCAACCTCAATTTCTATTCGTTCTCGCGCCAGACCTCGGCACCCAAATTGCGCAGATTACTAACAAGATTATCATATCCGCGGTCAATATATTCCACACCCGTGACCTCGGTAATGCCTTCCTGAACAGTCAGTCCGGCAATGACCAGCGCCGCACCCGCGCGCAAATCGGCAGCCTTTACTTTAGCAGCGTTAAGCTTGCCGCCTTCAATAATGGCTGATCGCCCTTCTACGCGGATCTTTGCGCCCATCCGCACGAGTTCCGGCACATGCTTAAACCGGTTGCTGTAGACAAAATCGCTAAGGACGCTAACTCCCTCAGCCTGGGTCAATATACTTGTCATCGGGGATTGAAGATCGGTGGCAAAACCGGGGTATACCAAAGCCTTAACATCGACATGCTCATATCGGGCTCTGCCGATCACACGAATGCTTTCGTCCAGTTCTTCAATTTCTACGCCCATCTCCAGCAGTTTGGCGGTCAAAGCCTCCAAATGTTTGGGGATAACGTTATCTATTAACACGTTGCCGCGCGTTGCTGCAGCAGCAATCATATATGTCCCAGCTTGAATCCGGTCGGGAATGATGGAATGACGGCAGCCATGCATCTCCGTAACGCCTTCGATCCGGATGGTTTCGGTACCGGCGCCTTTAATAACTGCGCCCATAGAGTTTAATAGGGTAGCTACATCTATAATCTCAGGCTCTTTAGCCGCATTTTCAATAATTGTAGAGCCTTTGGCCCGTGAAGCCGCAAGCATAATGTTAATGGTCGCTCCAACGCTGGACACATCCAGATAAATTTTCGCACCGCGCAGTTCCTTGGCATAAAGATGAATCGAACCATGATCATTAGTCACGGTCGCTCCCAGCGCCTCAAAACCTTTAATGTGCTGGTCAATTGGGCGGGGTTCAAAATTACAGCCGCCGGGAAGACCAATTGTCGCTTCCTTGAATCTTCCAAGAAGCGCTCCCATCATATAATATGAAGCCCGCAATTTCTTAACGGGGCCGTTAGGCATTGGAATGGAGACGATACGGGAGGGATCAATTCTCATCTGGTTGCCTGACCACGACACAGTCGCACCAAGCTCTTCCAAAATTTCAGAGTAAACAGCCACATCACTAAGGGAGGGCAAATTATCCAGAACAACTTCAGATTCGGCTAAAATCGCCGCAGGAATAAGCGCAATTGCGCTATTCTTCGCTCCGCTGATGGTTACAACGCCCTCTAGCGGACGTCCACCGCCAATCATTAATTTTTCCATAGATTTATCTGGTTCCCCCTACGTGTATTGCAACTTATCCGGCAATACTTGCTGTGGCATTTTTGGTGAATAAAATGGAAAGACACCGGCTAAGCGGTGTGCTTTCCATATCAAACTATTCAACTGGACAGCGTTAAATAACCTGTCCCGGTGCATAAAGATATTAATCTGTGCAGATGCACAAAGGAAAGAGCACTCTTAACAAGGGTAGCTCGTCCGCTAAGGGCGGAAATAAATTACGCTTTGTTGCTGGATCCGAACTCGCGGATTTTGCCAATAACGGTTTGTTTGATGGCATCGCGGCCTGGTGCGATAAATGTACGTGGATCGTAAGCATCAGGTTTAGCAGCAAGAACTTCGCGAACTACTTTAGCAAATGCGATTTGGTTCTCAGTGTTTACGTTGATTTTGGAAGTACCCAGGGAGATAGATTTCTTGATATCGTGCTCAGGGATACCTGTACCACCGTGCAGAACCAGTGGAAGTTTAACCGCGTTGCGGATTTCTTCCATTTCTTTGAATCCGAGGTTAGGCTCGCCATGGTAAGGACCGTGTACGGAACCAAGTGCTGGAGCCAAAGTGTCGATGCCGGTTTCTTTAACGATGCTTACGCATTCGTTAAGGTCAGCATATTGAATGCCGCCGATAACGTCATCTTCTTGTCCGCCAACTGTACCTACTTCGGCTTCTACCGAAACACCTTTAGCGTGTGCATAGTCAACGACTTTTTTAGTCATTTCAATGTTTTCGCTGATTGGGTGGTGGGAACCGTCGATCATTACGGAAGTAAATCCGGCATCAATGGCTTCCTTACATTTGTCAAAGCTAGAACCGTGATCCAGGTGAATCGCTACAGGAACGGTGATTTTCATGTCATGAACAAGACCTTCAACCATCTTTACAACAGTGTAGAATCCGCCCATGTGACGAGCTGCGCCTTCGGATACACCAAGGATAACCGGTGATTTCTCTTCTTCTGCGGCACCAAGAATCGCTTGAGTCCACTCCAGGTTGTTGATGTTGAACTGGCCTACTGCATATTTTCCTTCAAGTGCTTTGTTTAACATGTCTGTCATAGATACTAATGGCATGGTTTCAATCCTCCTAAGAATGTTGGTTGCTTATATATAAGCCGACATCACATACAGGCTTATTATAGCACATCCTGTGTTAAATACTAAATAGGGTACACAAAAAAATGTCCCGGTGGGACGATATTCATCCAGCCCATATCCCAGCGGAACTCATCCTTTTTAGATTGTCCATTTCAGGAGCATCCCAAACCGCCTATTCCAACACTAGCTGCACTGGTCTATCGACTTGCTGTTAAGATGCATGTTCACGGCTACCCGCATCTCATCAATGTCAAAAGGTTTGGTAAAGTGCATCAGTGCTCCGAGTTTCGTCGCTTCCTTAATCATATCCAGCTCTCCGTAGGCAGTCATCATAATCACCTTTATGGCCGGATTGATTTCCTTCAAATGCTTCAGGATTTCGAGTCCGTCCATTCCCGGAATCTTCATATCAAGCAGAACCAAGTCTGGGGATTCACTACGAACAATGTCCAGTGCCAATTTTCCGTTAGCTGCTTGAAAAGTGGTATACCCTTCGCTATTAAAGACTTCCATGAGAAGAATCCGGATTCCGTTCTGATCGTCGACAATTAATACTTTCTTCTTTTCCATATCATACCCTCCCAGATTTAAGGCAGATTGACTATACCGCGCTCCGCACAGCTAACGGCCCACTACAACTTAGTCTATACGAAACCTATAATTCGTGCTTTACAGCCAAAATCCTGCTAATTGGATAAAATGGGTAAATACAATCCATATAATGGTTAAACACTGACTGCCCGGGAATGGTAAATTCAAAACTATAAAAATTAAATTCTCAACAGCATTAAAGGTATACAAACCCTTATAACCAAAAAAAACGGCTTTGCCGTCCTTAACGAAGGACGACATCCGTTTTTGTAGAAATGAAGGAAAAGGTATAGCGCACAACCTATACTGTCCTATATTTCAAGTGGAAACGGCTTTGCCGTCCTCAAAAGGACGGTATCCGTTTCAGCGAGAAATAGAAGGATAATTTATAGCGTGAACATATAAATTCTTATATTTTGAAGAAAGCCTCCAGATGGAGGCTTTCAAAGACCCGTGAGGGCTGGTTTGACATATGAATTACAGCTGTTCGGAATGAGTCAGTGAAGCTTTGACAAATTCACGGAAGAGCGGCTGCGGACGGTTCGGACGGGAAGTGAATTCCGGATGGAATTGTACCGACAGGAACCAAGGATGACCCGGAAGCTCCACAATTTCCACCAGACGTCCATCAGGTGAAGTCCCGGAGATCACAAGACCTGCTTTTTCAATTTCGTCGCGGTAGGCGTTATTGAACTCATACCGATGACGGTGGCGTTCATAGACCAGTTCATCATCATAGCAGGACATAGCCAGTGAATCCGGCAAAAGCTTACAAGGATACAGTCCAAGACGCATGGTGCCGCCCATATCTTCGATATCCTTCTGCTCAGGGAGCAGATCAATCAGCGGATGCGATGTAGTCGGATCAATCTCCGAACTGTTCGCCCCTGCCAGTCCCAACACGGAACGGCCGTATTCGATAACGGAAACCTGCATTCCCAGGCAAATCCCGAAGAACGGGATCAATTGCTTACGGGCATAACGGATTGCGGAGATTTTACCTTCAATCCCCCGGTCGCCGAAGCCGCCTGGCACCAGAATGCCGCCTACTCCGCCAAGCAGTTCGTCCACATTCTCGTCGGTCACCATCTCAGCGTCCACCCAACGGAGCTTCACTTCCGCATTGGCTGCGAAACCTGCATGCGAAAGCGACTCCACCACACTCAGATATGCATCATGCAAAGCAACGTACTTGCCGACAATAGCGATCTCCACGGTGTGTTCCAGCTTCTGGATCCGCTCCAGCATGCTTTCCCATTCACGCATATCCGGCGCAGGTGTAGTCAGCTTCAAATGATTAACCACAATCTCATCCAGACCTTCATCACGCAGGTTAAGCGGAACCTCATACAGCGTGGAAGCATCACGGCACTCAACTACTGCATTGGCGTCGATGTCACAGAACAAGGCAATTTTGGCCTTCATGTCTTCAGAAAGCGGATATTCCGTACGGCATACGATCACATTCGGCTGAATCCCAATGCTGCGCAGCTCCTTGACACTATGTTGTGTCGGCTTTGTCTTTACTTCACCCGCAGCCTTAATATAAGGAATCAAGGTTACGTGGATATACATTACATTTTCCCGGCCAATATCACCCTTAATCTGACGAATAGCTTCCAGGAACGGCAGGCTCTCAATGTCGCCCACAGTACCGCCGATTTCGGTAATAACTACATCAGAACCAGTCTCGCGGCCGGCGCGGTATACCCGTTCCTTGATTTCATTCGTGATGTGAGGAATAACCTGAACCGTGCCGCCCAAATATTCCCCGCGCCGTTCTTTGCTGATTACGGAGGAATAAATTTTACCTGTCGTCACATTGCTGTTCTTTGACAGATTGATATCAATAAACCGTTCATAGTGTCCAAGATCGAGGTCAGTCTCCGCACCATCATCGGTGACAAATACTTCCCCGTGCTGATAAGGACTCATAGTTCCAGGGTCTACATTGATATAAGGATCAAATTTCTGGATCGTCACCTTCAGACCTCTGTTCTTGAGCAGCCTGCCCAGCGAAGCAGCGGTGATGCCCTTGCCCAGGGAAGACACAACGCCACCCGTTACAAAAATATACTTTGTCACTGTAAAACCCTCCTAAATAAAGTCCAGAAATTCAGGCGACGCATTTGTTTATCGTAACCCTTTTTTCCATCATCAAAACGGGGAACTTAAAAGTTACTTCCGTCATCCCAAAAAACCAGGGATGCGTTCATCCAATCACGGAAAAACCATCTAAAAAAACAAAAAAGTGACACCCGTAGAGCCGGGGCACTTTTTATTTTAGAAAATAATATTAACGTTCATTATAAGCCCATGCAATAGTTTACTCTGACGGTCCTACCCATGTCAAGGGAGGAATTCTGCCCTAGTGCACTATTCTAAAATTCGTCGTTCTCGTCCTCGTCGGCATCTTCGCCTTCGCCGTCTTCGGAGTCATCTTCATCCACTTCGTCTTCGTCAATGTCATCTTCATCAATGACAACATCCTCGTCAACTTCTTCTTCGCTGTCGTCGTCTGAATAGAGGTCGTCGCGATCTTCGTCGATAACGTCGAAGTCCTCTTCCTCAGCAGCATAGTTCTCTTCTTCTTCGGCAAAATCATCATCTTCCAAATCGTCGTCTTCATCGTTGATGATACGAACGCGTTTGGTATTGCCGACAGGATCATCGGAGCGTTCCAGAGGGTACCAGCGTTTCAGCCCCCACAGGTTGGTTCCGACACAGGCAAAACGCCCGTCAATGTTAATCTCGGTATATAACTGGGCAATAGTATCTTGGCTTTCTTGCTCGGTCATACCGCGCAGCTTGGCTACTTCAACCATCAGGTCACGGTAATAAAAAGGTGTGTTGGCTGCTTTAAGCACCAGGAAAGCCAGGTCCACCATCGGTATTTCTTTAACTTTCTCAGGGTCCAGCTTTAAATTGAGTGGCGTACTCACTAAAGGACACTTCCTCTCACGCATTGTTCACTTTACAAATCATGCTTAATTTATCATATCCATTAACAAACCTAAGTAAAACCTATTTGCCAGCAAATTGCAAGTCAATTGCGGTGAGAGGCCGGAAGATTCGCTTTGCGGTCCTGGTATGGAGATTTGTTTCTGGCGTTCCGGAAGGTTTGAAGCGCTTTCGGATGTTTCAGCCACTGCTTGCACGAGCACGAACAAAGCAGTTCGATCTGATCATATGTACTCGGCTGTCCCAACGCCAGGAAACCTGTGCTAAGCCGTCTTTGTTGAAAAGCACGCACAGCCGCTTCTGTACAACAGATATGAAGAAAGTATAGCGCCAAGCTTATACTCCTAATTTGCTAAAAAGGCGGAGGAAATTCCTCCGCGCATGACTGTATCCACGCCAAGGATCGGCTCCTTACGGGATGTTGCAAAGAGAGGTTTAGATCTCTTCCGTTTATTTTATGTGAAGCGCCGCCTTTTGACACGATGGGCAGCCCATTTCGCTAAAAAAGGGCAAGTTCCCATTCGGACGTCCGCCTTCTTTCATACAATATGGCAGCACGGCACCGAGGAGGGGACGGCGTATAACTTATGGACTATTACGGATTTTGGCAGATGCTGCTTGATGAGATATCGGCTGCCCCCAAAAATACTACTGAGCGGCGTATTGTTACCTTTAACGATGCCCGCCAGTATGCCGGAGCGCTGTCACAGTGGAAGGCGCTGAAGAAAAAGCGGCCTGGGCTGCGGCAGGTTCAGGTTTCCCCGCTGATTCGGGCCTTCTTTCTGCCTGCTGCGGGTGCAGAAAGACTGATGGATAAATTCTCCGATTTGCTGCGTATTGAAAATGACCTGCGGATACAGGTCCACTCCGTGTCCCCGGACAAGAGCGGAACCGCCGTCATGCCATGGGGGGTGAAGGCGATACATGCTCCACAGGCCTGGTCCAAATCAACCGGAGTGCATGTGAAAATAGGCGTCATTGACACGGGGGCCGATTACCGCCATCCCGATTTGAAGCATTCCCTGGCCTCCGGTGTGAATCTGCTGCACCGCGGCATGCTGCCGCTCGATGATAACGGGCATGGCACTCATATTGCCGGTACACTGGCCGCAGCGGGCGGCACGCGCGGAATGATGGGCGTAGCCCCACGGGCACTGGTGTATCCGGTCAAAGCCTTTGACCACAGCGGCTCGGCCTATGTGTCGGATATTGTCCTTGGGATCGACTGGTGTGTACAGAACAAGATCGACATTATCAATATGAGCTTCGGGATGAAAACAAGAAGCAAAGCACTTCATGATGTGGTGATCAAGGCCTACCGGGCCGGGATCGCTATCATCGCTTCCTCCGGCAATGACGGCAAACGGGGCGGGGATTATCCCGCCCGCTACCCCGAGACGATCGCCGTCGGCGCCCTGGACAGAAGGCACCGCGTAGCGGCCTTCAGCAACCGCGGTCCGTACATCGATGTGTACGGACCAGGCGAAAGCGTGCCCTCCTGCTGGCTGAGGGAGGGCTACAAAGAGATGAGCGGCACCTCTATGGCGACCTCGCATGTCACCGGTGCCGCTGCACTGCTGCTCGCGCTGCGGCCGTCGCTTACGCCGCGCGAGCTGAAGCTGCTGCTGCGCCGCACGGCTTCGCCGGTGCGGCTGCGCAAGGGCCAGCGCCGCGCTTCCCTGGGCGGCGGCGCGGCCGATGCCCTGCGCCTGCTGCGGGCGGGCGCACGGGCTAAGCCCGTTGCCGCCGCCGCGAAGGCGTAGGCAACGGGCGGCAAATGCCGCCGCTGCGCTCTGCGGCGGCGCCCAGCAGCAGGCCCCTCCGGCACGGGGGCCTGCAACCAGCCCGGACCGGGGGCCGCCCAGATTGCGGGCGGTTCCCGGTCCGGCGTTATTCAAGGCAGGACCCGGCGGCGCCGGTGCTGCCTCACGCCAAAAGCTCCGCCTTCCTTTCACCGGAAGGCGGAGCTTTTAAGTTTGCTGGCGCAAGCTGCAGCTACATGCGGTCAGGCGCAGTAACACCGACAAGGCGCAGCACGTTGGCAATCGTCGTGCGCGCAGCGCCCAGCAGGGCGAGACGGGCTACGGTCTGTGCGGCATCCTCGGTGATCACGCGCTCGGCTTTGTAATAGCTGTGGAACAGCGCAGCCAGATCGTAGACATAGCGGATCAGGCGGTGCGGTGCATAACCTTCGGCAGCAATGGCAATCTCCGCCGGTAATTCGCCGATTTTGCGGAGCAGGTCATATTCATGAGCTGCCGTCAGCTTCGTATAATCGATATCGGCGTAATCCGGCAATGTGATGCCCTGCTCTTCCGCCTGGCGGAAAATGCTGCAGATCCGCGCATGCGCGTATTGAACGTAGAATACCGGATTTTCATTGGACGTGGAAATTGCCAGGTCCATATCGAAGTCCAGATGCGAATCCATGCTGCGCATCGTGAAGAAATAACGGATCGCGTCGAGGCCGACTTCTTCCATCAAGTCTTCCATCGTAACCGCTTTGCCGGTACGTTTCGACATTTTGACCTTTTCGCCGTTCTGGAACAGACTGACCATTTGGGCAATCAGCACCACAAGCTTCTCCGAATCGTTGCCAAGGGCCGACATCGCCGCCTTCATCCGCGGAATGTAGCCGTGATGGTCAGCGCCCCAGATATTGATCATTTTATCGTAGCCGCGGCTATATTTATCGCTGTGGTAAGCAATATCTGGCGTGAGATAGGTATAGGTTCCGTCGTTCTTGATCAGTACGCGGTCCTTGTCGTCGCCGTATTTGGTCGTCTGCAGCCAGGTTGCCCCGTCCAGCTCATATACCTCTCCGCGGTCGCGCAGCTCATCGAGTGAACGCAGCACCTGTCCATTCTCATACAGCGAGGTTTCGCTGAACCAGATGTCGAAGTTGACGCGGAAGCGGCCGAGGTCGCGTTTGATTTTGTCCAGCTCTTTGGCCAGGCCGTAAGTGCGGAAGAAAGCGGCACGGTCCCCCGGAGTCATCGCAAGCAGGGAATCCCCCTTCTCAGCCACAAGCTCTTTGGCGAATCCCTTGATGTCTTCGCCATGGTAGCCGTCCTCCGGCATTTCGGCCGGCTGGCCCAGCTCCTGCAGGTAGCGGGTCTCAATCGACTTGCACAGATTGGCCACCTGGTTGCCGGCGTCGTTGATATAGTACTCACGGGTTACTTTGTAGCCGGCATAATCCAGCACGTTGCAGAGTGCGTCGCCGACAGCAGCGCCGCGGGCATGCCCCAGATGCAGGCTGCCGGTAGGATTCGCGCTGACGAATTCCACTTCAACCTTCTGCCCTTGGCCAACATCTATGCGGCCGTAGTTGTCACCCTGCTCGTGGGCAAGAGCGATTACCGGATAAAGGTAGCTTTTGGACAAAGTAAAGTTGATGAATCCCGGTCCGGCAATTTCTGCTTTTTCAATAGAAGCACGACCTGTGTCCAGGTGCTCAATAATCGCCTCGGCGATCTGGCGCGGATTGCGCTTCGCAATCTTGGTAAGCTGCATCGCGGCGTTGGTCGCCAAATCGCCATGCGCTTTGTCCTTCGGCACTTCCAGCACGATAGCAGGAAGCTCTTCTCTGGTCACCAGGCCTGCGGCAACAACTGCATCGGCGATGGCTTCTTTCACCCGTTCATTGGCAAGCTGAAGCGGATTTGAACTTTGTGTCATGATTGTGGTTCCTCCTGTATATGCAAACTGATCGCGAACTGTCCTGATAACTCCTCGTAAACGTACAGGTCATATTCCCATGAAACCGTCAGCGACCGCCCGTTCCGGACCATGTCCAGCTTCCGCGTTTCTGTAGAGAGATTGAACTGTGTGTAAGGGGAACGGTAGAATCCCGGCAGGCGGCGCCCCGGCGCAAAAGACTGCTCGGACTGGATTCCGCCGTGACGGATCAGCTTCAGCTCGCTGTCTGAAATCTTTATGGTGGTGCGGACGGAAACAGCCTCGCCCTGCGGGCCCTGACTGGACTCTTCATAACGGATATATAGCTGCGGCCCTCTGGCAGTAACTTCTCCGGCTGCTTTTACAACATTTCGCTGCCCGTCCTGCAGGCTTTCCAGTGTCACGGAAACACCGTATTTGTCGGACTGTACTTCAGCCATCACGTGTTCCTCGCTTATTCTTTCTTATATTTAATCAAAGTCATATTCGCTTTCCCATTGTACACTATATCCAGTTCAAGAGAGCAATTCAATGGCTAATTCGCCATGAGGAATAATTAAAGCGGCAGCAGTTCAAGCTTATCCTGGGCACGCAGACCTTCCACCATGGACAGCCAGGCCTCAGGCTTATCCTCCAGCACAGCATAATAGCGGGTCAGGAAATCGGCAACCAAAGATGCATCCAGCCGGTCCTGCTCCTCAGCTGCGGGCATGAAACAAAGATCCAGTCCGGTTACCGCTTCCCCGTCGCCCATCCATGAGGGATGTACATAAGGAAAATCAAGACGTTTATAGCCTAAGTGCGACAGCACCTCACGGCGTACAAACGGATCCATTGGCTTAACGCCTCCAAACTCATGATGCTCAGCCCGGTAAGGATCGTAGATTTCTGCGAACATACCATACAGCATTTTGCCGCTATCCGCAGCAAGCTTATTCAGGTCTTCCAGCCGGTTCCGGGCCAGAAAACGCCCGATCCCCAGACCCTCCCGGCCAATGATGGTGAAGTCGGTCATTGCCACATTCCAGTCCGGATAATAACGGTATTCCGTTGTGCCCACCACAGCTCCGTCATGGACGGCGGCAAATACGCGAATCCCGGAATCTTCAAGCGGCGCTTTCCACAAGCTGTATTCCAGCACTTCCTCCGGCGGAAACACCTCTGCCAGCAATTGATGCACTTGTCTGAACAACGGGTCCCCAATATCGGTGATTCTTATATATTCCATATTCCATTTCCTCCTCCATCCGGTTATGAATTCACTGCGACTTCATACACGTGAAACAAAGGGGTTGCGCCATTCCATCAATGCAGCGAAATTGCCCGATTCTTCATCGTCCAGATAATCGGCTACGACCCCGACCGGCGTCCGCCCGCAGCGCAGCAGGAAGGTGATCACAGGATCAGCTAGAGTGCCGGCGACCACTTCGGCCAGATACTTCTCCGCCGGGATCCGGGAAGCTTGCAGATGATAGCCGGGCATTCTTCCCGCTCCCAGTAGCCGCTCCAGCTTCTGCTCCACCACAACGTGATACAGTGACTGCACCAGTTCCTTGCCCAGTCCCAGCTTGCGGTATTTGGGACGTACGCATAAATCGGCGATATACAGCGTATTTCCATCCGGCTGATGCGTGGTAATATAACCGTCTGCTGTAACCTCCGACCACGTATGATGAAGCCCTTCACCCTCCGGCTCAAAATTAATTTTCAGCCCTGTCACCGAGCCAGCCAGTTCCCCGTTCACTTCCACAGCGAGCGCGCCTTCCGGAAAAAGCGTCACATGATTCAGCAGCTGCTCCCGGTTCCACCATAATTCAGCAGGATAAGGCGGCGGAAATGCTTCGGACTGAATGGTGATCAGCTCGGCAAAATCGTCTTCGGTATACTGGCGGATAACCGCAGGCACCGGGATTTTTTCGTCAAAAGCATAAAAGGTTTTGTAGTACATACCGTGCTCCACTCCTTACTTCCAGTCTGTGTAGAGGTCTGTCCTGCGGTCCCGCCACGTCGTTACAGAACCTTTCTCGCGCACACTGTACAGCAGCTCCAGATCCAGATCGGCGGTAATGATCATATCGTCATTAATTTCACCTTCGGCGAGCAGACCTTGCGGCGGAAAAGGAATATCATTCGGCGTAATGACTGCTGCCTGGCCGAAATTGGCTCGCATCAGGTCGACAGTCGGCAAGGAGCCTACGGTCCCCGTCAGCACCACATAGATCTGATTCTCAATCGCGCGGGCGTGGCTCGTATATCTTACCCGGTGGAATCCATGGCGGTCATCCGTACAGGATGGACAGAAAATCACGTCTGCACCTTTGGCTCTGGCCATGCGCACAATTTCCGGAAATTCAATGTCATAGCAGGTCAGCATAGCGATGGTGCCTTTATCGGTCTGGAATACCTCCAGCCCTTCTCCCGCCCCCATATTCCAGCCTTCGACTTCTGCAGGTGTAATGTGCAGCTTGGCCTGCTCGGCAATTCTTCCATCCGGATAAAAGAGATGCGCCACATTGTACAGCTTGCCATTTCTGCGCAGTACGTGGGTTCCGCCAATAATATGTACATCGTACTTCCGGGCATAACCAGAGAACATTTCCCGGTAGCGGTCGGTAAACTGCGGCAGGTCGTTAATTCCCAGGGCGTTACCTTGTTCATCACCTATGGACATTAGCTGCGTCGTCAAAAATTCGGGAAACAGGATGAAGTCGGCGCTATACTCCTCCGCTGTCTTTATGTAGTGCTCGCATTGAGCGGAAAACTCCTCAAATGAAGAGATCGTATGCAGATGATATTGCACAGCAGATACGCGAAAAGCCATATTGGAAGTCCTCCTAATGGTTATTCAAGATTGTTTGGATAAGCAACCCTTTCACACGCCGGCCGCCTTCCTTAGAAAGTACATAAAATTTTACCATACCGGCGAAAAAAACACACTTTCCCGGGGTAGTAACTAGATGTTCGCAATGCAAAAAGCGGCCCCCAGAGGAGCCGCCATCAATGCAGGACCAAGCGGTCCCGCTGCCGGATAATTATTCTGTTCCTTTAAAAGTCAATTTCAGCTTCCAGGTGGTACCGCCGTCTTCCGTAGCGTACAGAGAGGAACTATTGACGCCTTTCATGGCCATCCAGCCCGCTTTGCTGCCGGTAAAAGAAATCATACCGTCAACCCCAGGAATGGCCGGCTGATTCGACCACTGCTTGCCGCTGTTATAGGTCCTGCCAACGGCTGCCTTCTCTCCCGCCGGAGAGAAGCCGAACAGAAAAGCGGTGCTGTTGCCGACCAGCTGCATGTTGCCCGGTTTGCCGGAAGCAGGTCCTGTCTTGAGCAGCTCGGCGCCGCTGCCCGGCGCAGGTCCGCCACCAGCCGAATCCTCGGCAATTACTCTGCGCCAGCTATTGCCCCTATTACCGCTGGCATACAGTGAATAAGAGGTCTGCGACATGCCGCTCCCCCCGTATAGCAAGGCGTATACTTGATCACCCTTCGCATAGATTCGTCCTGATTCAGGATAGGCAAAGGCGGACTTCAGGCTAAGCTTCCAAGTGGAGCCGCCATCCGTAGTCTTCATGATCCGGTAGCCGGAACCCGGTGCAGTTACAACTGCCCAACCGTTACTGCGGCTGCTGAACTCTGCGCCGCTCGTGTTGGCTGGTGTTGAGATCTTGCTCCAGCTAAGGCCGCCGTCTGCAGTGTAGTAGGTAGAAGTCCGGTTGTACCCAAACCCGTGCATTCTGTCTGTAAAATCGATTCGCTCAAAAGTTACCGCCTTGTCCAAAAGTCTCTTCCAGGTAGAGCCTCCGTCAGAGGTTGTAATCAGATAGACCGGTGATCCATCTTGAACTGAAGCCAGCGCCCAACCTTTGACGTTGTCCGGGAAATCCATTTGGCGGAAGTTCCATTGTCCCTTGTAGATCTCCTGAAAGTGACAGCCGCCATCCGACGTGCCGATCATAAAGCCGTTTCCTGCTGCCCGGCCTGTATCTTCGCTCAGAAACTGGAGATCGTTAAAGCTGGGCGGTGCGCTTTGGGTGCTGCTCAGTTTCGCCTGCAGTTCCTGCAACAATCCGTGATCGCCGCTGCCGCAGGCAGGTGCCGGTGCTGACGCTGCCTGCGCCGGTGAAGCGGATGCTCCCCAGCCGGAAAGCGCCAAAAGGCCCGCCGAGAGGAGCGTTAAGGCCGTATGGTGTATTTTATGGGTCCAATTCATGAGAACACCTCCTGTAAGATATATACCCTTTTCAGTAGACACTACTCTGTTATACTCCCCCGCCGCTGCTCGATCCACCAGAGAAAATCACAAAAAGAAGACAATTTGGTCACCGTCTTCAAACGGCTCCCTCTTGTCTCTTTTGATGCAAAGTACAGGTCTCCTGAATATCTGATCCCATCCTTCCCCATAATGAAAATTAATGAGGAAAAAAGAATACAGCTGTCGTTTCCTATAATTTAGATATTTATAAAGAAGGAGCCTGATGCCATGCCGCGCGATTCTGATAAACCCAAGGCAAAAAAACACCGCTTCCGCGGGCTGTTCCGGCTGCTGGCCGTCATGACCGTACTGTTGCTGCTCGCTTCCGGGGCATTGATCGGCTATCTATATCAGAAAGACCTTCCTCCGATCGGAGATGATATCCGCTCCAAGCTGCTCGATTCCCGGGGCAATGTGCTGGCCACCTTCACCAACGATGGGCGCAGCCGGGACCCTGTAAAGCTGGAAGAGATTTCTCCCCTGCTCATACAGGCAACACTGGCCGTGGAGGACCGTAAGTTCTACGACCACTCCGGCTTTGATCTAAAAGGTATGGCCCGGGCTGTACTCGTCAATCTGGAGGCGGGCGAACGCACGCAGGGGGCCAGCACCCTGACTCAGCAGCTTGCGCGCAATCTCTACCTGACCCATGAGAAGACCTGGACCCGTAAGGCGAAGGAAGCTTTATATACGATGCAGCTTGAGATGAAGTTTAGCAAAGACGAAATCCTGAACATGTATTTAAATGAAATCTATTACGGACATGGAGCCTACGGCATTGAAGCGGCTGCACGAATGTATTTCGGCAAAGCTGCGGCGGATTTGGATCTGGCCGAAAGCGCCATGCTTGCCGGGATTCCCAAGGGCCCGACCTACTATTCGCCGTATACGCATATGGAGAATGCCAAGAAGCGGCAGGGCATCATTTTATCCGCGATGGCCAATGTAGGCGATATTACCGATGCGGAGGCCAAGACGGCAGCCCGGGAAGGCTTGAAATTCAAGCCTCAGGGTCAGAAGGACACCACTGTAGCCGCACCTTATTTTCGCGACTATGTGCGCAGTCTTGTCATCGACACCCTCCACATCAGCAGCGATGAGCTGGACCAGGGCGGGCTGAAAGTCTATACCACTCTTGATTCCGATATGCAGCAGGCGGCAGAGGATGCTGTCGATAAAGGAATGGACGGCAGCAGTGAGCTGGAGACCGCCCTTGTCTCCATCGACCCCCGCACCGGTTATATCAAAGCGATGGTCGGAGGCACAAATTACCGCACCAACCCGTTTAACCATGCCTTGGCCACAACGCGCCAGCCGGGATCTTCCTTTAAGCCAATCATGTATTTGACCGCACTCTCGTCCAAGACGATGACCGGACTGTCTGTCTTTAACAGCCAGCCGACGCTGTTCCATTACGACAATAACCGCAAAACCTATCAGCCCCGCAACTTTGGCGACAAATATCTTGGAGAGATCAATATGCGTCAGGCGATTGCCGCCTCTGACAACATTTATGCCGTGAATACCATTATGAAGGTAGGGGCGGATAAGGTCGCCGAAATGGCCGCTAATATGGGTATTGGCAGTCCGCTGCAAAGCGTACCCTCACTAGCGCTCGGCACCTCGCCGGTCAGTCCGCTGGAGATGGCCTCGGCCTTCGCGGTGATTGGCGGCGGAGGGGTTAAGCTGCCTGTGACGGCTATCCTCAAGATTACTGACTCCAAAGGCAATCTGCTCTATGAGGCTCCGCAGGGCCAGGGGCAAAAGGTTGTCGAGCCGGCAGCGGCCTATGTGCTGACCCGTCTGATGGAAGGTGTATTCGAGAGCGGCGGAACGGGAAATCGTGTTGCCTCCGTTATCAAACGTCCCGTGGCCGGCAAGACCGGCACCACTGACACCGACGGCTGGATGGTCGGCTTCACCCCCGAGCTGTCTACCGCAGTCTGGGTAGGCTATGATAAAGGACGTGAAATCGCCACATCTGACGGAAGGCGGGCTGCGCCAATTTTTGCCGAGTTCACGGAAAAAGCGCTGGCAAACGTCCCGCCAAAAACTTTTCCGATTCCCGACGGCGTAGTCAGCGTGTACATTAACCCGCAATCCGGCAAGCTGGCCACAGCCGCCTGCCCCGAGAAGGAGCTGGAAACCTTCATCAGCGGTACAGAACCTACGGAATATTGTGACCAGCATGGTGCAGGCGAAGACACCGCTCCATCCGGCGGATCAAAGGACAACGCAGTCCCTGCCAAGGATGAACATTCCTTGTGGAGCGACATTAAACGCTGGTGGATGAACTGATCCTTGTTGCAGCCATTGCCCCGTCTGCGCTACGATGGGACCAATAAACGGCAGAAGCACAGGCTTTAAACCCTGCTTCGCCAGGGAGAGGTGCCATCAATCTATGAATGCGAATAACGCTGCCAGCGGCAGGGAACCGTTCCCTTCTTCTCCACTTCTGTCCCCGGAGATCTATGCGCATACAGCGCTTAGGGCCGCGCCGCTTCTTCTTGGCCAGCATCTGGTCCGGCGCACGGAAGACGGGGATATACGCTGCCGCATCGTGGAAACGGAAAGCTACGGAGGCGCTGAAGACAAAGGCAGCCATGCTTATGGGGGCCGCCGCACCGCCAGAACCGAAGTAATGTTCAGCTCCGGCGGCACCGCCTATGTATATCTCATATATGGTATGTACCACTGCCTCAATGTGGTAACGGCCGCGCAAGACAATCCGCATGCGGTATTGATCCGCGCGGTGGAGCCGCTCACTCCCGCCGATGCGGAGCGGATGGTATCTTACCGGGGCATAGCCGTCAAGAAGCCGGCCGACCTGTCGGGCGGTCCGGGCAAGCTCTGCCGGGCGCTGCGGATCGACAAAAGCCTGAATGAAATCCGCCTGGACGTACCGGGCAGGCCGCTCTGGCTGGAGCAGGGCGCAAGCCCCGAAACTCTTGATATTGTACAGGCTCCCCGCATCAATATTCCCTATGCTGAAGAATATGCGGAGCTGCCCTGGCGTTTCTATCTCAGGAACAATCCTTACGTTTCGGTAAATGATAAGCAGGCCAGCTCTTTCAGAGTTTAAAGATTTCCCGCCCTGTTTCGGTATCCCGGAATTGGGTAAAAAATAATGAACCCTAATCAGCCTCTGCTAGCGGACCTCCGCAGGCAGAGGCTTTTCATCTCTTTAATCGCCAAATCTCTATAAATGAATGCGCTTTCCCCGTTCTCTTAACTTACAATTACTGTTATAATCATAGATATCCACACAAAAATATAAAGATGCAAATGAGGGACATGAGATGAAAGATACAGGCATGATCCGGAGTTTAGACAGTCTTGGTAGAATTGTGGTTCCCGTAGAAATCCGCATGACACGTAATATTGACATTGGAGATCCTATCGAGTTTTTCATTCTGAATGAAGAGATTATTGTGCTCAGAAAGTACACCTCTACGGAATGCACCTTTTGCAGAAGCCTCGACCATGTGACTTACTTTAAAGATCAGTTTATTTGCAACAGCTGCCTCAAAGAGCTGGGAGATCCCGGGCTGGTTTCCGATGTGGCAGAACAGCCAGCAAGTCCCGTTGAAGACAACACTGCATTACTGCGTGGCGGCCGGAGAACAAAGACAGAGGAAATGAGCCAGCGTCTCGAGAAGGCCATCGCGGACCATCCGTATGCCAACCAGAAGGAGCTTGCCGAGGTTCTTGGCATCAGCCAGGCCAGAGTCAGCCAGCTAAAGCGCAAGATCAATGCAGCAGGCAGATAAAAGAACACAAACATCTTGATTCATCCCTCATGAGCATTCAAAAGGCTTGGCCTTTCCCGTTTCGGGAGGGCCAAGCCTTTTAGCTTGAAACAAAGTATGTTGCGGGGGACATCTCCTATTCCGACAGCGCCGCTTTCAGCTCTTCCGGAGAGGCATTCCACCAAGCTTCATTATGAGAAATCAGCAGCGATTTAAGCGCCGCTCTCTCCACTGTACCGAGCCCCTCCAGAATGATCTTCCGCTTCAGGGCAGCATCCAGCTTGTTCACATGATCGGCAAGAATTTTCCAGCCGCGCCGTGCCTCTGTATCAATCCACATCTCGCAAGCGGTAATGCCCCCGAAGAACTGGCCCTCCGCCGTACGGTCTACGGCTACCCATACAACCCAGACCTGTCTGCCTGCCGGCACATCCTCGCGGTTCATGGAGAACTTAATCCCCTTCTCTACCTTACTCTTGGCATGCATGGCACCGATATCGATAACTGCTTCACCGCCGTCAATAATAACGGGCGATACATTGTTCAAATCAATGGAGCCTGCGCCGAAGCCTTTATGTTTGCTCTTGGCATTCACAATATTTAAGGCAATCTGTTTCTTGCCCTCCGGTTGTATGTTATCCACAAGTGCACATCCTTCCCTTTCACTAATAATTTAATTTTAGCTAATAATGCGGCGAATGCAAACATATACATCCCGTAGATGCTTGTCACGGGAGGAATCACAGTATGAAGCCACTGTCATTAAGGTACGTTATCGTCTTTGCGGCCCTGTCCGCCCTCACCCTGCTGGGAGTGGGAATAGGGGGCCTTTCAGGGTATGGTGCAGAGCACAGCCCTGCCGTTCTAACTGCTGCTGTTCAAAAAGAGGCCAAGTCCCCCGCTGCCCTGCCTAAGCCCAAAGCCGTGCAGCCCGTTCTTCCCGAGAGCACTCCCCTTCCGGTCTCGGAGGCGTTAAGCCAGCGGGTAGTGGAGTATCATATCGACGTGCAGCTGCTGCCGGACACCACCTCTCTAAGAGCCTCAGAGACGGTGACCTGGACTCACCCGGGCCTAAAACCGGTACAAGAACTCTACTTTCATCTCTATCCAAACGCATTTGCTTCTGAAGACACAACGTTTATGAAAGAATCTGGAGGCGAACTCCGGGGTGATGCCATGCCAGCGAACGGATTTGGCAGTATGACCCTGACCGACCTCCGGACTACGGAGGGAGTCTCGCTCATGCAGCGGCTGCAATACGTGCAGCCTGATGATGGCAATGTCAATGACAAGACACTCGTAAAGGTGCATCTCCCGCAACCGGTTAACGGAGGGGAGAGTGTTACGCTTAAAGTCCAGTTTGAAGTTAAGCTGCCCAAAATATTCGCCCGCATGGGTTCCGCCGGCAATTTCGTGATGGCCGGGCAATGGTTTCCCAAACTGAGCGTCTATGAACCTGCCGGTACCCGGGGTGTACAAGAGGAAGGCTGGAATCTGCACCAATATCACGGGACATCCGAATTTTACAGCGATTTCGGTATCTACAATGTAACCATCTCCGTCCCCCCCAATTATATCGTTGGCGCAAGCGGGTTCCCGGTCAAGAGCGCCAAGCTGAAGCAGGATCAGAAGGTGTACCAATTTTATGCGGATGATGTGCATGACTTCGCCTGGGCTGCTTCCCCGGACTTTGTGGTGGCCGAGGAGGCCTTCTCTACAGACCGTGTACCGGGTGTGAGAATCAAGCTTTATCTGGACCCGCTGCATAAACATCTGCAGGAGCGTTATTTCCAGGCAGCGAAGGCCGCCCTGACCAACTTCAGCAAATGGTACGGACCTTATCCTTACTCTACATTATCCATCGTCGTACCTCCCAAAGAGGGCAACGGCGCCGGCGGGATGGAATATCCCACGCTGGTTACTGCTTTTGGCGCGGCCGAGGCTTCTCCAGGCACCTCTTTGGAGCGCACCGTCATTCATGAGATCGGCCATCAATATTTCTACGGGATGCTGGCCAGCAATGAATTCGAGGAGGCCTGGCTGGACGAAAGCTTCACTTCCTACGCCGAAGACAGGCTGATGGAGCAGGAGTATGGGGTATCATCCAATCATGTCCTGCAGGCCAGCCTGGTGACATCCTCCCAGCCGCTTGACCTGGAAACCTGGAAATACACTCCTGCCGATTCCTATGCCCGGAATGTGTACATCCGCGGCAAGCTGGTGCTGAAGGATATCGAACAGCAGGTTGGAACCAAGACGATGGATGCCATAATGGCAGCCTATACCCGTAAGTTCCGCTTCCGGCATCCTTCTACCGCCGACTTCCAGAAAATCGTGGAGAAGGTGACCAAAAAATCCTGGCAAGCCTACTTCGACCAATATGTATACAGCGGCGGTTCTCCGGATTTTTCCATTGATCATATTAAAACCTCTGACCCTAAAAAAGAGGGCGGCGATGACAATGCCCGTTACGAAAGTTCAGTAGCGGTCAGCAATAAAGGAAATCAGTATGGTGACGTCCTCATAAAGTTCACCTTCCTGGATGGCTATACCGTCCAGCAATTTTGGAATGGGAAAGAGAAGGAAACCACCTTTCAGCTAGCCTACAAAGCGCCTCTTTTGTCCGCAGAGATTGATCCGGAGCACTCCATTCTGCTGGAGAGTAAGCATCTCAACAATTTTAGACTGGCGGAGCTGGAGCGAAAGACGCTCTCCCGCTGGACACTTAGTGCAACGAAGCTGCTTGAAACCCTGCTCGGAACTCTTGTCTGGTGAGGTGAAGGATTGTGAAAAGATCGATAACCCGCGGCTGGTACAGCATGAAAGAGCAATTTTATATTCTGATCCTGCTTTTTATCTATCGGCTGCTTTGGGGCTATTTCCTGTACAGATTCGTCAGGTCAGCCCTCATCCCGGTGCTGCTCCGTTATCCCGATACACACGCCGGCGGCAGCGGAATAGGCAGATTGCTGTATTATATCGAAGGACAGACTGCACTGGGCACAGATCCCGGGGTGCTGCGCTGGCTCTGGCTGCTGCTGGCCCTGTCAGCGCTACGGCTGCTATGCTCCCCCTTTATCCGTGCAGGGCTGCTGCATGAGCTGCACCAGGAGCGCAAAGGGGAGCGGGGAATGTTCTTTTTTCCCGGAATGAAGCTTCACGGACTCCCCGTACTGCTGTTCAGTCTAGCCGAATGGCTTCTGGCCGCAGCGCCGCTGTATTGGCTTCTCCCCAAAATGTACGGGCTTCTCCTCAGCGGTATTCTCGATTATACCCTGCTGCTGCGACTGGTTCCTTATGTTCTGGCCTGGCTCCTGTACTTCTACCTGATCCGCATTCTGCTGCTGTACATGCAGTTTGGCTACACCGGAGGAACAGGCATGTTCTCTTCCTTGCTGGTTGGCCTGAGGGTAATCCTCCCTTCCACCTGTATATCTGCACTGTTCGGCGCCGGCGGACTGCTCCTGCTGCTGCTCTCCGGAGTGACCGCACTCTTCTGTCCAGGTCTGCCCGCACTGCTGTTCCGGCAATTTTCACCGCTTCCCTCAACGCTGTTCAAAATGTGGAGCATAGCGGGGCAGTACCACCTTTGGTGCAGCAAAACATTTCCACAATAATTACGCCAGTCCCTTGGCATAATAGAAGAGTCACTGCCCCAGATAAAGGGCGGGACTCTTCTTTTGGTTACAACGTGATTTAGGGTATTTGCAAAACTGTAAATCCTCTGGTACAATGATGCCTGTACCAGTAGTAACAACTTTGTAATCTTTTGAAACTAATTTGAAGCAAATGAATGTGCCTTTAAGCATTTAACCTTGTCGATACGTCACTGTTTCGGTGCATAAAACGCCAAATTCCCGGCACCGGGAAGTGGGGGAACCATATTTTGGGTGAATTGATCTCGCTTTAGAGGGGTCATAGGGGAACCTTCTACCGAATCCTTAAGCTAACCTCGCAGGCCTTGGAAGGAGTACATCTTTTGAGAAGTCATAATTTTAAGAAGAAATGCACCGCAGCAGCATTAGGGCTGGTGATGGTGCTCACACTTGGAGCAGGGAGCGCTTTCGCCGACTCCAGAATGGATACTGTTATTACAAAAACACTGGGAACGACGTATAAAACCGGAGGCATAAGCACTGCCGGCTTTGATTGTTCTGGATTCACCAAATATGTATTTAAGAATGTTGGCCTTACCTTGCCCCGCACTTCCAAAGCACAATTCAGCGTTGGAACCGCCGTATCACGGAATAACCTCCGTTCCGGCGACCTGGTATTCTTCAATACCCTTGGCAATGGAGTCTCCCATGTCGGCATTTATGTCGGCAACGGAAAATTCGCCCAATCCTCTTCATCCCGTGGTGTAACTATCAGTTCAATGAGTCAATCCTACTGGGCCAACCGCTACGTTGGAGCCAAACGAGTAATGAGCACAACAGCTTACAAAGCTATCGCTTACGATTGACATCCCTCAGGCATTTCATCCTCCAATAAATAATTGTAACTTATAGAAATCCGGAAACTGATTATTGCCGTAATCATTTCCGGGTTTTTCCTTTTTATCTTCCTTATTCTACCTTTAACACGTATTTGAGGTCTGTGAAACACCTTTTTACTAAAAATCCCAACAAATCTAAGATAAAGCTTACTCAGCGCGTAAAGATAAGACCTTAAAAGCAAAAATAACTCTTAAAAAGTGCAAATATTATGCATTAATATGTTTTAAGTGATTGCCAAGTGGCGAAGTCTTTGTTACAATTATCGCAGTGAGTTTTTAGTAACATTTTTGTAATTATTCGATCGGGTTTTACAAAGGTTTTGTCATGTATTGGTTAACAAGCTAATCCTAATCAACAGTCGTGCCGAGTTCCCTAACCATTAGGGAAACGGGGGAACCGATTTTGGGTGAATTGACCTCCTATTCACAGAGGGGTCATAGGGGACCTTCAACCGAACCCTTAAGCTAACCTCGTAGGCATTTGGAAGGGGTATTCACTTTTGAAGAAGAAGCTAGCAGCAGCAGTACTAAGCTTTTCCATTATGCTTACCATCGGAGCAGGAAGCGCTTTCGCGGATTCCAAAATGGATAAAGTCATCGACAAGGCCATCGGAAGTAAATACGTATCCGGCGGTGTATCGACCAACGGCTTTGATTGCTCCGGATTTACAATGTACGTTTTTGATAAGATCGGTATCAATCTGCCACACCAATCCGGTTCCCAATACCAAATGGGTACTGCCATTTCCCGGGACGATCTGAGAGCGGGAGATCTTGTATTTTATAATACAAGCGGTAAAGGTGTATCCCATGTCGGCGTTTATGTCGGTGAGGGCAAATTCGCACATGCTTCATCCTCCCGTGGTGTAACCATCAGCACGATGAGTGACAGCTACTACGTCAACCGCTACGTTGGCGCCAAACGGATCATGAGTACAGATGCTTACCAATCCGTTACTTCTGATTCCCAAGACAATGATGATGTACAATAAGTTGTCGTAAAATGGGCTCTCTTCCATGATTTTTGCCGAAATCTGGAGGGGGCCTGTTTTTTTTGTCTATAAAATTACTTACCCCTCTCAATATCCGCAAAACATAAATCTCCCCAAATTTCCTCCATTTCATAAAATATTTCAGAAAATTTCTGAGTCGAATCAGGCCAGTTATGGATATAATTAGGTATAGCTAGTGCTGTTGCTCCCCATGAAAGGAGGTCGTTGGCCTTATGATTAGCTCCCCCGTTACATTCCATGTGGTTCCCATGGAGATCAGTCATGCCGAAGACATCGCCGCATGGAATTACAAAACGCCTTATAATATTTACGAATGGATGCCTTGGTCCCAAATGGAGGCGCTTGGCATTGAATTTGGCGATCCAGAGCTACGCAGAGACCAGTATGTTTCCGTGGTCAACGAGCAAGGCATCCTTTGCGGCTTTGCGCAGTTGTTTCCGATGGAGGGTGTGGTCAGGCTGGGTATTGGAATGCGCCCCGAACTTTGCGGACACGGTCTTGGCCACATTTTCATGGAAGCCATCGTTCAGGCCGCACTGAAGCGTTATCCCGAGCGGGAGATTGATTTGGAAGTATTGACCTGGAACCAGCGGGCGATCCGAACATACCAAAAATGCGGCTTCACGATCACGGATACTTATGAACGCCTTACTCCAACCGGAAATAAGCCATTTTATTGCATGGTCTATGATAAACAACATAACGTTCCATTAAATTGAAAATTTTAGTGTTGAAATCGTCCACTTTTTTGACACAAATGCTATGATAACGCTTCACCATCCTATATAATGTAGGAAGCAGCTTACATGGAGGGGACGGATGAAGATGCAGAAATGGATCATGGGCGGTTTGTTTTTCGCAGCCTGTGCCTTTGCGGTAGTGCTCTTGTTCACATTACCCGGCAAAGCAGAGGTCGCCGAAGAAAATAACCCGACGATGCCGCAAGTCACACTGGATGCCGCAAGCGCCGAAGCGATTGTACAGGCAAGCTGCATTACCTGCCACGGTGATCAGCTACAGGGCGGTCTAGGCCCTAGTCTGCAGCAGGAAGGCGGCCAGCATAACGCAGAAGAAATCTACACCATTGTTACGAAGGGACGCGGCCAAATGCCGTCTTTCAAGGATAAGCTCGCTCCCGAAGAGATTGCGAATGTCGCCATGTGGCTTGCAGAGAAGAAATAAACCTGACCTCAAAAATACAGAATGCCCGTACAAAGGATATTCAGAGCATCCTTGCACGGGCATTTTTTATATCCATTCCTATGATAGGTCGGTTTCTCCTGCGCCTAACGCGTTTTATCGAAAGCTTCGTTAAATTCATGCGCCTGGCGGAACTCTAGCGCGGCAAGCCCGCTCTCTTCTTTTGCGGACAAGCGCAGAATCACCGTTTTGTAATCAATTGTGATATGCGGATGATGATCGAAGGCTTCCGAGATCGCAGCCACCTCATCCACAAAGGCGATACCCTTCATATATTCATTAAACATATATTTGCGCACCATCATATTCGGCTCCAGCTTCCAGCCCTCCAGCTTACTTACCTGCTCACGCAGCTCTTCCTCCGTAAAATGCAATTTGTTTCCTCCCTTACTAAGTTAGCCGTAAAGTCCGTACAGCCCAGCTCCCCATATCCTTTAAACAAAACATCCCTCAGCTTCGGTAAAGTCCAAGGGATGCGCCAGGATGAAGGCTTTTTTTCGGTTTAATGTATTCTAAGATCCCGGCAAATAGTACTCGGCATCTTCAATTTTACCACGGGCCGCAGACAGGGGGCAAACCGGCCTCCCGTTACTCTGCTGTTCTGCTGCTCTAAACGAGTACAACCGAGGCCAAATCCTCTTCGCCCAGCAAAATATTGATACGGTGCGTCTCCTTGTCATAGATAACCACACCACTGCCTACCTGAATAACAGGCTCGTTGCCCAGCGCGTAGAATAGATCCTCTGCGAGCGCTTCCCATACCTCCAGCTTGGATTCCTGCGGCAGTTCCTGCCATTCATCCGGCTCCATCTCAAAAAACACATACCCATCAGAAATACGTCCGACTGCTTCCGTCAAATCACTAAGAATCTCGCTGTAATCTCTGCCATGTTTCACACCCACGTGTATCACTCCGTTTTCTTCACAGATGAATAATAACTTACCTTATCATTATAGCCGAAAAAATGACTTCACAAAAAACGGAATGCTGACGATAAATAAGAATATACGTGATTTGGTTACGTGCAGGGTGTCCCGCCGCTGTTCAAGGATGAAATATGCGGTCTGAACGGATCACTTCTTAATTCTCATGGACGAGGTGCATAAATGGAAATTTCAACATTACTAGGCTTAGTATTTGGTCTCATCGCAGTTGTCTGGGGAATGATGCTCAAACATGCCCCGCTTACCAGCTTGGAAAATCCGGCAGCTTATGTCATTATCTTTCTTGGTACGGCTGCCTCAATCTTTGTGGCCTTTCCCATGTCGGAGGTCAAGAATGTACCCAGGCTGTTCAAGATCCTCTTTATTAAGAAAAAGTTGGTCAGCAAAGCTGAACTGATTACAATGTTCATGGAATGGGCTTCCATTACCCGGCGCGAAGGTCTGTTGGCGCTGGAGTCCAAGGTCGATGAGATCGAAGACAACTTCCTCCGTAACGGTATGCGGATGATTATCGACGGCAACGACCAGGAATTTGTCCGCGATGTCTTAATGGAAGATATTCATGCTACAGAAGATCGACATAAAGCCGGAGCCCTGATCTTCTCACAAGCGGGGATGTACGCTCCTACCCTAGGGGTATTGGGTGCCGTTATCGGGCTGATTGCCGCTCTGGCGGATATGAGCGATATGGACGTTCTGGCCCACGCAATTGCCGGAGCCTTTATTGCTACATTGCTCGGTATTTTCACCGGTTATGTAATGTGGCATCCCATGGCCAACAAGCTCAAAAGAATTTCCAAGCGTGAAATTGAAATTCGGCTGATGATGGTAGAAGGTCTGCTCTCTATTCAATCCGGAGTATCGACAATCGCTATCAATCAGAAGCTTTCCGTCTTCCTAACACCTTCTGAACGCGTCAAGCTAATCGAAAAGGGAGGCGGCTCAAGTGAGCAAAAAGACTAGACATGAAGAACACGAAGAGCATGCCGATGAGTCCTGGCTATTACCCTATTCCGACCTGATGACGCTTCTGGTGGCGCTGTTCCTCGTTATGTATGCCATGAGTGCTACAGACGCCAAGAAATTTGAAGACATGGCTGATGCCTTCAGCTCTGCGCTCAGCGGTGGTGGCGGTGTTCTGGAATATCGTTCCGATGCCCCGACAAATACCCAGCTTGATCAGGGTAAGCAAGATAAAATGAACAGTGTTATTGATAAGAATACCGGCGAATCCGACATGGCCAAGCTGCGGGCGAAAGAGCAAGAGGATCTGGAGAAACTAAAGAAGCAGTTTGATCAATATATTGAAAAGAACGGGCTGACCGATTTGCTCAGTACCAAGCTGAATCAATCGCAATTGATGATTACCATCAGCGACAACGCCCTGTTTGCTTCAGGACAGGCTGACGTAAAGGATGATTCCCGCCAGCTTGCCAAATCAATCTCGAACATGCTGCAGCAATTTCCTGATTATGACGTCCTTGTACAAGGGCATACGGATAATATTCCGATTTCCAATAACAGCTATTCATCCAACTGGGACCTCAGCGTAGACCGTGCACTGCATTTCATGAAAATCCTGCTGCTGAATCCGAATCTGAATCCCGTTAAATTCAGTCCTATCGGATACGGGGAATACCATCCAATCGCCCCCAATGACACATCTGCCGGACGGGCCAAGAACCGCCGCGTGGAAGTTTCTATTCTGCGCAAATATCAAGAAGTCACTGAACCAAAGGGCGTCACCCTCCCTAACCAATAATAGGCACTCAGATAAAAGAGCTGTTCCAAAGATCCCGCGGGAGATCTTCTGGAACAGCTCTTTGCTTTCTTTGGCAGCACTTTTTTAATGGCTACTGCAGCTCATAGTTTAGCATTTCCCCGAGCTCTTGCTTCTCCTGAGGCGACAGCTCGCGCCACTCTCCGGTTTGCAGCGTCCCAAGGCGGATATTCATGACCCGGATGCGCTGCAGCTTTCTGACCTCATAACCAAAGGCGCTGCACATGCGGCGTATTTGCCGGTTCTTGCCTTCAGTCAGGATAATGCGGAATACCCGCTCTGTCATTCTTGTCACTTCACAGGGCAGCGTTCTGCCGCCCAGGATCTTCACTCCACTCGACATCCCGGTAATGAAGGAAGGCGTGACAGGCCGGTCTACAGTGACTACGTATTCCTTCTCATGCTTGCCTTCGGCCCGCAATATCTTGTTCACGATGTCTCCATCATTGGTAAGCAGAATTAACCCCTCTGAGTCCTTGTCCAATCGGCCGATCGGAAAGATGCGCTCCTGATGCCCGACAAAGTCAACAATATTCCCCTGAATGTGGCTTTCCGTGGTCGATGTGATGCCTACCGGCTTATTAAGCGCAATATAGACGATCTGGCTTCCCGTTTCCAGCGACTTGCCATCAATCCGTACTTCATCGCCCGGAACGGCCTGGCTGCCGAGTACGGCCGGCTCACCGTTAATGGTAACCCTACCGCTTTCCACCAGCTTGTCTGCTTCACGGCGTGAACAATAGCCTGTCTCACTGATGAATTTATTAATTCTCATGATTGTCTTCACTCCGTTCTCTATTCATGCCCTGCTCTGCAGCAGGTTCACCTGGTGCGGGCAGTTTAATAATAACTTCCGTCCCGCAACCGTATTCACTACGGATCTCCAAACTGCCTTTGTGAGCCTGGATAATCCGCTGGCTGACCATCAGCCCAAGTCCTGTACCCGACTCTTTATTGGTATAGAACGGCTCACCCAGCTTGGGCAGCATATAATCGGGAATGCCGCCTCCCTCGTCAGAGATCACAATAACAACGGAGTCTTCATCCATATACTGCTCCAGCGTGATGGTTCCACCGTCCGGCATCGCTTCAATGGCATTCTTGACGATATTAATAAACACCTGCTTAAGCTGGTTCTCCTCGCAATGCACCGTTGCCGGCAGCTCTGCGAACCGTGACTCAAACTCTATGCCAAAGAGATGGGCCTGGCTGCTCAGAAGGGAAATTACATCATTTAGAATGTGCCGGACATCCTTTTGCTGAAAGTGAACTGCCTGCGGCTTGGCCAAAATCAGAAATTCACTCACAATAAGATTAATTCGCTCCAGTTCGGAGAGCATTAAGTCAATGTGCAGCGGGACCAGCACCTGCTTTTCTTGTTGAAGCTGCAGGAATCCCCTTAGTGTTGTCAGCGGATTGCGGATTTCATGGGCAACCCCGGCGGCAAGCTGTCCCACCGTAGTCAGCTTCTCTGAGCGCCTCAGCAGCTCTTCGATCCGGTTGCGCTCTGTCATGTCACGGGATACGTGGACAAAGGCCTGTGGCCGTCCCTCTTCGTCGCGAATGATCGAGGTGCTGACACTGACTTCGACCATCGAGCCGTCTCGCTTCAGCCGTACAGTCTCTACCGGAAGCAGAACAGCGCCATTCTTCAGCTCCCTCAGCCTTTCTTCTTCCTGTTTCTGCACCGTAGCCGGCACCAGATAAGGCGGCTTAACCAGGGCATCTGCGGCACTCCAGCCGTATAGATCCTCAAATGCTCTGTTCGTACTGATGATCCGTCCATCCATATCTACAGTATGAATCGCATCGGAGGTACCGTTGATCACCGATTCCAAATGTTCTTTAACCGCCCGGTTCTCTTCCAGCGTCTGCCCTAGCCGGTTCGTATGCTGGGAAAGATGGGAGGTCATCGCATTAATCCTGTGGGCCAGCTGTCCCAGCTCATCGCGGCTGTCCACCTTTAACGGCGGCTCAAATTTGCCTTTTGCCACATCATTGACCTTGGCCAGAATATCCTGGATCGGACGGGTTACCACACCGGCAAGCACATAGCTGCACACGAAAAAAATGATAAGCAGCAACAATGAAGTAGTGATATTATTGAACAATTGGTCTTTGATGACCGAAGAAATGACCGAATAGTCCATGACTACAGAGACGACATAATCATCAGCACCCGGTTGGTTGATCGGGATGAAGCTTTTGAGCACTCTTTTGCCAAGAGCCTCCGTATCCAGCGTGACCGGCTGCCCTTTGCCGAGGGCTGCCATCATCGCCGACTTATCCTCTTCCACATTGCCATAGATATAGGTGCCGAATTTAATAGGACGGCTGCGCAGCTTCTCATTCACGCGGTCTTCACCATTAGGCATCATGCTTGCAGAGGCAAAGGTTTTGGGATTGATTCCTGTGACCTCCAGAAGTCCCGGATTGACCTCTTTGGACTGCTGAACGATCTCGTCGGGATTCATAATTTTGACGTAATCACTCACTGCTGTACTGCGGATGTAAGGATCTATGATGTAGTTAGTCGAGGCATCGTGATAATATCCCCACTTTTCAATGAACTTAGGATTGGAAGTCGAATATTCAAAAGGTCCGGACCAGAAATTCTCAAGGCTCTGCCCCTGCTGAACGGATACTTTCTGACCGGCAAACAGCTCGAGAAATGCGACGTACCAATACCCCATTCCTTTGGTAGGCAGTCCAATCTCACCAGGATCAGACGATTTGGCAACCACTATATCATCATTAGTCTTGACCAGAAGTGAAATATTAGACACACCGAGCTTATCCGCCAGGTACACCAGCTGTTCATTCTTCACATTCTTGATATCCGGGTCAAGCTCTTCAGAGGCTAAAATGGCAGCCATCCGCAGGTTCTGGGCCAGCTGATACTGCACATAGTTCGAGCTATAGCTGCTCTGTTCGACTGAAACGGCAATCTGCATGGCGGTCATCTTCATATTGTTTTCACTTTCATTACGCAGATTATCCCGGGCCGCGTAAAGATTCAGTGTAAGATTGAGCGCCAGGATCAGCAGTACCGAACCAAAAATAATAGCCGATAATTTTGTTTTTATGGACAAGCTGCTTTTTCACCTCTTATCCGCTGGTAAATCCTAGCGGAGTGTTCATGAATATCATACCTTTTGCCTATCCATTTGAAAAGACATTTCAGAGACGGGGCATATTTTGCGAAGCATTGAATTTTATAGGGAGTTTCTCTACAATGGATAAGAAAAACATAAGGTTAATCCACAGGCTATACACATATAAACAATTTATTAAATTCTGATGTGTACAATATTGTGTATAAGTCGGCGGTTATCCACAGAGTTATACACAATTTGTTCAGAACGAATATTTGTTCGTTGCACAAGGTACAGAATACGAAGGGAAGATGCACTTGAATATATTACTTAATGAACTGCCGCCCGAAGAGCGGGAGGCTCATGAATATTGGATGCGGGAGGCGATTGCGGAAGCCCGCAAAGCAGAGGCACTCGGCGAGGTACCCATCGGAGCAGTAATTGTCCGCCATGGCGAAATCATCGGGCGCGGCTACAATCTGCGTGAGACCACAATGGACTCTACGGCTCATGCTGAAATGGTGGCCATTCGTGAGGCCAGTATAGCTTTGAACTCCTGGAGGCTGCTTGATTGCCGGCTCTACGTTACCCTTGAGCCCTGCCCGATGTGTGCGGGGGCCATGGTTCAATCTAGAGTCCCTCTCACGGTATATGGCACAACAGACCCTAAAGCCGGCTGTGCAGGCACCCTCATGAATCTCCTGGAGGAACCGCGGTTCAATCACCGGACCGAAGTCATTCAAGGTATCTTGCAGGAGGAGTGTGCGGATCTGCTGACTTCCTTTTTCCGCCGCTTGCGCCAGAAGCCGTCCAAGCTATAGTTATTTGCAGAAATGACCAAGGAGGATCATATGTCTCTTAAACTGTACAATACGTCTCATGTTATCTATCTCTCCCTGCTGCAGCTCCAGGATGCAGATGAGCTGCTTCAGCTGCGCCTGCGCAACAAGGTACAGCATCAGCCGTTTGAACCACTGCGCGAGGACGATTATTTTACCCTTGAAAGCCAGAAGCAGCTCGTTGGCCAGCGTTTGGAGGATGCCCGTCAGGATAGAGCCTATATGTTTGGCATCTTCCTGCTGGACGGACAATTAATTGGGCAGGTTACCATTTCCAATGTGGTACGTGGCGTCGGACAATATGCCGATATCGGGTATTTTATTGACCATGAGGTACAAGGAAAAGGGTATACCAGCGCCGCTGTAGGCTTAATCCTGGAGTATGCCTTCCATGCTCTTGGGCTGCATCGGGTACAGGCTTGCATCCTGCTGCATAACGAAGGCTCCCGCCGTGTATTGGAGAAGAACGGGTTTCAGGCAGAAGGAATTGCCCGGCGTTTCATTAAAATCAACGGTCAGTGGCAGGACCACCGCACCTACGCTATTCTGGCTGATGATTACTATCCGTTTCAGCGAGAAATAGAAGGATAATTTATAGCGTGAAGCATATAAATTCTTATATTTGGACAAAAAAATCCCGCATGATCGCGAACAATACGCACGCATGCGGGATTTCTATGTTGCTTAGATTAATAAGTGCCCATTCCACCGAACTGCTGTTGCAGCTCTTCCATTGTAACTACATCATCCCCCTGAGGGATGCCAATCGTGAAGGTCTGCTTCTCATTAACTTTGCTGTATTGGTTGCTTCCGGTTAATGACAGGCTGACGTTCGTTCCTTGCTCAGGATCTTTGACGATGATATCCATCAGCAAGTTCTGGTATACAGGGAAGCTATCTTTGTCGATCGCAGTATCAAGTTTAAATTGGTTGATCGTAAGATACTTGTTCAAATCAGCCAATCCTTTGTCGACCTCAGCACGGGTCTCGCTGGACTGCAACTCTTCTTTAGCTTTGGCTAAATCAGCCTCGTCAATTTGCAGCATAGTCTTGTATTCTTCCTTACCCACAATATCAATAATCTTCGGCAGTGCATTATTCACGAGGATTGTAAGTGCTTCTTTGACATTGTCATTGGTCACCTGGAACTGAACCACTTGTTTAGCCTTGACATCCTCCGGCAATGCCGCATCTTTAGGTTTGATGTCGGTAAAATATTTCTCTTCATCATACTCGGCCAACAGTGTGCTTACTACTTCATTGGAGAGCTTTTGCATTTTTTGCGTGTCTACTGAAGCCGGGCTCCATTCGGTGCCGCCCTGCTCTGCCAGTTCCTTCAGGTCAAGCTCTACGTATTTCCCTACAATTGTCTCCGGAAGCGGCAAGAACGGAATCGACGGTACTTTGACGTACATCTTCTCTGCGGTCATTACCATAGGGATGTTAAAGGACATCGCCATATCACCCTTCAGGTTCAGTACCATAGTCATTTCTGTCTGCATCGGATCCGCTTGATATACCCCATTCACGGAAATATCAGCATTCTTCAGCATACTGAGCACCATACCTGTCGTAGCATCCGTTGTACCTTCACCGGCTTCCACAGTCAGGTTGTTAATGACTAGCTTGCTCTTCATTTCATATGAAGTCAATGCAGTCGCTTTAGCGGCGGCCGATTTCAGGGCCTCTTTTGGTGCCTCTTGTTTGTTCGCGCATCCCGGCAAAATAATTGCAGCTGCAAGCAGCAATGCGGAAGCGGATAACCCCCATTTTTTGTTCATTGTTGTTCTCCTCTCCCATGTAAAAAAATTGTTTCCCCTTCCTAATGATAAACCATTTGGCAAAAAGGGGAAACAGTTCATTTCTCCTTTCTTTTCCGAAGGTGTTATCCCTGCGGATTATGATGAGCTACATGGTTAGCCTGTTTGACCTTTTTGGAGCCGGAAAGCGGCTTGGGCGCTGAAGAATGGTGTTCTCCTCTAGGCTCATGATTGGTGTCTACCCCGGGAACCGGCATACTTTTAGGCTTGCTCATTTTTAATTCCTCCCTATGGATTAGTCAAATCTTGTAGCGCTTGTGCACATTCATGAATCTGTCTTGTATACTGCTGGGCCAGCAATTGTACGGCATCGGTACGCTCATCGGTATGCCTTCCGCTCTGCTCGGCATCAATCAGATTCACAGCCACTTCACGGCTATCGACATAAGTGCAGCGAAAATCAAGAGAATAATCCTGCCGCCCTGCCGCATTGAAATGAATCAGCAGACTGTTCTGGTCAGCTGCATCTCCCTGCACGCTAAAGCTGTCTCCATCCTCCATCAGTGCAGGCAGACGCTCCTGCCATGCGGTAACCAGACTTTGCTGGTCCAGTTCCAATTGTCGGTTCATTGTTCTTATCAGCCTCCTTCTCTAATACGTTGCGGAGAAAAGAGGATTTTTATTCCCTCTGGAACAGGTTCCATAAATAAGAATAAAAAAAGATCACTCCTTCTAAGAGGAATGACCTTCGTATATGCAGGACTTTTATCCTTTAACCGATCTTCCGGATCGAGTCCAAATGCTCAACCAGTCTGTTCCAGGTATCCGTGATGCCCTGCAGCATACCCATATCCAGCACCTGCTGCAGTGCTTCTGCTGTCGCATATTCCGCGCGATTAATGACTTTAGTCCCATCTTCTGTTTCGACGAAGATTAGGGTAACGAGTGTCTCAGGCATATTATCTGCAACGTTGCCCTCCGCATCGGAGAAATAATCTACATACACGATCTTCTCTGGTGCAACGATCTCACGGTACACACCCTTGCCCCATGATTCCATACCATAGAAATCACCCTGGTTCTTGTCCTCGCACTTCATACAATAATGCCAGACTCCGCCCACGCGGAAATCCATATGGTATACCGGCAGCGTCCAGCCTCTCGGCCCCCACCAATGCTTCAGATGCTCTGCTTGCGAAAACGCCTGAAATACCAGCTCCCGAGGGGCATTGAACTCACGTTCCAGAATAAGTACCTTATCCTCTACCTTGGATACCATTTCATTTGCCATTTTTAAATTCCTCCTCGATTTTCCTAGTGGGTTAAGACAGTTCTACCACAGCGTTCGCAAAGCTCATCCATCATCTCTTATTCAATCTTGCTGCTCTTCTACTGCTTGCTTACCTTGTACTTTCTGTAAGTAGTCATCCAGCCGGTCGAACCGTTCCTCCCAGATGTGACGATAGCTCCTCAGCCAATCCTCCAGCTCCTGAAAAGGTTCCGGCAGCAGGCTATAGATCCGGCGGTTAGCGTCCACCTGGGCCTCCACGATGCCAGCCTCACTTAGAACACGCAAATGTTTGGATGCTTGAGGCTGGCGCAGTTGCAGCCTTTCAGCGATTTCCCCTACAGTTAGCGGGCGTTCGCGCAAAAGCTCAACAATCTGCAGGCGGTTAGGCTCTGCCAAGGCACTCATGACATTCGAATTCATAGTCATCATCCATTCTTAGCTGTGAAGGTACGTACCCTTCATTAAGTGTCTGGCTTTTGTATTCCCTTGCTCGATACAAATGTACCACTATGTGAATATTCCTGTAAAGGAATATTTAAAGATTAATTCCACAACCTTATTTTCCTCAACCTGCCGTACAAAAAAAGCCGCCTTCCAAGGAAGGCGACTTCTATCTGTAAATTCATTCAATTAAAAGGAATGGCGGAGAGGATGGGATTCGAACCCATGTGGGCTTGCACCCTAACGGTTTTCAAGACCGCCCCGTTATGACCGCTTCGGTACCTCTCCAATGCATCTAAATTTCACATGCATTAGGAATTGTACCACACAATACAAACAATAAGCAACTGTATTATTGAGAAACTTTAGGATTAATACATTTTACATTACGCATATACGGCTGAAGGGCCTCTGGAATCTGGACGCTGCCATCTTCTTGCTGGTAGTTCTCCAGAATAGCGGCGACCGTCCGGCCGACAGCAAGCGCAGAGCCATTCAGCGTATGAACAAACTCCGGCTTGGATTTGGGTTCCTTGCGGAAACGGATATTTGCCCGGCGCGCCTGGAAGTCCTCCGTATTGGAGCAAGAGGAGATTTCACGGTACATGCCGCTCTCCGGCAGCCAAACCTCCAAATCGTAAGTCTTAGCCGAAGTAAAGCCCATATCTCCGGTGCATAGGCCCAGGACACGGTATGGCAGCCCCAGAAGCTGCAGTACACGCTCCGCATCCGCAGTCATCTTCTCAAGCTCCTCATACGAGGTCTCAGGGGTGGTGAGCTTCACCAGCTCCACCTTGTTGAACTGGTGCTGGCGGATAAGTCCGCGGGTATCACGTCCTGCCGACCCTGCTTCAGAACGGAAACAGGAGCTGTAAGCGACATGATATTTGGGTAGGTCTGCCGCTGTCAAAATCTCCTCACGATAGTAATTCGTCACTGGGACTTCAGCCGTAGGAATTAAGTAGTACTCGGTATCCCGCAGCTTGAACAGATCCTCTTCAAACTTCGGAAGCTGGCCTGTACCATATAAGCTATCCTTGTTGACGATATACGGCGGCAGCATCTCTTCATAATTATGCTCTCCACTGTGAAGGTCCATCATAAAGTTAATCAGGGCACGTTCAAGACGAGCTCCAAGTCCCTTATAGAAAACAAATCTGGAGCCGGTTACCTTAGCAGCAGCTTCAAAATCAATGATATCCAGCTGCTGTGCCAGCTCCCAATGTGATTTTGGAGTGAATCCGAATTCTCTTGGCTGCGACCAGCGGCGCAATTCAACATTCTCTTCCTCGGATTTGCCTACCGGTACAGATTCATGCGGAATGTTCGGAATACTCATCGTCAGTTCGTCAATCTGAGTCTCCAGAACACGCACTTCATCATCGAGTTCTTTAATGCGGTCGGAAACGGTCCGCATCTCTGCAATTAAATCATCAGCCGGTTCGCCGTTTTTCTTCTTCTTGGCAACATCACCGGAAACAATGTTCCGGCGGTTCTTCAAACCCTCTGTCTCTTGCAGCAGCTCACGGCGGCGCAGATCCAGCTGCGGAAATCCGGCGATCAAATCGAGCGATTTACCGCGTTTGTTAAGCGCCTCTTCTACCTTTGCGTAATCACTGCGCAATACTTTTACATCTAGCACAAAGTTTCCCTCCTGAAAACAGCCTAAACTCTTTCAAATTGCTGTTTTGCAGCACTGAAAGAGTCAGAATGTTCTTATATGCAGTTCTATTGTTTGGCTGCCAGACTTGCCTCTACCATATCGGCAAAATACTGGTGCAGCCGGTAATCTTCTGTCAGTTCCGGATGAAAGGAGGAGACCAGCAGATTGCCTTCACGGGCAGTTACAATCTCATCATTGTAAACCGTGAGCACATCCACATTCGGACCCGTCTCATTAATAAGAGGAGCGCGGATAAAGACGGCACGCACCGGCTCATTTATCCCTTTAACCTCCAGATTACATTCAAAACTTTCCCGCTGGCGGCCAAAAGCATTCCGGGCAACGGTAATGTCCATCAGTTCGAGATGTCCGGGCTCACCGCCGGCGATTCTCTTCGCCAGTACAATCATGCCGGCACATGTTCCAAAAATAGGCTTGCCCAAGCCTGCAAAATCGCGTATCGCTTCAATGAAACCATACTTGCGCATCAGCTTGCCTATCGTTGTGCTCTCTCCACCAGGTATAATGAGCCCCTGGACCTCAGCCAGCTGCTCTACACGCTTGATGGGCAGACCCTCAGCCCCGGCTTTCTCTATACTGACAATATGTTCTGTTACGGCGCCTTGAAGCGCCAACACTCCTATTTTCATCCGGACAACCTTCTCTCTATTAACGGCCGCGCTCCGACATACGTTCAGCCGGAGTCAGAGTTGCGATATCAATCCCCTTCATTGGCGCGCCGAGGTTCTTGGATACTTCAGCGATCAGTTTATAGTCAGTGAAGTGAGTAGTTGCCTCCACAATCGCCCGGGCAAATTTCTCGGGGTTGTCCGATTTGAATATACCGGAACCGACGAATACACCATCCGCACCAAGATGCATCATCAAGGCTGCATCAGCCGGAGTAGCTACACCGCCTGCGGCAAAGTTAACAACCGGCAGCTTGCCGAGCTCGTGAACTTCAAGCAGCAGCTCGTAAGGAACACCTAAAGTCTTAGCTTCGTGAAAAAGCTCGTCTTTGGACAAGTTGGTTACCTTGCGGATCTGGCTGTTGATAAAACGCATATGACGCACGGCTTCAACAATGTTACCCGTTCCCGGTTCACCCTTGGTGCGGATCATCGAAGCTCCTTCATTAATACGGCGCAGCGCTTCACCCAGATCTTTCGCTCCGCAGACAAAAGGAACTGTAAACTCACGTTTGTTGATATGGAATACTTCATCGGCAGGCGTGAGCACTTCGCTTTCATCCAAATAATCCACGCCCAGAGATTCAAGAACCTTCGCTTCTACATAATGACCGATACGGGCTTTGGCCATAACGGGAATGCTTACCACTTTGATAACCTCTTCTACGATTGTAGGATCAGCCATCCGGGCTACACCGCCTGCTGCGCGGATATCAGAAGGTACGCGTTCCAGAGCCATTACAGCTACTGCACCCGCAGCCTCGGCAATTTTCGCTTGCTCTGCATTCATGACGTCCATAATGACGCCGCCTTTTTGCATTTCTGCCATGCCTCTTTTAACTCGCGATGTTCCAGTTTCCATGATTCAAGCCTCCCGATTGATCTTATCTAACTTGCCACTTTACCGCAAGGCGGCTATATATACAACCTATTTACTCGGATTATCCACTGCACCAGACATTACCGCCCTAGAACAGGTTCTTAATTCCTGTAAACAAATCGCTGAAAAATTCGCCTATTGCTCTCATCAGCAGCTTGAACCAGCCAGCCTTCTCCGCTTCCTCTGCGGTAATCAGATTGACCGTCTTCTCCTGAACCTGAGACATTCCTTCAACCTTGTAGGAGTAAGTAACCTTGCCCACTTTGGAAGCATTGGTAATCGGGGCTACCAGTGTTGCTGCATCATTAACGGTAACCGCTGTGTTAATCTGTGGCGCAACCGTTCCTTTAGGCACGATAAAAGTAACTCCGGCATCGGTAACTATGGACACATCTTTGTTTTTGCCTTTTTGCACAGGCACTGTTTCATTGCCGGCAATTACGGCTTTAGGGCCCACTACCTGTTTGATTTCGAAATTATTGAAGCCAAAATCAAGTACTTTCTTGGTTTCTGTGAAACGGTGTGCTTCCGAGTTGGCTCCCATAACGACACTGATCAGCCGCATACCGTCGCGAACAGCCGTACCGGTGAAACAGTTGCCGGCATTGTTGGTATGTCCTGTCTTCAGCCCGTCAAGGCCGGGATAAGCGTATGCCTTAAAGTTGGCGATATCCTTGTTCGCTTCCAGCATCCAGTTGTAGTTAACCATCGGTTTGTCATCCCGTTGACGGAACTTATAAGACTGAATGGTTGTGAATTCTGTAAAATCAGGGTGGTCCGTTACGATATATTTGGCAAGGATCGCTGCGTCCATGGCTGACATTACGGTTTCACGATCGACTTTGGGCTGGAACTTAGCCGGCATATCGGCACGGTCAAGACCGGTAGAATTGATAAAGTAAGCCGTCTTCATTCCCATCTTCTTTGCAGTTTCATTCATTAGAGCTACAAATTCCTGCTCCGATGACGAAACAAGCTCAGCCAACGCTACGGTGGCATCATTAGCAGAACCAACGGCCATTGCTATGTATAGCTCTCTTACCGTATGTTCATCGCCTTCAGCCAAATAAATACGCGAGCCGATCTGCTTGGAGGCATTTTCCTGAACAACTACTTTCTGATCCCAGGAAATCTGGCCATTCTTCACGGCATCTGCAACCAGGTATTCGGTCATCATCTTCGTCATGCTTGCCGGAGGCAGAGGCTTGTCGGCATTCAGAGACAGAAGCACCTCGCCTGTAGTAGGCTCAATTAACACTGCTGAATCTACTTCGAGTTGCAGCGATTCTATACCAGGAATCTTGACTGCAGCTTTCGCCGTAGTATTGCCAGCAGCAGTACCCTTTTCTGTTGTTGCCGGTGTCTTCACTTCATCAGCGAACACCGAATGTACTGGAGAAGCTAACATATTTAAAAGCAGACCTACTGTCGCTGTCTTAATCACAAATTGTTTACTGCTAAATTTTCGCTTGTGCTTCAATGATTACTACTCTCCTTTTGATCCTCATATCCATTGCTTGTTCTATTCTAACACAGGGGTACCTGCAAAAAAAGACAGACAGGACGAATTTAGTCCTGTCTGTCCGTAATTTATCGAAACCGCCTAATTATAGGGAATAGTTGGGAGCTTCCTTGGTGATTTGTACATCATGAGGGTGACTTTCACGCAACCCGGCTCCTGTAATCCGGATGAAAGATGTATCATTGCGCAGTTCCTCCAGCGTCTTCGTTCCACAATACCCCATACCAGAACGAAGCCCGCCGATCAGCTGATGAACCGTATCAGAGAGCGAACCTTTGAAAGCCACTCTTCCTTCAATACCTTCTGGAACTAGCTTCTTGTCATCATCCTGGAAGTAACGGTCTTTACTGCCCTGCTTCATGGCGCTCATACTGCCCATGCCGCGGTATACCTTGAATTTACGTCCCTGATAAATCTCAGATTCGCCCGGGCTTTCTTCCGTTCCGGCGAACAGGCTTCCCATCATAACCGCAGATGCTCCCGCAGCAATCGCTTTGGTAACCTCACCGGAATATTTGATACCCCCGTCAGCAATAATCGGAATGCCGTACTCACGGGCAACCGTTGCACAATCGTAAATGGCCGTAATTTGCGGAACACCGATACCGGCAATTACGCGTGTGGTACAAATTGATCCCGGTCCAATACCCACTTTGACTACAGAAGCGCCAGCTTCAATCAATTCACGGGTTGCGTCTCCGGTTGCCACGTTACCGGCAACAATCGTAAGATCCGGGTACAGTTCACGCAACTTGCGGACAGCATCAATAATATTAATATGATGCCCGTGTGCGGAATCTACCGTAATCAGATCAACGCCGGCTTTCACCAACGCCTCTGTACGTTCAAAAGTATCTTTGGAAATACCAATTGCCGCACCCACCAGCAGACGGCCGTGAGCATCTTTTGCTCCGTTCGGGAATTGAATAGCTTTTTCTATATCTTTAATCGTGATCAGACCTTTAAGAATGTTGTTCTCATCTACAAGCGGCAGTTTCTCGATCTTATGGCGTTGAAGGATACCTTCTGCTTCCTGGAGAGTAGTGCCAACCGCAGCAGTGACCAGATTCTCATGGGTCATCACTTCTTTAATTTGAATATTAAAATCATGAATGAAACGCAGATCTCTATTGGTCAGAATCCCAACCAGCTTATTGCTTTCATCAACGATAGGTACTCCGGAAATACGGTATTTACCCATCAGGACTTCAGCGTCGGAAACCCAGTGTTCTGGCGTTAGAGAAAAGGGATTAGTAATAACACCGCTCTCGGAGCGCTTTACGCGGTCTACTTCTTCAGCCTGCTGCTCCACTGACATATTCTTATGAATAATGCCAATGCCTCCCTCGCGGGCAATTGCAATCGCCATAGCTGCTTCTGTGACTGTATCCATGCCTGCACTCATCAGAGGGATATTCAGCTTCACATTTTTGCTCAGTACCGTGGCCAGATCCACTTCCTTCGGCAGTACCTCGGATTTGCGCGGCACCAACAGCACATCGTCAAACGTCAAACCTTCTTTACCAAACTTATCTTCCCACACCTGGGTCATTCCTCCTCGATTATCTTTATTCTAACCGCCCACAAACTTTATAAATGAAGAAACTCCGGTTTGAAGTCCATATCCGATAGACACCGAATTAAACAGCGAAGTTATACATATCCGTATCTTCAATTAACGTTTGAGATGCTTGTCCAAAAATATATTATTGCCATCTTAGCAAAGGGTTTTTGGCCTGTCAAGAATATTACATCATCGGAGGAGGGAATCGGAAAACGGTCACCGGGTAAGCGAATTCTTGGACGAAAGTCCGTATGCAGTGGACATTATCACTATAAGAATCCAATTTATTGTATATGTACATTCGTAGTTTCAGGGTGCGGGATTAGCCTATATATTGCTTTAACTACCACCATTTGCACTTTAACC
>NZ_JBOFBG010000051.1:0-51531 GCF_051594305.1 Paenibacillus sp. IHBB 3054 | reverse complement strand
ACCGCTCCCCATAAGGGAACGGTTCTATGCAGCACAACCGGCTGCGGCTTACTGATTTTGCTTCAGCCATTCATTGTGGCGTTTGACCATACTCTGTACCGTTTGTTCCGCAGTCTGGCTGCCAAGAAAATATTTCTCGTATTCCTGGGCGCGCATATCCACGATTTCCTGGGCGATGCTGCGGACAAAGGTTGGCGTCTTATCGCCGTAGAGCACGAACTCAAGCGAAGCTTTATCATAGGTGTCCGCATGATCGCCGAGCAGATGGGTGATCGCGGTCTGCTGGTCCACCGCATTGGAGGAAGGCAGGCGGCCTCCGGCCGCCATCGGTATCATACCGCCGTCGGCATACCATTTCAGGAACTCCCAGGCCGCTTGCTTATTTTTGGATTTGGCGTTGATGGAGATGAAGTCGCCCAGTCCGCCGCTTTTGACGAAATCCGCTTCATTGTCCGCCAGCCTTGGAACGGGAGCAAAGGCGATGGTGAACTCACGCGGAAAATCCGTCATATTGTTGGAGCTGCGGATCAGCCATTCCCCAATGTTGATCATCGCTGATTCTCCGCCGAGGAACATGTTCTCCACAGGCATCTTGGAGGTCAGCTGCTCGCCAAGCGGCGGGGTGGTGGCATCCTCCTGCATCATTCCGTTCAGTGTTTCAAGCCATTTGGTGATCAGCGGATCATCAAGGTTAGAGCTGCCATCCGCCTTGACATAACCGTTCTTCACGAGAACGGAATCCAGCGGATCAACCAGCGAGGCAGTATGCTGCACCAGCCCGTACTTGAACCCCTCTGCCTTCAGCTTGGCGGCATATTCTCTTGCTTCATCCCAGGTCCATGCCGTTGGTAAGGCCAGCCCGGCTTTATCGAGCGCATCCTTGTTCAGGGCAAAGAACAAAGCATTCTTTTTGGTTGGCATCCCGTAGTATTTATCGTCTATTTTCCAGGTAGCAGCATCCGTACCCATTTTCTCGTCGATGTTGTAGTCGCTGAATTCGCCGAGGTCGAGGGCAGTGCCGCCCTTGATGCGTTTATCCAGATTGGTCAGAGTATAATTGACGAACAGATCGACGTTCTGCCCCGTCGAGAGTGCGGTATCAAGCTTCAGGTTGCCGTCATCATCATTGACAAAACGCACGTATTCGACCTGAGTCTCAGGATGCTCCGCATTCCAGGTATCCACAACCTCCTGTGGTCCGTTCTCCGGCGGAACGGCACCCCACATGGTTAACTTCACCGTTTTGCTGCCTTCGTTCCCCTGCGCTTCTCCACCGGTGTTATTTTTAGTTCCTCCGCATCCGCCCAGTATCCCAAGCATCAGCACGCATGCCGCCAGCAGGGTCAACCCTTTTTTAGTTTTCATCGTTTCTGTCTGCCTCCCCGTTTTTGTTATGGATTGTGCTTCCCTTACATCCTAGCAGGGACGCTGGAGGCATTTTAGATACAAATCCACCATCCTAGCGGAACAAATATACGGAATTTGCAGCAGGGACCGGGCAAAAATGATCACACATATTTCTTCTATTCCTCACGGTGGCGGTATTGGCTCGGGGTGCATCCGGTCCAGCGCTTAAAGATTTTGATGAAATAGTTATCGCTCGGAAAGCCCACCCGATGCCCCACCTCATGCACAGGCAGATCGGTTTCCCGCAAAAACACTGCCGCTTTCTCCATCCGCACACCGTGCAGATAATGGATCAGCGTATGCCCGGTTTTCTTTTTGAATAAGGCGCTGATATAATTCTCTCCCATCATCACATAGCGGGACATGGACTTGACTGTAATATCGCGGTCATAATGCTCTCCGATATATTCAATGATCTTGCTAATCTCCGGATGCGAAACAACAGGCCCAGACAGGGACCCAAAGCCGGACAGCGGCGGATTTTTCACCTCATCTTCAGGAAAAGCCCCACCCGGTCCGGGGTTAGCAGTGTCAGGTGCTTCCGCAGAAGCTGCAACAACCGCTGGAATCCCGTCCGCCTCCAAAAGAGCAACATTCCGGTGACTGCCGGCACTCAGCTCGGCGCTAACCTTGCGCAGCGTATCCCGCAATGAACCTACGCTCATTGACAGCTTGAGAATATAATTGGAGGCCCCGTATTCCATCGCTTGGCGGACATATTCGAACTCCCCCATGCAGGTCAGCATAATAAATTTCGTATTCAGCCCCGCTTGACGGGTCTGCTTCAACAGCTCAATGCCGTTCAGACCAGGCATCACGATATCCGCGAGCACCAGATCAGGTTTATCCCGCGTGATCAGTTCCAGCGCTTCGGTCCCGTTGCCGGATTCACCGATAACCATGAAGCCGAGCTCCTCCCAGGAAATAATCTCCCGCACCGACTCTCTTACGAATACCTCATCCTCCACCAGCAGTACGCTCCACATGAGACCTTCCTCCTTTTACTCGATCTTCTTGTCCTGCACATAAGGTGTCGACAGCAGGAAGGGAATACTGAACCGGATCAGGGTTCCCGGTGACAGCTGGAGGATCTCCAGCTCACTTTGGCCCTTGAAGAGCAGCCGCAGCCGTTCCTTCAGGTTGGACAGTCCGATCCCCTTACGGGTCCGTGTCACCTGCAGGCGCCTGGATTCCTCCATGCCGATGCCGTTATCCCCGACCTCCAGCGTAAGCTGCGCTTTGTCATTTCTGTAAATACGGATACTGATCTGCCCCCGTTCAGTCAGAGGGCCGACGCCATGACGGATCGCATTCTCCACCAGCGGCTGCAGGCTCAGCTTCGGCACCAGCGCATACTCCAGCTCATCGTCAAAGTCGCAGGTTACCTCAAAGCTGCCCTGGTACCGGATCCGCTGAATATGCAGGTAAGCCTGAACCAGCTCGATCTCGTCCTTGAGGTAGACCAGCTCAACTTCAGCATTCAGGCTGACCTCCAGCAGCTTGCCAAGCGACACGCACATTTCGGAGATCTCCTCATTCCCGCTGCGGATGGCGCTCCATTTCATCGTGTTCAAGGTGTTCAGCAAAAAATGCGGGTTCATCTGGGCCAGCAGCATATGGAAATGAACCGCTTCCTTCTGCCGCTCCTCTGCCTTCAGCTGGGCAATCAGCTTATTCGTGTCATCCAGCATTGTATTGAAGGTCCGGGTCAGCTCCAGCACTTCGCCATGGCTCCGGCCTTCGGGGATGCGGATTTTCAGGTTTTTGCGGACGACATCCTTCATCTTGTTTTGCAGATGCGACAAAGGGCGGGTAAAGGTAGCAGAGATCATAAAGGCCATTAGTACAAATGCAGCTGTGAAGGCAAAAAACGTCAGGAAATAACGCTGCTTCAGCCCGGAAATTTCATTAAACAACACGGCCAGCGGGATCCGGTTGACCATATACCAGTCCAGCGACTCGATGTAGACATAATTGATCAGTGTGCCGGACTTGTCATCGGTCAGATATGCCTGTGCAGGATGGAGGGCAATTTCCCGGGTGATCTCCGGGGCCAGCACCGCTTTTTTGGAGGAGCGGGCCACTGTCTCTCCCTTGCCGGTAATCAGAAAATAATCCTGACTGCTTAGGGATTCCTTAAGGACGGACTGGAACCAGAAGGAATAATCAATACTGATCCGGGCCAGCCCGTAGCGGTTGCCTCCGCTGTCCTTCATATAGGCATAAAGCGAGAGCAGATAAGGGCTGGTGGATACCTCCCGCAGCATATTGTTCTCGTCCCGTGAATCCCATTGGTAGAACAGGCCTTGGGCTTCTGCGGAATCCAATGTTTGCGCTGCTGCTTCACCCGGGAGGGCAGCCTCTCTTTGAACCGTGCCCTGATCTGCAGGGACAGCGCTCCCCAGATGGCGGCGGAAGAGCTCACGGTACGGTTCATAGGCCAGCGCCTGTTTCGGCAAATAAGAAGTGTATACGCTCTCATGAAAGTCCAGCAGGGTGAAATATACGGAAGGATTGTATAGGAAAAAGCTGTTGTTGAGCATTTTAAATTTTTCTTCGATCAGCGCTTTATTCTCTAGAGGCGACCGGTTGCCTGGCTTTGTCAGAACACTGCGGACCGCCGAATCCTGCTCCAGAAAGATCAGCGTCTTAAAGGCTACGCTCATCTGATCCTCCAGCGTTCCATACATCTGCACCAGCTGCTCGTGGCTCTGCTGGCTGATTTTCTCCTCGACGAGGGATTCAATCTGCCGGTAGTTGTATACATTCAGCACACTGAACGGCAGAAGGATAAGGATGAGAAAAGCGCCGAACAGCCTGTATCTCAGCTTCTGTGGCACAAACATCTTCCAGTCCGGCTTCTTCATTTCCGCAGCTCTCTCCCTTCATTTGTGGGCTTATTATAACATCTGCAGGGGTCACCCGGCTGAAGCTGGAGGAAATTGCATTGTTTTGTCGCATCGCTCCTATAGACCGGGGTTATGATGCACAGATTTGTTCTATGCTTCTACAGCCTATGCCGTTTACGGTATTCCGCCGGACTCATTCCGGTGCTGTTCGTGAACACCCGGCTTAAATAGAATCCGTTCTCATAGCCGCATCTTTCGGCAATCCGGGCCAGATTCAGTTCACTGTCCTTCAGCAGAAGGCGTGCTTTGGCCAAACGGAGCGATTTCAAATAGGAGGAAGGCGTTTCCTGAAAAGCTGCGCGGAAGCGCCGCGTAAACTGCACGGGACTTAATCCCAGCTCCCGGGCGAGCTCCAGCAGGCTGAGTGGTTCAGCGGCTCTATCGGCAATGACGGATGCAGCTTCATCCATCATCGCGTCTTCGGAGAATTTACGCCCTCCGGCTTCCGCCCGGCTCTCCATATGAACCGGCAGCCACAGGTCTTTGATAAGATGCTGTTTCCATTCCCTTGCGGCTGGACTATTGTCTTCGCTGAGCTGGCGCAAATAGGCATAGGTCGAGCTTAGGCGCTTCGTATCGCTAAGCTGTAGGAGCCCCGGCTGCGGCAGGCTTTCATCATTCTCCGGAGTGAACTGGATGTAATGGAAGGTGAGCGGTGTAATTGTCTCACGAATGAAGGGAATTCCTGGAGGGCAGACGACCAAATCTGCAAACCCCGCTTCACCGCCATGTTCTCCAATTTCGAAGCGGAACAGCCCCTCCTCTACCGCAAAGGCGACCCAGGAATCATAGCAGTCGCTTGGCAGGGCAAAACTCGTCTTCTGCTTCCAGTAGATATGGTCCAGAAGTTTCATGGCTCCATCCTTTCGCGAAATAAAGTATATGCTTAATGATATAATCGTGCATTTCAAAAGTAAAGCAGCATCTTCATTATGAAATTATAGATATGCATTAAGAATATAATCCTAAGAGGTGCTCATTCATGAAGCAGGAGCTAGTGCAAAATGACATTACGGTGATCGGCGGCGGGCTGGCTGGAGTATGTGCGGCAATTGCTGCCGCGAGACTTGGGCAAAAGGTGGCTCTGATCCAGAACCGCCCTGTGCTCGGCGGCAATTCCAGCAGCGAGGTGCGGGTCTGGGTCTGCGGAGCAACGGCACACGGCACGAACCGCTACGCCCGGGAAACGGGAATTATGGGTGAATTGTTCGTGGAGAACCAGTACCGCAATCCGGAAGGTAACCCCTATCTATGGGATCTGGTCGTACTGGAGGCTGTCAAGGCTGAGTCCAATATCACACTCTACCTGAATACGGATGTCCATGAGGTTCTGGCTGAAGGAGACGAGCAGGAGCGGACGATTACTGCGGTCACCGGCTGGATGATGGGTTCGGAGCGGAGAATCACTTTTAAGAGCAGCATGTATCTCGATTGCACGGGTGATGGCCTGATCGGATTTCTGGCCGGAGCCAAATTTGCCCTTGGACGGGAAGCCCGGAGCGAATACGGCGAAGAGTGGGCGCCGGAGATCGCCGATGACATTACGCTGGGCAGCACCATCCTCTTCTATACCAAAGATACCGGCGTACCGGTGAATTTTGTGCCGCCTTCCTTTGCCAAGGACATCTCGCAGACGACGATTCCGATCCGACGCGTCATTAAGAGCGGTGATTCCGGCTGCCACTACTGGTGGATTGAATGGGGCGGCGAGCATGACGCCGTTCATGACAATGAAATGATCCGCGACGAGCTGTGGTCGGTCATTTACGGCATCTGGGATTATATCAAAAATTCCGGCAAGTTCGGCGCTGAGAATATGACACTGGAATGGGTCGGCTCGCTGCCCGGCAAACGTGAATACCGGCGGTTTACCGGAGACTATGTGCTGAACCAGAATGACATTATCGGCCAGCGCGAATTCGCGGACGGCGTAGCCTTTGGCGGCTGGTCGATCGACTTGCATCCGCCGCAGGGGATGTATGCCGACGCCAGCGGCTCCAAGCATATGCATGCCGACGGGGTATACCATATCCCCTTCCGCTCCCTCTATTCCGCCAATGTGCGGAATATGCTGATGGCCGGGCGTGATATCAGCGCCTCCCATGTCGCCTTCGGCACGACACGGGTGATGGCCACCTGCGCCGTGATCGGTGAAGCGGCCGGAACCGGAGCGGCGCTCAGCAGCCGCAAGGGAATCACCCCGCGCGAACTGCAGGAGCGGCATCTGGAAGAGCTGCAGCAGACGCTGCTGCGCAGTGATGCCTCGATCATCGGGCTGCGCAGCAGCGATGAAGATGATGTCGCCCGCAAAGCGCGGATCACCGCTTCAAGCACGCTGGGCGTGATTGAGCTGGCCCAACCGGGCGAAGCTTATCCGCTGCAGCATGATGCCGCTGTGCTGATTCCTGCGGATCCGGGAATCAGCCGCTTTCAGCTGCTGGTGGATGCCAAGCAGGCCACTTCGGTTACAGCCGAGCTGTGGGACACCGGGCGCAGGGAAAATTACGTGCCGCATACCCTGCAGGCAAGGGCAACTGCCCATACCGAAGCCGGTGAGCAGCAATGGCTTACCTTCGATCTGCAGTGGCAGCCGCAGGTGCCGCAAAATGCTTTTATCATCATCAAGGCGAATGATGTGGTCAGACTGTATCATTCGCAGCAGCCGCACAGCGGCGTGCTGGTCTTCTTCAAGGATCAAGAGCCTCATGTAACCAAGGATCTGGAGGACCACTCCACGGATCAGCCCGTGGTACTGTGGAAGATGCGGGGCAAAGCCCGCCAGCCGTTCTGCTGCCGGATCGGGCCACAGACCGCCGCCTTCGCAGCGGACAAAGCCGTAAACGGCTATCACCGCCCGTTCGGCGGACCGCAGCAATGGATGTCGCAGCCGATGGCAGACGGACAGCCGGAATGGCTGCAGCTGCAGTGGGATTCGGTGCAGTCCATCGCCGAAATCCACCTGACCTTCAACGATGATGTCAACGAAGATCTGGTGAACCTGCATCATCACCGCACGGCTTTTGCCATCATTCCCGAGCTGGTTCGTGACTACCGGGTAGAGGCGCTTGTTGCCGGCGGGGAGTGGACTGAGGTTGCAGCCGGAAGCGATAACCGCAAGCGCAAGGTGATCCACCGTCTGCCGAATCCGCTGCAGGCTGACCAACTCAGAGTACTGATTGATTCGACGAACGGCAGCCGTTATGCGGAGCTAATCGAGATCCGTGCGTACGGGGCCGTTCACCAGTAAGCGGTCCGGCATTCCGCAAAGACAAAAAGCAGTATCAGACTTTTCGTCCGATGCTGCTTTTTGCAATCTATCTTTGCGTCTTATTTCTTCGCGATATGCACCTTCAGCAGCTTGCCTTTTACCGTAGTGTCTTTCATCGCTTGCAGCACCAATGCGCCTTTGCCGTTCAGGATGTCTACGTAGCTGACGTTATCCTGGATCGTGATGATCCCGATGTCGTCTGCGGTGATGCCTTCAAGCTTCGCTATGGTGCCGACGAAATCGACGGCTCTGAGCTTCTTTTTCTTGCCGCCGTTAAAATACAGCTTCATGATGTTCTCGTTCATGACCTCAGTTTTGCCCGCTTTGCGGACCTGCTGCTTGCCCAGCTTCAGATCGAAGGCCGGTTTCGCGTAGGCCACAGCATCGTCCGAAGGAGCTTTCATTACCGGCAGGCTGAAACCGATATAGCCCTCAATGTCCGCTACCCATTTGTGCTCATTCGGCGTAACGAGCGTGATCGCTTTGCCGCTTTTACCCGCGCGTGCGGTCCGGCCGGTGCGGTGGACGTAGCTTTCTTTTTCCAGCGGAATATCGTAATTGATCACATGGGTGATGTTCTCAATATCAATACCTCTGGCGGCCACATCGGTGGCAATCAGATAACGGAACTGGCCACGCTTAAAAGCATTCATGACCTCAAACCGCTCGTCCTGCATCATCCCGCCGTGAATCTTATCCACCGGATACTCCAGATCGGCCATCCCGCGGAACAAGGCGTTCACCTGATCCTGGGTGCGGCAAAAAATAATGCAGCTGTCCGGATTCTCCACGGTGAGCAGATCACACAGCAGCTGGAATTTGGCAGCTTGTCTCACTTCAATCAGCGCATGCTCAATCGACGCTGTCGTGATGCCGCTGGCTTCAATCTCAATATCCGCCGGACTCTGCATATATTTGCGGCATAAATTCTTCACCGCCTCCGGCAGCGTGGCGGAGAACAGCATCGTCACCCGTTCCCGGGGCAGCTGCTGGATGATCTTCTCGATCTGCTCGATGAAGCCCATGCTGAGCATTTCGTCGGCCTCGTCGATGACGAGATATTTGATCCGCTGCAGCGGCAGCGTACCGCGTTCAATATGGTCGAACACACGGCCCGGCGTACCTACGACAACATGCGTCTTTTGCGTAAGTTCAATTTTCTGCGGGGCAAACGGCTGTTTGCCGAACAAGGCGACCGCCTTAATCCGCTTGAAGCGCCCGATGTTGGTGATATCCTCCTTCACCTGAGCAGCCAGCTCACGGGTTGGGGTCAGCACCAAAGCCTGCGGCTTGTTCTCCGCCCAATCCACCAGCTCGCAGAGCGGGATACCGAACGACGCTGTTTTGCCGCTGCCGGTCTGCGATTTCACAATCAAATCCTGCCCTTGCAAGGCTACAGGAATTACTTTACGCTGTACTTCAGTCGGCTCCAGATACTTCAGCACATCCAGCGCCCGGATAATTTCTTCATTCAAACCATACTCTCTAAACTGCAGTTCACTCATGTTCACTTCAACCTCTTCTATGCCGATTGTTCCGGTTCAAGCGGGGGTTCCCGCGTTCCTTCCATCTTGTGCATAGTCTCATTATAACAGTTAATGGCTGCCTTGATTCCATTCCTTATAAAATTGCTCCAGAAAGCCCAGCATGAAATCATGCCGTTCTTCGGCCAGCTTGCGGCCATAGGGGGTATTCATCAGGTCTTTCAGTTTCAGCAGCTTCTCATAAAAATGATTGACCGCCGTCCCCTTGGAATAATCGCGGTATTCCTTCTGCAGCGATTCATCGCGCGGCGCGATCTCCGGATCATACACCGGACGTCCCTTCGCACCCGAGAACACCATCGTTCTGGCAATGCCTATGGCACCAAGCGCATCCAGCCGGTCCGCATCCTGCACAATCCGCCCTTCCAAGGTCGACATAGGTTCTCCTCCACCGCCGCTGAAGGACATCGTCTCAATGATGAGCATGATATGTTTGATTTGGGCTTCATCCGCCAGGTGCTGCTTAAGCCAGTTATGTACTTTATCCAGTCCTGCTTCCTTGGAAGGGTTCAGCTTCTCGTCGGCAACATCATGCAGTGTCGCAGCGACTGTACAAATAAAAACATCCCCCTGCTCCATCTCCGCAATCAGCGCCGCCGTATTCCGCACACGTTCTGTGTGAAACCAGTCATGGCCGGTGGAATCTCCGGCCAGCTGTTCTTTGGCAAAAATCTCAGCCTCAGCAACAATAGGTGAATGATTCACAGTAAATCCCCCTTTTCGTTCAATTGATTATTCTAAACCATCCGCAGTATCACACTTGCAAGGATTTTCACTATCCGCTATAATGTGCTGTAATCCAGTCTGAAAGGGAGTTGATTCCAGTGAACAGCACAAACAGCATTACCATCATACAGAATCAGCTTCATCATCACAAGCAGCGTTAGCACTCCTGAACATCTATCAGGGAGGGCTAACGCATTTCGCGTTTGACCTCCCTGCGGCATCCATAAGCGCGCAGGACCATGAGGTCCGGCGCGTTTTTTTATGCTGATTTATATTTCGAGGTTAAAGGAGCTGCTTAACATGCAAAACATTAAAGGAACCTACGATTATTTCGGCCGGGAGCAAGCGGTCAGACAAAAGGTGCAGGCTGTGCTGCGCGGGCTGTTTGAAAGCTATGACTTTGAATCCATGGATACAACACTGCTGAATGAGCTTGAATTGCTGACCTCCAAATATGCCGGTGGAGACGAAATTCTCCGCGAAATGTACCAGCTCACCGACCAGGGCGGCCGCAGACTGGGACTGCGCTACGACCTGACGATTCCCTTTGCCAAGGTGATTGCCCTCAATCCGGGGATGGAGTTCCCCTTCAAGCGGTATGAGATCGGCAAGGTGTTCCGCGACGGTCCGGTCAAAAAAGGCCGGCTGCGCGAGTTCCTGCAATGCGATGCCGATGTGGTCGGAATTGCCGGTCCGCAGGCTGAAGCGGAGCTGATGCAGCTGGCCGCCGAGGTATTCCGCAGACTGGACATTGCGGTGGTGGTCAAATGGAACAACCGCCGGTTCCTCGGCGAGATTCTGGAATCGGCAGGTGTCCCGGCGCAGGAGCACCTCTCCGTGATGCTGACCCTCGACAAGCTCGCCAAAATCGGCATCGGCGCCGTGCTGGCGGAGCTGTCCGCTAAAGGACTAACTCCGGAGGCCTTACTGGCGATTTCCGATTTGCTGGAATCCGGCAACCCGGGTTTTGAGGAGCTGACGCGCAAATATGGACTCGCCGGCTGCCCCGGCGCGCTGGAAGTTCTGGCTCTGAAACAGCTGATTGAAGAAATTGGCCTGGACGGCTTCTGTGTCTTCGATCCGTTCCTGTCACGCGGCCTATCTTTCTATACCGGGACCGTTTATGAAATCTTCGACGCCTCCGGCGTTTATACATCCAGCCTTGGGGGCGGGGGAAGATATGATTCCATCATTGGAAAGCTGGTCGGACGGGAGGATATCGAATACCCTACGGTCGGCATTTCATTTGGTATGGAGTCGATCATGGCCCTGCTTGAAGAGCGTCCGGTGCAGCAGGAGCCGACTGGAGTATGGATCGTCCCCATTGGCGGGAATATGCCTCAGGTCTTACTCGCCGCTGCAAGGCTGCGGGCCGCAGGCATCCGCGTAACCGTTGATTCCGGTACCCGTAAGCTGAAGAAAACGATGGCCGCAGCCTCAGCAAAAGGCATCCGCTATTGTCTGCTGCTCGGTGAAAGCGAAGCCGCACTCGGCAAGCTCCGTCTCAAGGACATGTCTGCGCACAAGGAGGAACTGCTTACCGTGGAGGAAGCCATCTCGCTCATCTCCAGCTAATTCTCCTGGACCCGCAAAATTCCGGCTAATCATTTCACTTCCTCGGGCTCAATCACCTCGAACAAAAAGGGAGCACTCTTTAAATATTCCCTGAGATACGCCTGGGAATAAGGCTGCTGCTCCCGCAGTCCGGGGACTTCCGCCGGGTTCGAGGCATGATGGCTGTAATTTCCGATCATAATCATAATAAAAAAACATTCCAGTCTACGTACATATCCGCTTTCCAGCTTCTTCCGGCTTGCATAGCCTTCAATAAACCGCTTGCGCTGCCCAGGGGAAAGCTCCAATAATGCGGCAGCCAGATCATAGAGATAATACCCGTAACCGCATCTTCCAAAATCTATCGGATAGGGCTGCTCCCCGGCAAACACAACGTTTCCGCTATGCAGATCTCCATGAATCAGTCCATATTGATCTTCGTTTGCCTCCATGCTCTCCAGTTCGGAGAGAATTTTTGCAGCAGCTAACTGATAAGTCTTCCATCCCGTTTCGGATACAAACCCGCTGTAATAACGTCCCAGCTTATCTATCTCACGCTTAAAGCTCTGCTCCCCCCATACAGGGCGGATAAACCCAGCCGGAGGAACGAATCCTGCAGCCGTGATGTGCAAGGCTCCCATCATTGCTCCCATATCGAATATTCTCTGATCCGTCATTTGCCCGCCAGCATGCTCCCCTTCGACCCAGCGGGTAACTGTAACCCACAAGGAAGAGGCATCCTCTTCGGAATCTGCCTTGAGGATATAAGTGCCTGCTATACTGGCCACCCCTTCCGGCATCGTCAGTCCCTCCACCCGGTTCAGCGCCTGAAGCAGCATCAGCTCCGACTGAATCTCTGCATAGCTCATCCATCGCCCGTGCATCCGCAACAAATAGCTTCCGCTGCTTGCCGTCCCGATCTTATAAGTGATGTTATCGGACAGGCCGATATACGAAATTGCGGTCCAATCCAGCCCATACTGCGGCAGTGCCCACATCACGATGCTCCTTGCCTGCTTCAATAGAAGCCGTCTATCCTCATCCGTATCACAGCGAAAAGCTTCGAACATTCTGCTTCCTCCTTAACGAATATGTCCGTTTATTATAATGGCAGCGCCGCTTAGCTAATAGATAGACAACTCTTCTAAAGAGATTATTGCACACAAAAAACCGCATCGGACTGTTCATCCCATACGGCATTTTGTGAATCTATTTTTTGCAGTAGATAATTTTTTTGATGCTGTCGTATGACAGACAAAATTGCTCAGAAAGTTCACGGGCGGTAGCTCCGCCGGCATGCTGCTCCCTGATTTCATTGTTTCTCGCTGTCAGATACATTCGGCTGCCCGAATTCTCGCCCCATTTCTTCCGCACGCCTTCAGGCTTCGGAATATAGAGCATTCCACCGTGGATATATTTCTGAATTTCCTTCAGCAATACTTCGGGCAGAATCACATCTGCGTTAACATATTTCATTTTATAGCCCGCTCCTTAAAATTAGTAAACGTTTTAAGGGAGCAAAGTCTATAGGAGAAACAATTATCTTCTACAAGATAACTTATGCGGTAACCTGCTTACAGCTCTATACAAACAACCGCGGTTGTTAATCTATAGACTTTGCATAGAGCTGTGTGCCGAAACTTGTCATGGTCCTGTCTCCCTTCCGCTCAAATCCGGCAATGCTTAAATTTAATTTACCATAAAATGACTTGAAGATGAAGACGCAGGCCTTCACCCCCTTTTTGAAGAAGGCCTTATTATACCTTCATTTGTCTCTTCAAGTACCACTCCCGGTAGTCCTTGGGATTTCTGCCGCTGTACTTCTTGAAGGAGCTTATAAATTCATCAGTCACGGAATAACCTGCCAGCATTGCGATCTCAGAGCATTTCAGTGTATTTTCCCGCAGCTGCTGCTCAGCCTGGGCCATTCTCAATTTAGTGACATAGTCGTTCAAAGGAATGCCAACATGCATTTTGAATAATCGGCTGAGCTCGGCCTCAGATACATGAAATAACGCTGCAAGAGATGGAGCTTTCAAGTCGCAGGCAAAATGTTCTTTCACGTATTTCCTGATAGCCTCACCCAGCTCTCTTCCACCGGATGCCTGCGTCCTTCTCACTTCCGCCATGACTAGCTGTCCCAGTTCCTGCAGTAATTCCTTTGCATGTTCACTCGATGTGCAGGCGGCAAGGGTCATTTGGCTGTTCCATAAATATTTTTGGAGCGCAGTGCCGCCGTATTCAAATTTCCCCGCAGCTCCACCTAGAACCAGCAGCGTACGCTGCGCCAAAAAGCGGCAAACCTCCAGTTGAGAAGCCGCACCGTCCTCCAGAGTGAACAACGAATCCAGCTCCAGGCGGAAAGCAGCACTAGCTGGCTGTTCTAGACTCAACGTCAGCCTCTGTTCCGTCGCCTGGCTGAATGCAGTCAACCGGTCACTGGCACGGCTCTGGAGAACCAGCCCTGTGCCGCTGCCGGGAATAGCGCTCCGGCTCCCGCTTAAAGCCAGTAAACACGAGGCATAGCCATTCTTTAGCCGCTTCAGTCCTTTGTACTCTGCACCGATTCCTGCGGCAAGCCCCAGCCTCAATCTGCTCTCTACATTCTGCTCAAGCTCTCTGGCGAAGTGCTCAGCTCTGTCATTCTTATGTGACGCATTGTCTTTCATGACAATCAAGAAATACATTACCGGGCTAATGCTTCCGGCATCGCAGAACGGATACACACCCTTCGACCCTGCAGCCGTCCTGCGGCATATCTGCTGGAAATCCTTATAAAGCTGATTCCGGCGCTTCCGTGGCTCTCCGATTTCTCCTGCCGGAATCTGCAGCTCTACGGCTGCAAATTGCAGCTTCACTCCCTCATCGGCCAGCGGATGGAGCTGAAGCTGCCGCAGCCGTTGTTTCACCTTCTCCGGACTGAGCCACTCTTCCCGGACCATCTGCAGCAGAAAGCTCTCCTGCATAAGCCGAAGCTGATCCAGCCTGCGTGTTTCTCTATCGTTAACGGTTAACAGGGGAAATGCTAATCTTACGCCATCCCCATTCAACTCTGCTTGATTATGGCTGTATTCCTTCTCTTCGTCCCCGAGCGTTATCTTAATCATTACATCCCCCCATATCAGCGGCTGCTCTGCTGTATCCTGTCCATAGTATGGTCCAAAAAAGGATGAACCTATCAATAGATGTAATGATGATGAACAAAAAAAAGAACCCCGCCAGTGTGCGGCGGGGTCGAAGTTATAGCTTTATATTTTAAATTTCTCCACCAGTCCCTGAAGCGCTTTGGCACTTTGCGTATTTTCATCGGCCATCGTCGCTTCATGGAACGTCTTCTCTACAATATCCGCTGTCTTCTCGGCAATATCCTGCACACCGATTGCACCTTCGTTGACAGTAGCTGCCACCTCATTCACCGCAATCGCGATGCTTGATACCGTCTGGTCCAAGTGATCTGCGGACTCCTCGAACTGGTTCATGAGCGTATTGATGATGGAGGCGTCACTGTTGTACTGCTCGCTGACCTCTGTCAGGCGCTCATAATCCCCCAGCACATTATGGTCAATAAACGTAAGCATGGCTTCGGAATTCTCTTTCATCTGCTCTACAGAAGAGTATACATTCTTGACGACATCCTGAATTCCCGCTGCCGTTTCGGAGGATTTCTCTGCCAGCTTGCGGATTTCTCCCGCAACTACCGCAAATCCCCGCCCTGCTTCACCCGCGCGGGCAGCTTCAATTGCCGCATTTAACGCGAGCAGATTGGTCTGGCTGGTAATCGACAGAATGGTATCTGCCAGGAGATTGATTTCATTGATCGCGCCTGACTGCTCAATCGCCTTCTCCATTTCGATACGCACCGATTCGTAAATCCGCTTGGCATTGTCCGTAGACTGCACGGCGTCATGCTGCAGCACCAGTGCCCGCTCGATAATTTGGCTGGTCACTTCCGTCCCTTCCTTGACCTTTCCGGAGATCATTCGGACATTGTTCTCGATTTCATGAATCGCTGCTGTCATCTCTTCTGTTGAAGCTGCCGTCTCTTCCATACCTGCCGACAGCTGCTCCGTCGTGGCTGAATTGTCATGCGCATTCTCTCTGACATCAATGGACAGCTTCTCCAGCGTTTCCGCATTGTCCAGCACCTTCGTGGAGATGGTGATCAGGCTTTCAGCCATTTCCCGGAGCACAGCGCGGGTATGGAACATGGCTTTAGCAATGATTCCAGTTTCATCTTTGTTCTTCAACAAATACTCATACTGCGCATCGTATTTGAGTTCCAGCTTAGCTGTCTGGTTAATCATCTCCGTCAGCTTTATGATCGGGGAAGAAATTCTGCCGGCGACAAACAGTCCAATAATCAGAGTCAGCAGCAGACTCCCCAGACCAAGCAGGATAATATAATGCGTCATATTGTCTACAGGCTGCATGACCTCCCCGACATCACCAGTCAGCACCAGTGTCCAGTTCGTTTCGGGAATGACGGTATAAGCAGCTTTTTTCTCCGCATCACCGATGCTGTACTGCACTTTGCCGTCTTCAACCTTCTCTCCGGCTTTCACACGTTCCACAACAGCCTTGATCTGATCATTCTCGACAGGCAATCCAATCTTCGTCTCATCGGGATGATACAGCATATTTCCGGTCTCATCTACCAGATAGGCGTACGAGGAAGGCGCATTTGCCACATTGGCACCGGACAAGTATTTGATAATACTGTTCGCATTGACAGCCGAGGCGACAAAGCCGATCATTTGGCCGCCGCTGGTCACCGGATGCACAAACGCCACAACATAAGCCCCCGTGGCTTTAGATTTCAAAGTTTCACTGATGACGGGGGCGCCGGTCTCGATCACGCGCTTTGCATAACTTCTTTCGCTGAAATCCGTACCCACCAGCGCCGTGTCGCTATCTGCTACCGCAATCCCCTTCATATCGGATACAAATATATGTTCAAGATTGCCGGCATCCTTCACGATCCCTTGCAGCTTGGTGTTCACTTCGGCCTGCAGCGCATCTTCATCTGCTATGCCGCCGGTTTTGTTTTGTTGCAGCAGTTCAATAATTTCGGTCTGTCCGGCCACCAGAGCCATACTGCGTTTCTCTTTATCAATCATCGCCGCTATGGTTTCCGCTTTATTGGTGTTGACTTGCTTCATTGCAGATTCGGTAAGGCCCAGAATGGTGTTGGTGGATTTGTAATACGTGAAAGCCCCCATGATTACAGTAGAAAGCAGGGTAACGGCAATCATCATAACTGACAGCTTCATACGAATTTTCATTATTTTCTACGTCCTTTCATACTGGTCTTATAGTCCTGGTTATCTTCCTATTTCTATGTAATTTGTTACACTTATTATCGGTATACCCATGAAAACAGTGAAGATAAGATGTAGAATTTCAGAAAATAATAGCGTATTTCGTCGAAAAAATAGTTTTTTCGTATCATTTTCATTACTACTCAAAAAATAAGCAGGCCGGAAAGATATTCCGCCTGCTTATCGTTATATTGCTTCTATGAGGAGATCGTCGTTTCTGTTGGAGACGTTGAGGTTGACTGCGCTACAGTATCTTCGGATTGCATGCGTCTCATCCTGCTGCGGATTACAAATCCTGAGCATGCAGCCAGAATCTGCTGGAAGAGCATCCCGGAAATGACCGGGAGCGCCACAGCGGGAGGGAAATACTTCACCGCCAGCACAGCCCCCGCGCTCAGGTTGCGCATTCCGGAGTTAAACTGCACGGCCACCGAATTTTCGTAATCCCAGTGAAGGCGGCGTGACACCAAGGCTCCGATCACATATCCAAGCACAACCGTTGCAAAGGTGACGAACAGGATCAGCGCGAGTTTGCCGTCCGGATGCTTTAAATACCGGGCAATACTGGCGCCGTTAATCGATACGACGATAAAAAGTCCCACTTTGACAAATGGAGCCAGCGGCGGACCATACACTTTCCCGGCCGTTCCCTTCGTCCATTGATTCAGCAGCATCCCCGCCAGAGAAGGCAATACGACCATCCACAGCAGTCCCTTCATCATTTCCCCGAGCTGGATTTCCACGCTTGCCCCCAATAGCAGATGCAGTGTACCCGGTACAATCAGCGGTGACAGCAAGGTGTCAATGAGAATCAGCGCCAGCGTAAGTGCCACATTGCCGCCGTGCATGGATACCCAGACCACGCTGACGACTCCAGTCGGAATGGCGAACAACAGTACATAACCCGTAACCGTATAGGGATCGCCCGGAAAAAAAGCCTTCGCCGCAACCCAGCCGATCAGCGGCATGACCACATGCAGAATGACCATTAGAATAATCAGCTTCTGCGGTTTGAGCAGTACGGCCAGCAAATCGCGAAAATTAGACTTGAGACTGCCAATCAGTGTCATGAAGGCAAATATCCACGGCACCAGCCAGGTAAAAGGCAGCAGCCTGCTCTCGTTCAGAACGCCAAACGCGATGGCAGCCGGTGTCAGCAGCGGCATTATTTTTTCCAGCAACGTATTGGAACGCAGCAATCCATTCCTTATTCCATTGAGCATGTTCTTCTACCTTCATGTATGCAGCGGCATACAAGCCTTCTCCATAGATTTCACATTGCAGACTCTATTGAAATCTTAACAGATTCTCATGATGCCTCTGTCTGTTAATCATGGCAATTTGCAGAAAACTACGCCATGCTGTTCGCAATCCCCACGACAATCCAGGACATAATCAGGATTACATTGCCCCATAACAGCAGTTTCTTGGGAGCTGCAAACCCTTTCCACTCCCCGTCTCTGAGACCCCAGGCATTACTGATAATTAAGGACAAGCCGTTAAAGGCGAGCCAGCCGACCACGGAGCCAAGCGGCCCCAGCAAAGCTGTCGCTTTTGCATAAAAGCCAAGTGCCAGAAACCAGACTAATGCGGTAGCCAAAGCTTTGACATAGGCGGTGCCTGCCCCCTTAGCGACATAATCCCTGTAAGTGCCGTTTTTGATCAGCAGGATGAGCGCATAGGCGAAGTTGGCAACAAAACCACCGGACAACGTAATTACCCAGGAAATAAGGCTGGCGCTGATCTTGGCCGTTCCGTCAGCAACGGCAATATCCACAGCCTGATTCGCATAGGAGAAGCCGATATTCATAGCTGCCGAACCCAGACCGGCAACCGAAGCTATAATCAATCCTCTGGTAAGGCTGCTGCCGGAGCTTGTCCCTTGACCGGAAGCGGTAATCAGCTTTTCCTTGAGCAGACCAGCCTTAGTAATGACTGCAACCCCGCCCAGCATAATCGCCGCACCGATCAGAAGCACGGTGAAGGAACCCGCAGCAGGTATATTTCCAAAGATAAACAGCGGAATTAATGAGCCCAGGGAAGCCGATATGCCCATGTTTACCCCGTAAGTGAGCGAAACCCCGATGGAGTCAATCGCTTTGCCGAACATTATGGAGCTGATCCCCCACAGAAAACCGCAAAAAGAAGCGGTCCATAGCACATCAGAGGAGGTCTGCCGGATGTAGCTGAAGAAATTAGGCACCTCGATCCATGTCCAGACCACCGGAATGATCAGAATCCCCACCAGAGAGAAGATCGTCCAGAAGGCCTCCCAGGAGAACGGCTGATATTTCTTCATACCGAGTCCAAAGCTGCCCTGGAAAAAACAAGCCAACAGCAATAGTAAAAATCCGTAAATCACGTTGTAATCCTCCCAAACTATATAAGTTGAACTTTAGATTTACCGATCCGGCATTAGAACGCAACTGCGGTGAATGTTTGGACTTCCGGCCGCTGTTGTCTACAGATTTCTTGTTTTATACCGCTCTTAGCGGTTGAAATCCGTAGACAAAGGCGGTCGCTACCGCTCCTGCAGTTCCAAACTTCCCCTCCGCTGCTTTGCCTCTAGCTAGTTCTCTAGTTCAACTTAAATAGTATTCTTTGTCTATGTAGGTAAGCTGCAGAGTATCTCTGCATTAGTAGTGCACATGCTGATGATTATACATGAAAGTTTTCATTGTGGGATGAAATTCACAAGAAATATCTCACGCTGATCTATCAAACCGGCAACAAAAACAGACCGCAGCTGGAAAGCTACGGTCCTGTCTGCTGCAGAGCTGCCGAACCGGCTCTTTCAAGCTGAATCCGGTTCTTTACAGCTCTCTATAGGCCTTGCGGAAACAAAGCGTCCAGCGCCGGGCAAGGCTGCTTCTCGAGAAACTGCGAGAGCGGCGCAGGCATGTTACTGTACAGCTCGTTCAGCGAGGTTCCCTGATAAATGTTGCCGATGATTACCGGGTGGCAGAGCTCGGAGATCAGAATATCGCCATTGCCATGCAGATGCAGCTGTTTCTTGCCTTCTATGCAATGCGGGAAATATACCCCAGGCTGCTCCTGGAAACCAAGTGCTTCCATAAAGCGGTCCATACAGGTGAAGTATAGTGTTGTATCTTCTTTTTTGCGGTCAATCAGCTCATTCACTGCATTCTTCAGCTGTTCGCGGGCAGCAATGGCTTTCCAGCCGGTATGGCCCATGATGATGCTGTTCTGAATTTCGTGCGTTCTAACACCCATAGAGTAGACATGATCGCTGATTTCTTTCATATTGTCCTGTGTTTCATTGAACAGCAGCGTTTCCAGCACGACGTCCACACTTGTCTTGGCGAACATCATGATGTTCTCTCTGATTTTGTCATAGACGCTTGGATGAATGTTGTAATAACGGGAGAAGGCATCCGCTGTCGTAAAGTTGAACGAGATATGTATCGTAGTCAGCCCGGCAGACACCAGTTGTTCGATGCGTTCCGCATTCAGCAGACTGCCGTTGGAGTTCAATTGGGTCTGGATGCCCCGGGAAGCGCAGTAGGATACAATTTCAACGCAGTCCTGAAACTTCAAGGTGACTTCACCGCCGGAGAGGCGGACCCGCTTCAGCCCGGGAAGCTCCTCCAGGATACGGATAACCTCCTTGCCATTAATGCTCTGCCCGTCGTTTCTATTATATGCACAGCAGTAATCACAGCGGAAATTGCAGTTTGAGGTCACGCCAACCTCCAAACCTTCCAGTTCATACGTCAGCGGTTTGTCCAGCTCCAGTGATTTATATTTCATGCTCATGTTTGATAAGCCTCCTAAAAAAATAAGATATCCTGCTCAAGGGTCAACCTTAGAGATTATAAAGGTTTGCAGCTCAAGTTAATGTGATATTTGTTGTATAAAGAACACAATCTGCATTGCTGCCTTCCCTGGAATTAGCAAGAAGAGGCTGCCCGGTGGGCAGCCTCTAGTTCCAAACCGACTAACATTCATCTTCAACCTTTGGATTCAATCTATGATTTCCGGCAACTCTACCGTTCTACAACTCTACCGATTTGCTCATCTCATTCCAAACAGGCTGTCCGATCAGTCCAAGCCGCCAGATAGCGATGCCTTTGAGGCCATAGCGTTTGGCCAGTCCAATCTTGGCGTTGACGGACGTTGCATTCTCACTGTATACCGAGATGCCGAGCACCAGCTTGCTTTTATCCACCTGCTGCAGGGCGAGACGAATGCCTTCATCCACTTTGTTCATCGGCTCCGGACCTGACTCATCCTCATACGCATAAGCCATAATCACCAAATCATCGGCCAGCGATGCCAGCGTCTTATAATCATACCCTTTGTAGGAGCCGTTCAGCGGGGGAAGAATAACGGTCAGCTTAAGACCTGCCGCCCGCGCCATTACGGATAATTTTTTGACAAAAACATTATATTGGCTCTGTACCAGCTTCTTGTCGCCGGTCATCCCCAGCCCTTCCAGATCAAGCCCGATTCCCTTGAAGCCTTTCTGCGAAGCCAAATCAACAATGCTGGTAATCGTCTTCTGCTGAAGCTCAAGATCTTCCATATTCTTGGTCAGCTCCAGTTCTTTGTCCCCGGAATAAACCATCAGGTAAGGCGTGGTTCCTCCGGCAGCGGCATTCTGGACGATGGACTCTGGTGTCACATCGCCGTCAGCCTTCGGCCACCAGAAATCCGTACTGGTCGTTGTAAATTGTCCGCTGCGGTCGATCCGGCTCCACCCAAAGGCGACCGCGCTAAAATCAGGAATAAGCGAAACCTCGCTATAGGCTCCCTGCGCATAAAATCCAAGCGTATACATATCCTTCTTCGGCGAAGTGATCGATACAGTCTTGCTGGCCTGATTCCAGGATACTGCTGCGCCAAATTGCTGGCCAAAGAAGCTGAGCGGGATCATCGTGGTGCCCCGGATATTTTGCGGAGCTACAGCCAGCTTCACAGTTGCGCCGTTCACCGCTGCATTTTTGCTGCCAAGTGTAAGGATAACCTTAGTGGTCCCGGCGGCACCGCTTGTCGTTGCTGTGATTTTACGTGCGGCCTGGTCCCATACCACCGGAATTCCCAAAGCTTCCGCGATTGCCCGGAACGGCACCATCGTGGTTCCGCTCATTACCGCAGGTTCAACCGGAAAAGGCAGCGGATATCCGTCCAGCATAATGCTGACACCCGCTGCGGCAGCCTGAGTCGGCTGGGCAGGCAAAGCGGCAAAGCCGCTTACAGAGATTGCTGCACATAATAGCAGCTTCGTTAAGCGTTTCATGTATAAATTCTCCATTCTATGATAGGATGTCGTGTCTCTCAAACCTAGTTCAGTTCCGTCTACCATTTTACCAAAATAGTTATTTTTAGCAAATTAATAGATTGTAACTATCACATAAACGCGCTCAAAAAGACGCCGATGGCCCGTTCCGCATCCACATCAACGGCAACCTCTATGAATTCACCCGCTTTGGGCTGTGCCCGCAAATCGGCAACGACCATTCCGGCGGTATGCTCACCCCGGGTCTCCACGCGGACCTTCATCTGGCGGCAGGTCAGCAGGTCCGGCTGCAGCGCGGCCATCAGCGCCAGCGGATCATGCAGTGGTGCACCACCTATCAGATAATTAGCTTCACGGTAGAAATTAAAATAATACTTCAAGGATTCGTCCATGAAGTCAATCAGGGCCTTGTTCTCTTCCTTGCCGAACTGCCTCAGAAGCTCCAGATGCTCTGTGGTGATGAGCGTCTTCAGCGTAACATCCAGCCCGACCATCAGCACGGGAAGCCCGGAGGTGAAAACATGGTCGGCCGCTTCCGGATCACCCCACAGATTAGCTTCCGCCACCGGTGTAACATTGCCGGGTTTAAAGACAGTGCCGCCCATGGCGACTACTTTCTTAAGTTTCCCGGTTAGAGCCGGGTCCAGATCAAGCGCCAGCGACAGGTTGGTCAACCGTCCCAGCGTTACGAGGATAATCTCGCCGGGATTCACATCCGCCAGGCGGACAATAAATTCGGCTGCCGTTTCCAGCACCGGCAGTTGAGACGATGGAGGCAGCTGAACACCGCCAATACCGTTCTCACCGTGCACATGGGTCGAGAAGCCGCCCAGCTCGCGGACGAGCGCTTGGGACGCGCCAAGGGCTACGGGAATCTCATAACCGGGATTGGCCAAGGCCAGCAGCCTCAATGTATTATCTGCTGCCTGAGCGACATCAATATTGCCGAAAACAGTGGTGATTCCTTCCACCACCACATCTGGAGTCCGCAGGGCATATAATATGGCCAATGCGTCGTCAATGCCGGTATCACAATCAATAATTATGCGGGTTTTACTCATCTCTATTTTTCCACTCCCATTATATATCAATATCATAGATTTCATCTTAACACGGGTATCCCAAGTGCTCAATGCATGGCAGGTCAATAGGATACTGCCTAAGGCTTCAAATTCCTCTATAGGCTGTCTGTTGTGAGCAGGCAGAGAAAAAACGCTGCGCAAAATGATAGAGTATCAGCAGGGGCAAAAAAGCCCGCCGTATCCTCTGAACATTGCAGTGTTCAAAAGAGATACGGCGGGCTATCGCTAACAGCGTAAATCCCCTTATTTTACATAAGGTGCTGCAGCCTGACTGAAACGCTCCAGTGCTTCGGCCAGAATGGAACGCGGGCAAGCCAGATTAATCCGCAGATGGCCTTGTCCCTCCGTGCCAAAGACTGATCCTTCATTAAATGCCACTTTGGCTTCACGGTACATCAGCTTCTTCAGACCCTCAGCGTCCAGTCCAAGTGCGCGGCAATCCATCCACAGCAGGTAAGTGGCCTCTGGTGTCATTGGCTTCACCTGTGGCAGATGCTCCGCGAGGTAGCCGACGGCATATTCCGCATTGCCGCTGACATGCTGTATGAGTTCATCCAGCCATTCCCCGCCTTCATTGTATGCCGCTTCCACGGCCTCTGGTGTAAAATATGGAGACATATGCAGGCTAAGCGCCTTAAGCTTGTACTCAAATTTCCGCTTCAATTCCGGATTGGAGGTTACGATGTAAGAGGTCTGCAAGCCCGGCAAATTGAACGTTTTGGTAGCTGCCAGCGTGGTCAGTGTAAGATTCGACAGCTCCTCCGACAAGGAAGCGAACGGAATATGCTTGTGGCCCGGCATAGCCATATCACAATGGATTTCATCCGAGATCACCGTTACCCCATACTGCAGGCACAGCTCTCCAAGACGCAGCAGTTCTTCCCGCTCCCACACCCGGCCTCCCGGATTATGCGGGCTGCACAGCAGCAGCAGCTTGGCGCCGCCGGCCATCAGCTCTTCCAGTTGGACATAATCCATAACATAATGGCCGTCTTCGAGTTTCAGCGGATTAATGGCCACCTTGCGGTCATTCATCCGGATCACATCATAAAAAGGATAGTAGACGGGCGACTGCAGAATCACCTGATCTCCCGGCTTGCTGAACAGCTCCACCGAGAGACTGAGCGAGGTTACGATTCCGGGGGAATCCGTGATCCAGTCCTTTTGAATCTCCCAGTCGTGGCGTCTGCGGTACCAGCCGGCAATCGCCTCTTTGTAGGAATCACTCGTCACGCTATAGCCGTATATTCCCTCCTGAACGCGCCGCAGAATCGCTTCTTTCACAGCAGGCGGACTCTCAAAGTCCATATCCGCTACCCAGAGCGGAAGAATCTCCTTGTCTCCGAACAGCTTCTCGGACTGATCCCATTTGTAGGAGCGGGTATTGTGGCGGTTAATTACTTTGTCAAAATCATACTTCAAGTGAGGTTCCTCCATCCATTACGGCTTTTCAGATTATTGTATCACAGGGGGACATCTTCAGGCACCTCTCTCAATAATTCCTATCCATCAAGTGGAAATGGCTTCGCCGTCCTCAAAAGGACGGTATCCGTTTCAGCGAGAAATAGAAGGATAATTTATAGCGTGAAGCATATAAATTCTTATATTTCAAAAAAGGCCAACCGGATTCCTCCGATTGACCTCCAACTTCTACTTCTCCACCGGAACCCGCTGGATCGACTTCCCTACCTGCTTCAGAATCTCCGCCATTGAAGCCGCATCATTCACATCATAATCGTCAATATTCAGGCGCAGCACCGGGCAGGCGCTGAACTCACCAATCCACTGCGAATAACGTCCGTGCATATGCTCCCAATAGGAGACATCGGTCTGGATTTCCATCTCGCGGCCACGTTCATTGATGCGGGTCAGGATCGACGGCAGGCTGCCTTCAATATAGATCAGCACGTCAGGATGCGGGAAATAGGGCGTCATCACCATGGCCTCGTACAGGCTGGTGTATGTTTCGTAGTCCGTTTTGGACATCGTGCCCTGATCGGCATGCATTTTGGCGAAAATACCGGTGTCCTCATAAATGGAACGGTCCTGCACAAACCCGCCGCCCAGCTCGAACATTTTCTTCTGCTCCTTGAAGCGTTCGGCCAGGAAGTAGATTTGCAGATGAAAGCTCCATCGTTCAAAATCATGGTAGAACTTCTCCAGATACGGATTGTGGTCTACCTGTTCCAGCGAAGTCTGAAAATTGAGACGCTTCGCCAAAGCTCCGGTCAGTGTGGACTTTCCGACACCTACCGTACCGGCTACGGTGATAATTGCGTTATCAGGGATGTTGTATGGGTTCATTTCATAAGCTCCTTTAGGTGGTCGGCGATTGCGGAAAAGTCTTCTTGGTTTCCCACAAAATCTACCTGGGTTCCGTCGATGGTCACAATAACGGTTGACGGTTCGCTGACGGCCAGAGAAGCCATCGCATCGTCGTAATCCTCTATTAATTGCTGCAGATAAGCAGGAGCAATCTCCTCTTCGAACGGGCGGCCGCGCTTGGCGATTCTGGTAAGCAGCGTATCAAGATCCGCTCTGATATAAAGAATGATATCCGGTTTCGGCAGATCATCGGTCAGCACATGATAGATTTCGCGGTATTTGTCACGTTTGGTGCCTTTCAGCGTCCGCTCGCCAAAGATCAGGTTCTTATAAATATGATAATCCGAAATAACCGGCTTGTTCTTAGCGATGTACTCGTTCACGGTATCTTCAAGCTGCTTATACCGGTTGCAGAGAAAGAACATTTCAAGCTGGAAGCTCCAATCGTCCATGTTCTGATAGAACTTGTCCAGGAACGGATTCTCCTCCACAATTTCTTTGATGACCGGAAGCTGCAATTCACCGGCCAGCATCGTGGCAAGTGTTGTTTTACCGGCTCCGATCGGGCCTTCCACTGCTATAAAGGGTGCATGTTTCATTAACGCTGATTTCCTCCTCAGGTACGGACAATGCCGGATACAGCTTGCTGTGATTATTCCTTTAAAAAACAGACTAAACTATTGTATCACAGGAGGGCTTTCTGTGAACGGATGAATTCGTGATTTTTTTTGCAGGCGCAGCTCCAGAAAAGGCCGTATCCGCTTCAGACTTAGCGGATACGGCCTTTTGATTGATACTGTTTTACTCTTCCAGTTGACTGAGTAATCGCTTGAGCACGACAGCGGCCTGGGCACGGGTGGTGATGCCTGCAGGCTCAAAGCGGCTACCTGAGATGCCATTCATGAATCCATCATTGATTACGGCTGACACATCATCCTCTGCCCATTCATGAACCATGCTGCTGTCTGAAAATCCCTCCAACAGGCTGGAGTCTACCGTGGATAGACCTCCAAAGCCCAGCAGCGGATAAGCACGTCTTATCATGACAGCCATCTCTTCGCGGGTAATTGTCTTGTCAGGAGCAAAATGGTTGTTATCCCATCCTTTAATGAGACCCTTGGACACTGCACTTTGCACAGCTTCTCTGTACCAGGCCCCTTGACTCACATCCGTGAATCCAGAACCCGTTTGTTTGTCACCTTCCGGAAGATTCAAGGCTCTCACAAGCATAGCAGTGAACTCCGCCCGGGTAATGAAATCATCGGGTTTGAACGTAGACTTGGACGTACCGTTCACCAGCAAACGGCGCACCATCCAGTCAATATCCTGTTCCGCCCAGTGCCCGCCTATGTCGTCAAAACGGCGATTCACGCTCATGAGAGCCGCGTAAGGACCGATGGTCTGGATATCGAACAGCAATCCTGTACCCTTTGCATTCCGGGTACTTTTCACGTAAACCCAGCGTGCAGATGCAGTATCGAACCGATAAATATCGATAAGCTCTGTTTTCTCTGTAAACTCTACGAATTCCCCCTGCAAGGCCCGTTTAACAGCAGCCAGCGGGACCGGCGCAGCCAGATCCTTGCTGATGGTTTCCGCATGCACCCTTACCGCAGCGGTAAGCATCTTGATTCCTGTACCTGGTTTGCCTGCTGCTTCGGATGCTGTTGCCGGAGCTGGGCCCGCTGTCTTCACAACAACTAACCGATACTTCGCTCCGTCAACCAAAAAGGTCCCTTGCAGTGCCGCTACGGTATTAATTTTAACATTCATCAGTACTGTTTTTACCAGCAATATGGCCTCCGCATTTTTCATTTGCAGCATGCCTTTAGCCGGAATTTGCAGAAAAACGCCATCTGCCTTCTCTTTAATTTCAATATAAAGTTCTTTGGACTTCTGGCCATCTTTCAAGGCTTGCACTATTGCTTCTGTACTGATATCGACGTATACAGTCGTTTTGCCATCAGGTGTGGTTTTTCTGGATATTATTGCACCATCACTTACATCCAAAGGATCTTTCGGCTCCCCACCCGGAGTAGACGTTGGGCTTACCGTCGAGGTCGGGTTTGCCGTCGGAGCCACACTTGCCGTTGGCGTCGTACTTGCCGTTGGTGTCGCACTTGGTGCAGGCGTCGCACTTGGTGTCGGTGTCGCACTTGGTGTCGGTGTAGGCTCGCCTCCACCGGAATTTTTCACATGAATGCGATACGTTTTCGCTGCGATTCCGGTTCCAAGATCAACAGACACCTGAATGATTTTATCCTCAGGGATGGTTAGCTTCTTTGTGAATCCGCTAACCGCCGGTTCGGAGCCTATTGTAAGCTTCACGGTATCGTCTGCTGCAGTAGCCGTAATCTCCAGTTCCTTCGTACCCGCAGGAAGTGTCAGACTGTACTCAGTTTGTGCCGGATCAAACGCCGGAGTGAGCGTCCCGCTCCCTACAGTTAGAGCACTCAGATTCGGATTCACATCAGGTGTTAACGCCAAAGACATTTCTGCTGATGGATTTCCCTCCACATCCTTAGCAGCTTCCGCAAGTAAAGTCAGCTTAGAAGGTTCCAATATAGTGCTGCTCAGTGTAATCAGAAGCTCACGGGATTCGTCGCTGCCTTGTTTCGTTGCGGCTACAGCCGAAGTAATGATACCAGGTGTGCCATTTAGCAGAAATTTAGCAGCATCCGCAGTCGCTTGAACGGGTTCATTATACATGATCCGGATCATTCGTCCGCCGCTTTCCATACTTGCTTTAACTGCCGTTGGCCCTTGCAAATCGAGCACTTTCACCGAAACCGGGTACGGGCCTGCATGTTTATCCAGCATCATTACGTTGGCATAGCTGCTGAAGAAGCTCTTAGCAAGCTTCACACTGTAAATTCCATCAACGGTTAAGTCTGTTTTTGGGGTAAAACGAACGGTCCGGGATAAGGAGATATCCGGATTCGCCGCACTCTCCTCCTGCTGAATGAATTCAGCGGTACCCTCCAGCAAGTTCTGATCACTGCCGGTGAGGATTACGGCTCCCTTCGGCAGATCAGTCAACTTAAGGTATTTGGAGAACGTAACATCCACATAGCTTCCGCCCTCATAAGTGACTCCTTGTACGGTGGAAACTTGGGGAGATGCCCGGGAGATTAGTCCAGCGTTCACTTCCGTATGTGGCGGCGGCACATCTAATTCTGTGCTTGATAGGGATTCATAACCTGATTTACTCCAGACTACCTTCCATTTGCCCGGAGGCACATCCCATCCATATTTGCCGGCATGATCCGTTAATTGCGGATTCACCTGCTCATACTCCTCAGCATTCCAGACCCTCCACGCCCCGGAATTCGTGTCTTGGTACAGCACGGTTGCCGTTACTCCTTCAAGCGGATTGCTCTTCACTGCTTCATACACGAAACCGCTAGGGTCATAAATCCATTTCGGACTGGCAACCTTCATGCCCTTCTTCCGATTCTGCTTTTTGTCCGGGTTTTCTTTACATTCATTGTACCCTGACCCTACTTTATCAATTTGCTGGTCGACATATTGATTGATTTTATAGCCGGCATATTTGGTTATCCCCGCCGCCACAAGTGCACCAGGTCCGGTTAGAGCCATCGCGCCAGTACCTGCACTCATAGCGGTTTTGGCTACCTCGCCAAGAATGACAGCGGCGACAGCTTTCCCTGCTTCTTTGGCAGTTGTCGGCATTTCATCTATGCAATCGAGACCGCTGGATTCGACATTATGCATGATTTTATTGATCTTTCCGGCATATTCCATGTAATCGTCGTATTGCCCCTTAATATCACTTATAGGACCATGAACCTCACCAACCTCATCTTTGATATCCATCATTATGATATATTGAGATGTGTGCTCCCAGTCTTCCAGACCGGGAATAGCCGTACTTCTTCCTCTTAGATTTCCTTGTTCCTTGAATAAGAAATTGCCGGGAATATACCCCTCCAGCTTAAGACTCATGGACGTTTCCGTTTCATTAGCCTCATAGACCTTCTGTACAACAGGGATACCTGAGCGCCGGGCCAGCTCCTGCTCCTCCGCTGTCGGTTTATACCTGGAATCAGGATCGACAGTTATCGAATAGCTCATCCTGATATCATGAAGCTGAGGAAAACTCAGAACCGCTTCTCCCGAATATTTCCCATCCACAAGCTCAAACTTCTTCATGGAAACTACTTCGAAATCCCTCATCTTCAGTGGCATTGACGCACGAATCTGCTCGATGTTTGGAAGACTTCCGTCATAGGTGAGCGGCTGATTCTTGACGTCATAATCCACATAAATAGCCCCTAATGCATTCTGAGTTGTCGGCACACTGGCCCGGAACAAGTTCCCTTCCCTCACTGCGGGAATGGATTCTCCTTCCTGTCCATCCATGTATACTCTTACGTTCTCCACTTGCTCCGGCTGTGTAAACTCCAGATCGAACAGAAACGGATGTCCAGGGACGACAGTATACGGGAGGTCTGGTACATTCTTGCCAACCTCCAGCGATATCCATCTGCCGTCAGGCGCTTGGGAATAGGCCATTCGCACCAGCTGCGGCAGATTTACATCGTATTCCGCATAGGCTTTTGCGGACTGTAATTTCACAGCATTCACTTCGGTTTCAGCCCATAAGGCATGCATGCTCTGATTCCCCATATCCACCAGGGTCACGGCAACCTTCCAGATCCCTGAGGCATTGGCAACCGCACCGCCAACCCGTGCATTTGTGTCATAGATGTGCACCATGCTTCCAGCCGGCGCATAGCCGCTCAGTACAGTCTGCATGCGGGCGTCCGAGATTTTTTCCGGTGCATCCAGCGTGACTTTTGGCGTATCCAGATGCACAGTACCAATCGTCTCTTCTACGCTCTCCGTATTCAGGCGTGTCTGGATTCTCGCGGTTGCGGATACGCTTGATTGATTAAAAGCAGGGGAAACCTGAAGCTTATAGGAGACCATCCCGCTGCTTCCATTAGCCAGATCGCCCAGAGGTACACGCAATACGCCTTCTTCCAGGGTGGCTGATCCGGCTCCGCCCGTTACAGCCATATTCCCGATTGAATCGGTAACGATTGTCATATCCTCGGGCACCTCAAGCAGGAGATACGCATCCTCTGCCGTAAAGTTCGTATTGTTTCTGTATGAGGCCTTCATAACTATTGTACTTCCGGGGATAGCCCGTGCAGGCTGCGCTATAAAGGCATTCCCGGATTGATTCATAAAATGACTGGATGAGTTGAAGGTAATCTTGCCCAAGTTTTTAATCTGATTCTCTTCAACTGTAAATTCGACGGTCGCGTATTCATAATGATGCTTATAGCTCGCGTCCCGGATGATTTTGAGAATATCCATCCGGAAGGTTCCGCCTGTAGGGATATTTACGTTAAAAGGATAGCTTTGGAACTGGGCATCCCCAGCTGCAGTAACCCATTTCTTTCCTCCGTTCGAGGTGATTTCGTAAATGGAAGCACTGTACATTATATTGCGCCCTGTCTCCACCTCACCTTGAATTCGGGCTCCTTCTTCCTCCAGGCGAACCTCCACATTGGCGTTGGAATTTTCATCCCTAATTGCAGTTCCGCAAGATTTCACATACCCGTAGATATTTCCCTCCACACAGGCTTCTACCTCGCTGCCGGGTCTTCCGCCAAGAGTAAGAGAATTCGAAAAGTAGGATTTGATCCATGCGCCACCCGGCTTAACGGACACCGTAGACAAGAAAAATTCATCGTTCAAATTCAGAGGCCCTATCCATTCTGTATCCAGTGCCTTTTTGTACACATTCAGATTGACTACATACTTCTCCGGCTGATTCATTGGAATTTCCATAGTTGTCGTGGCCTCGGCCTTCACAGTGGCCTTCAGCAACCCGGAGCTGAGCTGGTAGGAGGATTGAACAGCCTCCAGTGTCGCTTCCCCTGCATACAGCTCCAGCTTCACTTTGCCGTCAAAACTGGTACGTCCTTTGGTGACGACCGGTTTGCCTTTGTAAGTTTGGGTAGCGGTGACTATTGAATCATATACGAGTTTGTTCTCAGGATCCCGAACCGTGACCTCCAGCTTTCCGCGGTCAGGGGAGACGAGATTTACCAATAATTCATTGTCCCCTCTTTCCAGTGTGATGCTTGAAGGCATGCCGGGCGCAAGCTCGTATTCAACATCGTCCAGCTCTAGCTCAGCAGTAAGGGTCTGATTCTGCAGCAGCCCTTCGCGCCACCCGGTTGCCCCGTCAATCTCAGTTATATCTGTCTCTACCAGTTGGTGCTCAGAATCCCAAAGGTTCACCGGGATATCGGGAACCGGCTTTCCGTAGGAATCCAGCACCTTCACTCGGAGCTGCGCAGGGAGTGTAACGGGGACAACGATGGAAGTCGTTCTTCCGGGTTCAATTGTCACTCCTTCCACGCTGGCCATTTCATACCTGTAATCCGGGGTATAGAGTATAAATTTCGTTTCCACGTCAGGCTGCAGCCCTTCGATAAGCTCCAGCTTATTTCCACTCAGTGTGGCGGATCTTTCTGCAGCGTCTGATTGAAATAGGGTAAAGATGGCACCCTGCAATTCCTCTGGCGGCACACCGCTAAACTCAATATCCAGACTTCCTCCAACAGAGAGGGGCAGGTCTTCCGCTTCCTTCTCCTCTACCTGCCCTTCACCGGTCAACGTGAGCTTCATGCCGGAAAGCTCTGTCACTTCCGGCGGTAATTCAAACGAGGCTGTGTATAATCCCGATGCCGCTGGTGTTTCTTTCATTAGAAGGGATGCCGATTTATCTACTTGAACATCACCCTCCCATTCCTTGTACGTCCACTCTACTTTCGCTTCACGGCCCGCCGTTCCCTGGGCATACAGCTGAATCTTGCTTCCCTGTTGCAGCGGCCCCCAATCACTGCCGCGTTCTCCCACCCAGTCGAAGTATAGAGGCTCTTCCCCCGGAGGATTCTCTCCGCCTTCCCTAAGCCATGTATACGCAGGACCGCCCATGCTCATATGATATCGACTGTTAATAGCTTCAACCTGGATCAGATCCTCATCATCAGCCCCTTGGGGCTGATTGGTCAGCGTATAGGTTGCTTCCTCGCTCGCCGGTATATATGCAACACGTTGCCCGTTTACATATAGGGCATAACCCGTAACGCCATCCGGGTGGGAAGCTTCCGGCCAGCTTACAGTAATATGATCCTTACCGATATCTGTTGCCGTAAGGCGGCTGCCTTCCGGCCATACTGGTGCTATTCCGCTCGTAGCCACAAAATAATCAAAGGATTCAAACTCAGTGTCTCCCACGTGCTCCATGTAAGTAGAGAAGAAGGTAACGGTTATTCCTCCATCCCCAACGGTGGGCCTCATCGCTACAGCACCAAGTTTTATAGCAGACTCCGGCACGGCAATTTTCGCCGAGGTTAGATCCTGAATACCCGCTACATAACTCTCTGCCGGATCGGAAGTACTATCCTGTTTCACCTCATAGGCTACATAAGCACCATCCCCGCTGATCGAAGGGTATCTGCTGTTCCTGGTATGCTCGCTCCCGTCTTCCTGCAGGGAGACTCTCCGGAAACTGTCTTCTGCGTGATCGTACACATAGATATCATCTTTGCCGTTGTCGTCTCCGGTTGCAAGATCCTGCCGGTAGGTGGTGAACGCCACATATCGGCCGTTGCCACTGATAGACGGCGATCTCCCCTGGGTAACCCGCTTCACCGCGCCATCTGCGAGGCTGTACAGGTATATGCTTTCTGTGCCGATGTAATCCTCCTGAGAAGTGAGTTTAGCCTTGGAAACAAATGCGATGATGTTTCCATCCCCGCTAATAGAAGGGGCCAAACTGTCATAGTTCACGCCTTCCTCCAGCGGTACACTTATCCGCTTCAGCTTATCCCCGTTTCCCATACGATCATAAAGGTATACATCCCGTTCCTCATTGGTATCCTGAGCCACCAGCTTGGCATCGGTATCAAAAGCCACATATCGTCCATCTGAACTGATGGAGACATATTCACCATCGTCATATCTTATGTCGTTAGGACCGCTTGTTCCGCTCACCGTTTCCAGCTGATCCGTCGTTCTGTCATACAGATACACCTTGGTAACTCCACTAACCACATCTTCTCCATAGGTATACACGATATACCGGGCATCGGGCGTCATATCAAAATAGATCACAGTGCCGGTTTGATCCGGCGTCTTAACAAGCTGGAATTCCGCCGTACTCCGATCCTGGATGTACACTGCCTTCCTTCCTGAAGCCTGCTCATCATTTTGCGCATAGGTCATAAACGCCATATATCTCTCATCCTTACTAAGCTTGGTGAGCGGCATATCAAATGTAGGATACATGAAGGACAAAAATCCCCTGTTGAGTCTACTGAGCAGATTCCATGACGCAGGAGTACCAGTCCCGGCACTCACTGACGGCAGCAGGGCTCGAACCCCGTCTGCATCATATACCGTTTCTGTAACACTATCTGCAACAGAAGGGGAAGCCGGAAGGATGTCCGGTGTAACGGAAGCAGCCACTGTCCCTGGCATTGCTGCTGTGATCAGCATCGTGAATGCCAGCAAGGTAGCAAGCTTTTCTTTTATGCCTCTGATAAACCCGATTTTCATTTCATTCTACCCTCCAATCCCATACTTCTATTATTGTTGAGCAGCATCGGTAATGACGATTTTTCCTTCATCAAAAAACACCTTCATTTTCATATTCTCGCTGACGAAGCGAATGGGGAGCAGGGTAAAGCGGACGTACCGCCTTCCTGATTGAACGGCGCGACCTCCAGCGTGTAGTCCTTCTCTCAACGCTGGCCTTCACAGAATCATTTTCAGCATATGAAGTAATGTTTGATTTCACTGTTCCCTTATCCGTAACGATCTCCAGATAATAATATTTTCCTGACTTCAACCGTTGTTATCCGAATCATAGAGCTCAAACTGATTTTACGAAACATGATATCAGCTCCTTTAGCTTTGAACTCCTATTCACCTTCACTCAGGTCACCACCGAGGCGCTTCTCTCTAGAGGCGCTACCCCCTAAACTTCCAAATACCTTTTGAGCAAGTCTAGAAGATCCATCTCATTGCCAGCCAACCACTGCTTATCTTCCGCATATAACGTCTTTTGAACTTTAATAATCCCGCTCCGTTTGGCCAACCGGTTCATCTGGTTCTGCATGAACTTAGAATTGCAGAGAACGATGACTTGTTCGCAATAAGGAAGGAACCAGCGCTGAAGATCTTCCCATATTTCCGTAACCTCGTGTTGAAAAGCTATCGGCTGGCCCTTGGTCATCATTTTACTGTTATCGATAAGCAGCTTTACTTGACCAGGGATTAGCTGACGGCAGGCCGCTTTTAAATTCATGCATATCCGTTTTACTTCATCGGGATGCAGGGCTCCGGTCACCTTCCAGGCCAGCAGATTCTCCTCTGCCAACACGCTGTAGCTGAAACGGTCTGCCAAGGGTCTGGTAAGCTCCTGTTTGAAGAACGCGCTATGGACCGAGAACCGTTCATCGTCAAAAAAATAACTGATGTCCACATCCAGTGTATTGCACAGAATTTCAATATTTTTCAACGATACATTCCGTTCTCCGCGCTCCACGCTGCCAATATAAGTCCGGTCCAGACCGGAACGGGAAGCCAGCATATCCTGTGACATGCTCGACCGTAATCTTAATTCCTTCAGCCGGATTCCAAAATCCTGTAAGATATTCATGCGCAAGCTCCCTTTGGCTTTCTTAATTATATTCACATGTTAATCCAGATACGGGCATGGAGTCGACGGACTATAAGTATCATTGAAAAAAGTTTAAAATTTGTGTATCGGCTTACCGGCTGTTAACAATGACCTGAATGCCATGTTTAGGGCGCAGTGTCATCAGCGCTTCCATTTCAATCGGAGGATGCGCTGGAGCCAGTATCAGGCGGTACCGCTGGCCGATCATGCAGAGGGCAATCACCATTTCCATCATTGCAAAATGATTTCCGATACACCCCCGCGGTCCGCCGCCAAAAGGAATATAAGCAAACTGCGGAATCCGCTTCAGCAAATCATTCTCGAACCGTTCCGGAATAAAAGATAACGGGTCAGGAAAATACTCCGGATTCTGGTGAATGGCATACGGGCTGAAAAGAATGGATTGTCCCTTCTTCACCGTAATATGGCCAATTTCCACATCAGCTGTGGCCGAACGTCCGGTAAAAAAGGACGGTGAGCGGAGCCGCATTGCCTCTCTGAGCACATTCTGAGTATAGGTCAGCTGCATGTAAGTGGTATCTGTAGGGTCACTCCCGCCAAGTACCCGGTCCCATTCCTCATAAAGCTTCTCCTCTACCTCCGGCTGCTGCAGGATATAGGAGAACGCCCAGGAAAGTACATTAGCCGAGGTCTCATGGCCAGCGATGAAGATGATCATCAGCTCATCACGCAGCTCTTGGTCGGTCATGCCGGCTCCGCTGTCATCCTTCGCGGATAACAATACGGACAGCAGATCACCCGCACCTTGCTCGGGATTATTCTTTCGCTGCTGAAGAATTGCATAAACGGCTTGGTCCAATTCATTCAGTGCCGTTTTATAAGCCCGATTCTTGGCCGTTGAGATGAACAGGGGCACAGGCAATAGTGATCGCATGCGTTCCGAGCACATCCGGTTAATCAGCTCATAGGGCTCTCGAATGGCACGGGCATATCCATCATCTTCCAGGCTAAACAATGTTTTTGCAATAACCGCAAAGGTGATGTTAGAGATATCCTCCGTCAGAATACGCCGCTCACCGGGCAGCCAGCGTTCCAGCTCATCATTTACAATCTGTACCATTTGTTCTGCATACGTCTGAATATGGGCTCTCGTAAAATAGGGCTGCATGAGCTTTCTGACCCGCTTATGTTTTTCTCCTGTACTGGTGGCAACACCGTCCCCCACAAAGAGCCGGGCTTCTTTAAACGCTTTAAGCTTGATAAAGTGTTCCTGCTTGGTCAGCAGAACCTCCTTTAGAAGTATCGGATCATAAATGACGTACATTTTCTGGGGACCGAACCGTATTTGTGCCACACCCCCATAGTCCTTCTGGAGTTCTGTTAAGAAGCCCACAGGGTCCTGCCGGTATTCCATCAAATTCCCGCTCAGCCAGGATCCCTTGGGGCCTTGTGGAGCGTACCTATTTTCTGCTGTAGCTTTCATACTGGGGTATCTCTCCGTTTCATCTCGCGATTTCAGCGTAATGGCCGCTGTTTACAATCCATAGCTTATAGTGCTGCCGGCGGATTGGGGAGGATGAATTTTTTTCACCCCCCTGTCAGCTCCAAGGGTGAAAAAAAATCACCCTACCAGCCCGGGAGATTCCTTTGTTATACTATTGCTAACCTGTAGGCAGAGGGATGGAGGGAATGTTATGGAGCGAATACGCGTCATGTTGGTCGAGGATGATCCGTTCTGGCAGCAGAACATAAGTGCGGATTTGGCAGAGGAGCCGGATATTGAAGTTATGGCTGTCGCCAGCACAAAAGAAGAAGCGGTCGAAGCGGCTTTGCGGCATCCACTGGACATCATATTGATGGACATTAATCTGACCGGCAACAATCTGGACGGCCTGGAGGCCACGAAGGAAATCTTATCAAGACTTTATGAACAAGGAATAAAAGTAATCATGCTTACCTCGCTGACCGAGAAGGAAATCATCATGAAGTCCTTCCAATTTGGAGCGCTCAATTACATTACCAAGCTAAGTTATAAAGATATTGTCCGGGCGATCAGAGAAGCCTACGAGGACCGGTCAACGATCCATGCGGACGCCGCCCGCGTCATGCGCAGTGAGATTCAGCTTATGGAACTTTCGCCTATGGAGCGTGAGGTATTCGAGCTGAGAAAGGAAGGACTTAGCAAACAACAAATCTCCGATAAGCTGCATAAATCAACGAACACAATTAAATCCCAGCTGAAGAGTATCAAGAATAAGCTCACCTATTTTAAAAACGATTAACAGATCTGCTCATAGGCATAGAAGGTGTGTATACGCTTAGTTCTGATGATATTTTAAAGCGCTGTATTGGAAAATGCAGTATGACTGTCGTTCCTCTCCCCGTTTCTGCATTCACAAGGGTCAGCCTGCCGCCGTGCTTCCTCATGACTGACACACAATAAGGCAATCCGAGACCGTGATTATAGGCATTTTTCTTCGTGGTGTAAAAGGGTTCAAAGATCTTGCCCAATTGTTCCTTTGGAATGCCGCAGCCGTTATCGGTCACTTCAATGATGTAATAACGTTTGGCGCTCACTGTCCGCAGTGTAAGTGTACCGCCCTCAGGGTCCATTGCATCCACAGCATTCTGAACGAGGTTCGACAGCGTCTCCTTGAGATGCATCGTATCGCAGACTAACTCCCCGTCTTCCTCCTGCATGACCGCTACCCGGACTGAGCGGCTCTCTAAAAGCGGCTGCATCGGCTCTAAGACCGCTGTAAATATATCTTTGACACCTACTTGAGTTTCACTGAGGACAATATCATCAGCCTTATCCTTTATTCTGCCGACCATATCAAGAAGGTGAGCCGTAACCGAATGAATCTGTTCTATAGACTGAAGTGACTTGTTGGTTTGGCCCGTATGAATATAGCCCTCCGTCTTCTCCGTTAAGTAATTAATTTTTTGAATTTCGTTCTTTATGGAATGATTCAGGATCGATACCCCCATCGTAAGTGCACGCATCGATAAATCCCGCTTCTCCCGCTCAATTCTAAGCTTGATGCCCATGAAGCCATTCTTCACGAGATAAAAGATAATAACCGCCACAAGGCCCAGTACAACAACAACATTGTATTTCCATGTCCCGTTGCTCTTCAGTTCAAAGCTCCACTCTCCCATGGTCAAGGAACGAAACCCTACAAAATCAGTTACGAACGCAAATAGAGTACCAAGAGTAAATATAACTCCTACTCGTTTCTTATTCTTCCTCGTGTAGAATTCCTTCTCCCGTTTGAAGGCAATTCCGTAGAATACAAGGCTTAACACAATATAAAACCCTGCCCATGAGCGAAAATGACTGATATCGAAGCTGGCCCATGGCTCTTTTAGCAAATGATGGCCTCCTACAAGAACAGCCGGTATAAACAGCAGAATGGATATCAGAGCCTTTTTCTTAGTGGTGCGCACCGCACCCAGCCATAATGCGCCCATGCAAGCTGTAAAAGGAAATAGATAAAAGTATACCGTCATGGCCACCACACTAAGCTGATAGAGAAAAGAACTGAACGTAGGCGTTAGCCACCCGCGGGGTAAAAGGAAGGGAACAATCGTGAGATGAATGGAGAAGGCAAAACTGGCCATCCCCCCAGTCATCAGTGTCAGGCTGATCCAGAAGTTGGATTTACGGTTAAACACCAGTAATACCACACCCATTGTCCACATGGACAGAAACATCACAATATAAAAGTAATTCAATCAAAACCCTCCGTCATCCCAGCTTCAACTACAGTTGCTCCAAGTTATTTTCCATTTTATCACATCTATTAGATTGATTAGGAAACTTTTTAACCAGTCCTTACGTCTAACCTTACAGGTTGTTTTATTTCCTATATAAGTAAATTACGCAAATTGTCGAGGAGGATTTCCGTGAAAAAATGGACGATGACTTTATGCTTGTTGCTGAGCTTAACAGCTTCAACGGCTTCAATACATGCATCCGCTGCCGGGACTGCCGAAACTGCTGCCACAACCGCCGCAGCAACAGTGCAGGCAACTGCCGGCATTAAGTCCTATGGACCAGAATACCTGATTAAAAATGACGGAAGCCTTTGGATATGGGGTGGCACCAAATCCGTGCCTACTCTGCTTCCGGGGCTGAAGGATGTACAAGCTGCCTATGGGTTTGGCCTACAGGCCGGAGGACTGGCTGTCACAAAGGATAATGCCGTGTGGCGGTGGCAGACCAATCCTAAGACTCTGGCGGTGGAAGTCACTTCTGTGCAGGATCTGACCAAGGTAACAGAGCTTTCTACGCTTTGGAGCCGTTACATAACTGTAGATGGAAATGGCGCGGTATTCAGCTCTCCCCGAATATCAGACGAAGACAAATCTCCCCTCTTTACAGCTGTTCCCGGCATAGATAATGTCGCTGCGGTGAATGGTTATAATGAATGGGATGGAGACAAAGGCTGGGAACGTATTAACTTCCTGAAAAAAGATGGCACTGTGTGGACCTCCCGCGATGAGCTGTCCACCTTTGAGCCTGTCCAGAATTTGACCGGTATCCTCCAGCTGACGCAGCAATATGCGCTCAAAAAAGACGGTACACTTTGGACCTGGCCTATACAGTCCTATGACTCTGCTGATTCCGGAAAGCCATTTCCGTCTGTCTTATCCGCTTCTCGGGTGAGCGGATTGACAGATATCCGCTCGATCCATGGCAACTCGCGGACCATGCTGGCCATCGATGCTCAATCACGCCTATGGTTCTGGGGTTCCACCGTAACGGGCTGGTCCGACGGAACCACTTATCATGAGCAGAAAGTCCCCGTGTGCCTTACAGGCATCAAGAACGTGACTGGTGCCTACTTCATGGAACGCTCAATCGTCGCCCTGACTTCGGATGGCAAAGCTTACACGGCCTCCCTTGAAGGCGACTCCATGTCAGCGGATGCGAAATTCACTCTCCTTGCCTCTGATATCACATCTATACAGGAAGGTGAGCGTCATCTTATTTTGCAAAAAAAGGACGGGGCGCTCTTGGGCTGGGGCGTCAACAAAGACGGACAGCTGGGGTATGGTGAGTATGAGTTCAGCTATAAAACTCCCGTTCCCGTGCAGAAGCCGATTGCAGTATCCTTGAACGGCGAAAGGGTTACTCTAACGAACGGTGTAATTACCCGGGGCGGGCAGAACTTTATTCCACTCCGTTCATTGTTTGACAAGATGGGGGCCAATGTCTCTTACAAAGAAGATACGAAGAGTGTCCCTTCAGGCAAAGCAGGAGGCACAACAACCACTGTGGATAAAAAAGTGACGATTACCCGCGCCGCTGGCGATAAACCCGCCATCTCGATCACGATCAATTCTGTTACAGGGGCTACGACCGTGAATAACAAAACGGTAACTCTTGAGACCCCGCCGTTTGTCGTATACGGGACGATCTACCTGCCGCTGCGCTTTATCAGCGAACAGCTAGGTGCATCTGTCAACTGGATGCCGCAGGAAGAGGAGATTGCAATCACTTACAAATAGATCTCCACAGTCCCCAGCTTATCCAATAGCCGATCTAAAACAGAAAGCGGGCCTCCGCTCCACGTTACGTGGATGCGGGACCCGCTTTTTCCTGGGGTTTATCTATTCAGGATTTCCTCTACTGCAAGCTTCTGTTAAGATCGCCAGTCAGTCTTAGCAACAATAACGGGCAAAGCTCCCGGTATTGTTGTATAAACAATCCTCTTCAAAACCTTTGCGGGAATTTCTCCCGCTAATCTGAACCGTTTCACTCAATCTGGCCATTTGGTTAAATAAGGCGGGAGAAATTCCCGTTAGTTACTCAGATTCCGGCAGTAGCATCTATTTAGCGGGCGCAATTCCCGTTACGAATTTCTGAGTTGTCCGACGGGACGGCAACAAGTTACTTACCGCTCAAGACCGGCAGTAGCATCCATTAACATCCGTCATCATCCATCAACATACGTAACACCGCTCACATTGCGCTGCCCGCCCTAGGTTAACCGCTCTCCAAACCGTGCAGATCTGGTCACCAGGGAATGGTTCAGCCGGCCCCTCAGTCCCGTGAGCCATTCCGGCTCATGCTCCCATTGTTCAGCGGTGGACCTTAAAACTCTGGCATACCCGTACAAATCGGCGAACCGTCTGCACGCCGCCATAGAGGGGCCGTCATCGGGAAGACTAAACTGGCTGCGGTACCCTTCCATAAAGCGCTCTTTCTTCAGTCCAAACTCTTCAGGATCAATCTCCTCTACCAAGCTGTCTAGCGACTGCTCGATATCCACAGCATACCAATGATACATGCAATCATCAAAATCTATCGCGCTGATGGTGTCACTTGCTTCATCATAAAACACATTGTCCAGTTCAAAGTCATAATGGATCAGCCCGTAATTGGCTGTTGTAACCGGGAGCTTGCTGAAATACTCGGCAAGCAGCCGAGCTTCCGCCACAGCCGCCGTTTCCTGCGGAAACGCCTTTAACACATCTACGATCCAGTCCAGCTCATCGCGGTATGACCCTCTCTTGGTTAGTACAGGGCTATACGTGCTGGACAGCTGATGCAGCTTGCCCAAGGCCTCGCCATACCTGAACATGACACGATCGCTTAAGCCGGCATCCTGCAGCTGAACTCCGGGTACACGTTTGAAGACAGAAGCATAATACTCTCCCCAGGGAGTCCTCGCTTCTACCAGCTCCTTTCCTTCCAGGGAGGGAACGGCCTCCAGCACGCCATATCCGCAGTCCTTCAGGTAGGAGATGAACTCCAGCTCCGCCCGCAGGTTCTCCATCAGCTTCTCCGACTGCGGGGCAAACCGCAGGAATTGACCGTTCCCGGCACTTCTGAACGGATATATCGCATTGGAGGAGATTCGATAGTACTGGAACAAATGCAGCGACTCCGGATCATATGTCCAGTTCCCCAGCAGCATCTCCGCCAAACTTTCATTCGAGAATAAATATTTTAACTTCAGCATGCGTTGCAGCAGCTCCTTTTCAGTTCACAATTGGATTAAGTACTCAATTCCTCTTCACCGTCAATGTAATAGTAGATGGATTAGCCCGGCGTTTCATGCCGATCACTCCTTTCACGTTCAAGCTAGCTGGCTTCATGTCTCGATGTTACGCGAGTACTATGCTTAAGAGCAATGGATAAAACAGCTTTAACCATTCAGTGCTGCCGCTTCCCCGTTAACCGCAACCAAAAAAAGGCGCCCCATCACCCATGAACACAGGTGGCGGAACGCCTCGTTATTATAATTATTAAGACAATCTGTTGCTGAAATCGCTATATTCAAACTCTCTGATCACCTTAAGGCCCTCTTCTTCGTTATACGAAGCAATGGCCGGCAGGTTCACACCGTTGAACATATGATTCTTCACCATGGAATAATGCGCCATGTCGAGGAAGACAAGCTTGTCGCCGTATTTCAGCGGCTCCGGGAATGAATAGTCCCCGATCACATCTCCTGCCAGGCAGGTCATGCCGCCGAGTCTGTACGTATAGGCATGTTCGCCCGGCTCTCCGGCGCCGATAATGTTCGGACGGTACGGCATCGCCAGCACATCCGGCATATGGCATTCGGCCGAAGTATCCAAAATGGCTATATCCATTCCGTTATGCATCGTGTCCAGAACGGTAGCCACCAGGTATCCGGTATTGAGGGCAACCGCCTCACCGGGCTCCAGATAGATCTCGACATTATAGGTTTCCTTCATATGCAGGATGCAGCTGATCAGCTTCTCCAGATCATAATCGGGACGGGTAATATGATGGCCGCCACCGAAATTCAGCCATTTCATGCCATGCAGGTACTCTCCGAATTTCTCTTCCACGACCTTAAGCGTACGCTCCAGCGTATCCGAGTTCTGCTCGCACATCGTATGGAAATGCAGGCCATCGATACCCTCAAGCTCATCGGGCCGGAAGTTCGGCAAAGTTACGCCCATCCGGGAAAAGTTGAAGCACGGATCATAAAGCGGCACTTCAATCTCGGAATATTCCGGATTGACACGGATGCCGCAGCTGATCTGCTTCGGAGCATTCTGCACCCGGTCCTTGAACCGGCTCCACTGATCAAACGAGTTGAACACAATGTGGTCGGTATAACCGAGCAGCTCATCGAACTCGCGGTCCATATAAGCAGGCGCGTAGACATGCACCTCTTTGCCCATTTCCTCGAAGCCCAGCCGGGCTTCGAATAAGGAGCTGGAGGTCACGCCATGCAGGTACTGTCCGACAAGCGGGTACAGGGCATGCATGGAGAAGCCTTTTTGCGCAAGCAGAATTTTCGCACCACTACGCTCTTGCACGTAGTTCAGTGTCTCGAGGTTCTTCTTCAGCAGCCGTTCATCCACAAGATAAGCAGGTGACGGCAGTGAGCTGATATCGATATCTATATCCTTCATTACGTTACGCCCTAATCCAGCAGCGTTGGCGAGAAATCTTCTTGCCAAGGCAGCCCGTGTTTGTTCAGTGCATCCATGAATGGATCCGGATCGAATTCTTCTACGTTGTAGACGCCCGGTTTCTTCCAGATGCCTTTTATAATCAGCATAGCCCCGATCATTGCTGGAACGCCGGTGGTGTAGGAAATGGCTTGGGAGCCAACCTCTCTGTAGCATTCCTCATGATCGCAGACATTGTACACATAGTAAGTTTTTGGCTGGCCGTCTTTAGTGCCTTGAATGATGCAGCCAATGTTAGTTTTGCCTTTGGTTCTTGGTCCCAGGGATGCCGGGTCAGGCAGAATCGCCTTCAGGAACTGCAAAGGAATAATTTCTTTACCTTCATAAAGGATCGGCTCAATGGAAGTCATGCCCACATTCTCAAGCACCTTCAGGTGAGTGAGATAGTTCTGCGAGAAGGTCATCCAGAAACGGATTTTCTTCACACCCTTGATGTTGGCAGCCAGGGATTCCAGTTCTTCATGATACAGCAGGTAAATATCCTTCGGACCGATCTCCGGGAGATCGTAGACTTTTTTCTCGGACAGCGGTGCAGTTTCAATCCACTCGCCATTCTCAAAGTAACGTCCGTTAGCCGTAATTTCGCGGATATTGATTTCAGGATTGAAGTTGGTGGCAAACGGATAACCGTGGTCGCCTGCGTTGGCATCAACAATATCAATCGTATGGATTTCATCAAAATAATGCTTCTGCGCATAAGCCGTGAACACACCAGTTACACCAGGGTCAAAGCCGCTGCCGAGCAGCGCGGTAATTCCGGCTTTCTCGAATCTTTCTTTGTACGCCCACTGCCAGGAATACTCGAATTTAGCAGTATCCTGTGGTTCATAGTTGGCGGTATCCACATAATGCACTCCCGTTGCCAGACAAGCATCCATAATGGTCAGGTCCTGATATGGGAGAGCGACATTAATAACGACATCCGGCTGGAAGCTCTTGATCAGTTCAATGACCTCGTCCGTGTTATCTGCATCGAGCTGAGCAGTAGAAATCTTCGTCTGGCCTCCGGCCAATTTATCTTTCAGAGCATCACATTTCGAAAGGGTTCTGCTCGCGATACAGATCTCTTCAAATACATCCGGGTTCTGACAGCACTTATGCACAACAACACTTGCTACGCCGCCAGCGCCAATAATTAACGCTTTTCCCAAAATTAACAACCTCCCAAAAAAAATTTTGTCAGCGTTGCTTCAGAAGAATAGCTTTATACAAAACTTGCTTCGGAAGCATGGGCTATTCCATATGAAAAATCAACAAGGCTGATTATACAGAATACTTTTGAATAAATCAATAAAAAACGACAAAAACTGATACCTTTTCTGTAAAATCTACGGGTTTCCTTATTAATACTCTGTAATTCATAATAATACATGAGAATGCTCTGTTTTCCTCGGCTTCTTCTGTTCATTGCGTCAAAGAAGCAGAAGCTATATTGAACGGATACCCGTATACAAGGCCAACCGGACTATTGTATCACAGCAGGGGTCTACTTCATACGATTTATTTTAAAATCAATGAATTCCCCACCTCCCTTGCAGCTCCGTAAAAATCTGCCGGGTCTCGGATGCCTCCTTATGGTTATAAACCACATAGAGGTCAGGCAATCTGATTACACTGTATGGAGGGGATTGTTTATAGAGGTATAGCTTGCTTTTGCCGAATTCATCCAGCTTAAAGTTTCCTATAGCCACTTTGTCCGTTCCAATACCGTTAGTCCTTCTGCCGCCTTCCGGCAATTGATCCACCAGCTTCAGTTTAAGAACATCCTCTAGTGCAAAACTGTAGTTGTACATCGGAAATTGAATCTTAACAGTTCCGCTGTCGCCGATCTTCATCACAGGTGTAGAGAACTCTGCCTGGACACTGATCCATCCGGTCCCGATGATCACTGCTGCCACAAACACAAAAAGGCCGTAATATATATATTTACCCGTTTTTGTCCCTATATTAATCGTAGTGCCAATTCCAATCCGCTTCGGCAACATAATGGAACGGTCATTAGGGTTATTATAGGTTGTCCCGTTCATCCAATACTCATCATCATCCGTGTATAAAATCTCTTGTTCCCCCGCAAGCGCCACCGCCTCAAGTTTCTTTAAGCTATTATGTACACATACAACGCCCAGTATCGGTACAATTTCATCCTCACTTCTGATCCTTGTAAAAAAAGGAGTCTCCCTCTAGCCGCCAGCGCGGTTTTCGGAAGACTCCCTTATATGATTGCCCCGCCATTGATTCACTCGCCACAGGATCAGACTCTGCTGCCCCCGGCATGCTCTGCTCCAAACAGCCAGTGCAGGGCTTGCGGAAGCTGCTGGCTGAAAAATACACTATCATGTGTTCCTATGGGGTTGGTCTCAAAGCGCAATGTCTCCTCGCTAAAGCCCTGCTCCAGCAGCAGTTCATGCGCGAGGCGTGACTGCGGGACCATTTGCTTTTGCAAGTTTGTCTTGTACAGTCCCTCCAGCTCTCCGACATACATATAAATCCGCTGTTCCGGCATCGTCCTGCTCTGTCCCCGTATGTAATTCACGATACCTTCATACCAGAACGATGCGGAGATCAGCCCGATCCTGCCAAACACATCAGGATAAAGGTAAGATCCATAAAGTGAGATCAATCCGCCGAAGGAGCAGCCAAGCAGCCCCGTATGCTCTGGTCCTGGCAAAGTATGATACCTGCTGTCGACATACGGCTTGATCCTCCCGACAAGTTCCTTCAAATATTCTCCGCCGCCACCGCCAAAATCCGGTCTGTCCGGCATCAGGGCCGGCGACGGCCATGGTGTGTATTCATGATTCCGGTCATGCGGGGTAATGCCGACAAAAATCAGTTCCGGCAGCGCTTTGGTTATAAACAAATGCTCCAGGTAATTCAGCGAATGCTCCATCACTTCGCCATCATCCTGCAGATAGACAACCGGAAACCGTCTGCCCTCTTCCCCATAGGACATCGGAGTATAGAGGGTCAGGCTGCGGCCGCCAATCTCTTCCTGTCTATAGGTTCCTTCCATGATGCCAGCCTCCTTCAAGCGCACCTATTTCGTGCGTGTCTTGAACAAAAGTAAAATGAAATACGGCACACCGATGATAGAGATGACAATGCCTACCGACAGCTGAGCCGGAGCGAACACCGTTTTGCCGATAAAATCGCCAATAACCACCATCAGCATCCCAATCATGCCGCATAAAGGGACGATGTACTTATAGCTGTTGCCGATCAGTCTTCTGGCGATATGCGGTGCGATCAGACCGACAAACCCGATGCTGCCGGACACGGAGACACAGGCGCTGACCAGACCGACACAGCAGAGCAGCAGGATCTGCCGTTCTCTGCCTACTGCGACACCTAATCCCTTTACACTCACTTCATGCAGCTGCATTAAATCAAGAACAGCTGCGCGTCTCCAGATCACTGGAATTAATATCACCAGCCAGGGCAGGGTCGAAAGCACCTGTCTCCAGTTCGCACTGTACACGCTGCCGGCCAGCCAGACGGCGGCCATCTCAAAGTTTTGCGGGTCCATTTTGAGTGAGACAAACAGGGTAATTGCCCCGAAGCCGGATGCAAGCGCGATGCCCACAAGAATCAGCTGCTGCGGATTAAACTCACCGTTCTGCCTGGCGAAGATATAAAGCAGAACGACGGCAACCAGCCCGCCCACAAATCCGAACATCGGCATGGACAGGACCGCAAACCAGTCCGGGGTCTTCATCGTCCCTGCTGCAAAGAACATGTACAATACGACAAAAGCTCCTGCGGCAGCATGAATGCCGAGAATTCCGGGATCCGCAAGAGAGTTGCGGGTGATGCCCTGCAGTACAGCACCGGCGATTCCCAGCCCGAATCCGACAAGTGCGCCAAGTACAATGCGCGGCAGACGAAAATCAAAGATAACGAGGTCATGATCTTTGGCGGGATGAATCCGCAGTAAAGTACGGAGCACATCCTTTGCTGAAAGGTCGAAGGTCCCGTTGGTCAGGCTGATGTACATGAAACACAGCGTGAGTGCACACATGACCAGAAACAAGGACCAGAAAGCAAGCCGCTTTGGTTTCGGTGAAAGAAAGGACTTGCTCAAGTCTGTCCGCCCCCTCTCGTCTTAATTAAATAGAGGAAAAAGGGAACCCCGAACAAAGCGGTGACTACACCGATCGGTGTTTCAAACGGAAAATTCACAAACCTGCTGATGAGATCGCATACAGCCAGGAACAGCGCGCCCAAAAAAGCGGAAAAAGGAATGATCTTGCGGTAGTCCTGACCGATCAAATAACGCGTAATATGCGGGATTATGAGGCCGACAAAGGCTATTTTCCCGGCAATGGCCACTGAGATCCCCGTCAGAATGACGACACTCAGCATCGTCAAGCCTTTTACCACTGTGACCTTAAGGCCGAGGCCTGCAGCGGTCTCATCCCCAAGCGAGAGCATCGTCACGGAACGGGCCATCATCAAGCCCAGTGCCAAGCCGCCCATGGCAAACGGAATTGCCAGCTTGATTAACGCCGGGTCCATCATATGCAGACGGGCGTTGTACCAGAAGCTGATATTTTGCGAAATTTGAAAATAGGTAGCGAGCGCCTGCGACACCCCTCCAAGAAACGTGCCGATAATGGTACCCAGGACGGCCAGTGACAAGGGCGAGGCACCGCCTGGTAGCAGCTTGGCTGTACCGAAGACCAGAGCCGCTCCCAGCATCGAGCCAGCCAGTGAATAGAGAATCATCGTCATTGATGAAGCCCCGGGCAAGAACACCATACACAGCGTAATGGCAAATACAGATCCGTCGCTAATCCCCATAATTGAAGGGGAGGCCAGATAATTCCGCGTCATCCCCTGCATTAAGGCCCCGGATACGGCCAGAAACGCGCCGATCAGCAGCGCCCCGGCCACCCGCGGAATCCGCGAGGTCCGGATAATCAGATGATCAATATTGTCCCCGTCCAGATGAAACAGCGCATTCCATACGGTGCTATAGCTGATGGATTTAGTGCCATAGAGCACCGACAAGACACCGACGAGTATAATGAGGACGACCCCCAGCACCAGCAGGGAGGTCGTCTTTAGTCCGGCAGATAATTTCATATCATCCCACTCTTTTGTACAATCTCAGATTACTTGTTCAGCTGCCCCACTGCAGCCTGCAGGAAGTGTATGCGGCTCCATGCCGGTCCGCCTTCGGACAACGGATCAATTACATTGACGAAGGTCTTGTTATTTTTCATCGCATTGATTTTTTGGATAATCGGATTGCTCTGCAGGTCTTCCAGCGCTGTCGCAGTCTCGGCATTCTCATCGGACGCGAATTGGATAAATAGGATATCCGGATTCATCGACGCCAGCTGCTCAACCGAAATGCCTTCCTGTGCTTTCGCCGCTCCTACCTCTGCCGGAACACTCAGGCCAAGATCGTTATACAAGATTGGGTTAACAAACACCGCCGCAGGGAAAATAAACATTTGTCCCGCACGGATACGTACTGCCACTACCTTCTGATCCTTCAGCTTCTCTCCAAGCTCTGCCTTTGCACTTTCCAGCGCTGCCTGATATTTGGCGATTTCCGCCGCAGCCTGCTCCTGCTTGCCGGTCAGCTCTGCCATCAGATTCAGGTTGGCTTCCCAGTTGCTGGCGATATGCGAGACTTGAATGAGCGGAGCGATTTTCTTCAGTTGCTCTACTACTTCAGGCTTGAACTTCGTAGTCCCGAGGATCACATCCGGCTTCAGCTTCAAGATGGTCTCGAAGTTCGGCTCGGTTTTCTCCCCGATCGATTCAGCCTTGTCCGTAATGGCCGCGAAGCGTTCCGGAAATTCACCGCTGAACGTAATCGCGCCGACTGGATGCACATCCAGCACCAGCGCATCCTCCATGGCTTCCATAGCTCCGGTAATAACAATCCGTTCTGCTGATGCGGGTACCGTATATTGCTCCCCTAAATACTCAATCGTGCGCGTGCCTGCTTCAGCTGCTGCCGGTGAGGCTTCAGCCGTTGCCTCTGCCGTTGCCGCCGGAGCTGCTGTTGCGGTTTCCGCAGCATTTGCGGCCCCATTTGCCGGCGTATTGTTGCCGTTGCCTCCGCACGCTGTAAGTACCAGTACAAATAATGCTATCAGTCCTGCTATCCCAAATGATCTTTTCATCTTTCTATAAATCCCCTTCCACTCTGTAAAATGTCCAATCTATATCACAACAAGTGATAATGATTATCATTTTCGATTATAACGAAGGGTCTGCTGCCGTACCATGGACAAAAGGCGGAACATTTATGGACGATTGGCTGCAAGCAGCTGCAGCGTCTGCCGGAGCATCCGCAGCTGCGCATAAGCGGAATGCTCACGCCAGGGATCGGAGCTCATATGATGCACCCGGTGTCTCTGAACCGCAGAAAGCTTCAGCCATAACGGATGATTCTGCAACTTCTGCCACTCGCCCAGCGTATCGTTCTCTCTGCGGATCAGCATGAACAAATGATCTGCCGGCAGATCCGCAAGCTCTTCTAGTGTTACCGGCACATTATAAATACCTTCGCCGGACTTAAAGGCCGGCTTTAATTCCAGCTCCCGGTAGAGCATGTCCAGCATGCCGTAATTGCAGTACAAATACAGCTTGCTGCCAAGCATCCGGATCACAGCAACAGATTCATCGCCCATCGCTTTGTGCAGAAGCTCTTTGACGCTGCGCACCTCACGGTCATACGCTGACAGCCACTGCTCACCTTGCCAGCTCTCGCCCAGAACCTGCGCCAGTTCTTGAAACTGCCCACGCCAATCACAGCTGCCGCCATGACTATAATAGACTGGAGCTATCTTCTCCAGCGCGGTTTTCTCCTGCTCCTTCAGCTCATCCCGGGCGATGATCAGGTCAGCCGGATGCTGGCTAAGCAGATCAATGTTAGCCTGCCATTCCTGGTTGTTGCGGTACGCGCTGATATGCACGGGAATATCTCCGCGGTAGTTCAGATAATAATATTCCGTCCATTTCGGATGCAGCGCCGCCGCGTAGGGTATCAGGTTCAGCGGCAGCAATTGTCCCAGCACCGCCGGAGTATAAGCAACCAGCTTCCGGTGACGGCTTTTCATATAGACTGCAGGCGGCACACCGATCATCTTTTTGAATTTCCGGCTGAAATAGAACTCATCGGCATACCCCACCCGGTGGGCGATATCCCGCAGCTTCAGTCCACTCTCCGCCATCAGCCGTTTCGCCTGCTGCAGCCGCAGTTCGGCGGTGTATTCCACTGCACTTTTGCCGTATTTCCGCTTAAACAGGTCCACAAAATACTTGGGGCTGAGCTCGGCGGCTTGCGCCAGCTCCTGGGTCGTCAGCGGCTCCGTGAAATGATCCTCTATGTACTGCTTGGTCTGCTCCAGTGCCCTTCCCGTATCTCTGGGCTTCTGCCGGCAGCTCAAACGAATCACATACAGCAGCTCCTGAAAATCTATTTGCGCGCGAAAGCTGATGTTCTGTTGTCCTGCCCCGGATAGCCGAAAAACTTCACTACAGACGGAAGAGATTTGCTTAGCTGGGAAGTGCGGCAGTATGATATCCGGCGGAAACAGAAGTGCGTCATGGATTGCATGGTCACGAACGTTCTCCGGCTTGCCGTAATGATAGACTTCAAAATAAAAAATATGCATATCCAGGCTGGCGGCCGGTTTGGCCGTTCCGATCGTTTGCTCCGGCAGGCATAGACAGACTGAACCTGCGGACAGCTCCACCTGGCGGTGATCCACATGAATCCGGACTGCTCCGCCTGCCACCAGAATCAGCGCATAGCAGAAATTCAGCTGCTGGGGCAGCCGGACCTCCCCGTCTCCCCTCAGTGCCTGAACCGACAACAGTCTGAAGGACAACTGATCCCAGTCCGGCAGTGTCTCAGCATCCTTTTCAGCGGGAGAAGTTATTTCTGGTTCCATTACTTTTAGGTCCATTGTTATATAACACCACCATTGCTGAACATTTTATATTCCTCTATTACTAT
>NZ_JBOFBG010000050.1:0-54190 GCF_051594305.1 Paenibacillus sp. IHBB 3054 | reverse complement strand
CCGGTTAGAATAAACCGGTAATCTAAAGATAGATTAAGTTGATAAAGATAAAAAACGTTGTCCGAAATAAACTATGTTATGAAGTACTGTATCCAGCAAATGCTTTTGCAAATTCTAATGGGCGTGTTATTACCTTACTATACATACTACTCTGTTGGCCAACTAGTGCAGCGATGTTATGCATATGCCTAAAATTGATCTCAAGTAACCACACCTTATAATTAGTATCAATTGCCACATCTAAACCTAAATCCGCATATGGTCCATGTAACTCATCCAGGTTTTCGCAAACCAAAGTACATAAAGACAGAATTTCCTGAGTCTTGAGTTTAATCTGTAGATCATTTAAATTTAATGCATTCTTTAAACCATCCACTCCCAATTTCAGCGCACTTACATCGTTGGTGTAATGCTTTCCTTTCATACCATATCTAGCAATAATGCCAGTACAGTTCCAGGTTTGTGTATTGTTTTTCTGCATTATCACTCGAAAGTCGACGTGTTTATTATGGACTTTCAAACTTACTGACTGCTGAAATAAGTAAGGACGCCGCCTCTTTTGGTAACACAATAACTTTATTAATTTTTTTTGACTCAACTTTTTTTTTGTATTCTTATGCTTCCAAAGGTAACCCTTGTTGGTTAATTCGATCTTTACTATACCTCTTCCGAAGGAACCACTCACCGGTTTAAGGTAAACTGAACCATAGTCTTTTAACATGCAAATAACTTCTTTTGCATTTCTCAATAGTGCCGTTTTAGGTAAATGGGGATTTATCTTAGGATTATCCTGAAGAGCCTTCCACACTGCCCATTTATCTAAAAAGCTTGGATTAAAGATCTTATGGCCAACAGTAATCAGCAAGTGGTCGTATTTATCATTTCTGTTTACTACAATCCTGCGATAGACAACATTAGGGTATGGAAATACCCCTTTCTTCCAAATTCCTGCGCTTCCTAATTTATCTGGTTGGTAGTAGTAACCTTCTATTCCTGTTTTCGCAGGATTAATCCCCTCTAAGGGACAAAGGTAAATTAATCCTTTTAAATTCTTATAATCCCACAGGTACTCAAGGTACTTTGTTCTAATGCCTGGGGAAACATTTACTCTCGAAGTTAAAATAGCAATTACCGGGCCGAGATGCAGACCATTCTCATCTATTCTTAAATCATAAGGAAGTGTATCAGGAATCATAAAATTGAGTTTAATTGATACAGGTAAAACGATTGTATCCTTAGTTAATATGGTGCTTAATGTCAATTCTCTTTCTGTTTCAAACGAACCAAAGTGAAATTTTATTTTTGGAGGAATCTGCGCACCAAATTGTAAGCTATATTTATTAGATAAAACAATATGTTCTGAATCATTAGACCATTTTATCCACATCAGGATGCCCCCATTTAAGTTGATATCCCACAATATGATTTATTACAGTAAATAAACATCACATTCTAAAAAATCAGTTATTAGCCCAATTTTAAATACGCCCAGACAAATGAACTCCTGGGTATATATACTAACGGCATATCGATCAGAGAGGATGATATTATGGGTGTGAAAAACCGTATAGCAGGTCCTCAAGGTCCTCAAGGACCTCAGGGACCACAAGGACCTCAAGGATTACCGGGGCCCCAAGGAGTACCAGGACCTCAGGGTCCCGAGGGACTTCAAGGATTATCAGGAGCCCATGGATCAGCGGGACCTCAAGGACCAGCGGGACCTCAAGGACCAACGGGACCTCAAGGACCAGCGGGATCTAAAGGACCAACGGGACCTCAAGGACCAACAGGACCTCAAGGATTACCTGGCCCGGCAGGCCCAACAGGCCCTCAAGGATTACCAGGCCCAACAGGCCCAACAGGATCTACTGGCCCTCAAGGAACCTTATCCAGCGCTTTTGCAGATCTGGTGTTACTATCTGCAGCTCCAACAGTTATACCTCCAAATGTTTCCATACCATTATCTTCACTAATATCAGATCCGAAAAGAGGATTTACTTTCGATGCTGGTGCAAGAGCGGCAATAGCAGAGCAATCAGGATTTTATTATGTAAACTACATTTTGTATATCCAAGGGGATGCTCTACCAGGTGCTGCTTTTGTAGTCACAGTGAATAATTTTGAACAATCTATAACCATTTCTGGAAATAACACGAACCTGGGAAATGATGTACATCTTGTTGGGCAAGGGATCATTCCGATTAACGTCGGTGATGCAATCCGTCTCACAAACACAGGAAATACGAATGCTGTATTACTACCATTTGCCGGAAATCAGCAGGTAAATATGAGCAGCTTTGTCATATTCAAAATAGCCGAGTTGTAAAATATGCAAAGATACAAATCACTTTTCGTTAAATTCTGTTGAAATATAAAAAGCGTTCTGCAATTGCTGGCAGTGCGCTTTTTAAACTGCAGTTTTGATACATAGGAAATTGAAAGGGTTCGTTTCCACATGCACTTGAGGGATTTAAATCTGCATTTCATCCAAAAATGATTTATTCAAGCCCAAAAGCTTGTATGATAGTTAGATCAAGTTCTAGAACAACGGTTTTAGAAATGAGAGGTGTATCCACTATGTATCGAGTGGCTATTTGCGATGATGAGGACAAACAAAGAGAGATTGTAAAAGCCGTGCTGATTGCGTTGTCGATCAAGGTGAATATTGATTTTGAAATTGAGGAATTCAGCTCGGGGGAGCAGCTTGTCTCTCATTATGAGCGTAATGAACCCCCTTTTCACATATTAATATTGGATGTTGAAATGGGTGGTATAAACGGGATTCAGACTGCCCGCCAAATACGGAGTTTAAAACACCTGGATGAACAAATTGTGTTTCTGACAAACTACCCGGAATATATGGTGGAAAGCTTTGACGTAATGACCTTCCAGTATTTAATCAAACCTATTACTCCCCAGGTGTTGGAGGAGAAAATGATCAAGCTATGCCAATACTTCCAAGCCCTTGATAAAAAATTTATGATCATCAAGTCGGCCTTTGAAGAAGTTGTGCTGAAGCATGATGATATCATTGCGATCGAAGCGGCTAAAAGCCTAACGATAAAAAGCAAGCTGAATTTTATAACCCTTAATCAAATCTATGAAAGTAAAGGCATCCTTGCCGATTATGCTCTGGCACTCAAAGACAACAACTTTCTGCAAATTCACCGTTCCGTAATTATTAATCTGCTTCATGTGCGGAAGTTCGCCAGCGGAGTTGTGCTTATGTCGGGTGGGATTGAGCTGCCGATCGGCCGCTCTAAATTGAAAGAGGTTAAGGATTGTTACACCAAATTTATGATTATGAAGGTCCAGTGATATGGTCACTAACAACTGGTTGATTGTGCTATGTATTGAGGTTGTAATGTGCCTTCAGATCATTTATTACTTTAACTCAGTGTTCGGCAAGTCTGCCCAAAAGCATAAGCGGTGGATGTACTTTATTGTTTTCGGGATGTTTGGTTACGTTTATTTCTCCGTTCCGGTTTCCTTTGTGGTCTCTTCGATCCTGGCCTTAGTGATCATCTTTAGTTTGGCGCAAGCCTATAACGTGGAAATAACAACAAAAATCATTTTTACTGTGCTTTATGGCGTGTTAATGTCTATCGTTAATTTTATTTCGACCTATTTTATTTATCTGTTGAATTCGGTTGACCTTAACAGTCTTAATCTTGGAGATGAACAGAATCAGCTCCTGTTATTCAAGTCCAACCTGCTCAGCTTCACGATGATGTTTGCCGTCATCCAGATTATCCGGCTGATTGCCAAACGCAGGAGCTTCTCCTTGCATTATCGTTACTATATATTATTAATACTTATCCCTATCATCAGCATTTACCAACTGAATGTACTCACGAATTACAATGAGATGAACATCCATTATTTCCTTTCAGCTATTGGATTTCTTATTATAAACGTGATGATCATCTACATTTTTGATACGATTATTGATAAATTTCAGTTCAAGCATGAGAATTCCCAGCTGCAGCAGCAGATGGACTATCAGGATGCAAATTACGAAAAAACCGTACACAGCTTTAAATCGATTAAAGGAATTATTCACGACACGAACCAGCAGTTTCTTATATCGAGGAGTGTATTAAGCGAAATGAGCTAGCGGCAGCACTAGAGCATATCCGAACGACGCTAAATAAAGTCGAAGGCGCCTATCAGCGGGTAAATACAGGCCATTTGGTGATAGACGCCCTTGTTACTAATACACTTAACATCGGACAAGCGAATGGCATTCGGATAGATACGAAGCTGAACTTGTATTCTCCTGAGATATTGATAGATCGTTATGACTTATGTGTCATACTCGGAAATATGCTGGATAATGCGATCGAAGCTTCCAAGCATGTGAAAATCGCAGAGGACCGGTACGTGTTGATCAAAATATTCTCCCATGAGTCCGCTCTGTTCATACACATTCTTAATCATATGGAAAATGAAGTTGTTCCTTTACGCAGCCAAAAGCTAAACCCGGAGAATCATGGCATCGGACTCACGAATATCGCCAGTCTCTGCGACAAATACGGCGGCCATATGACTATTGAAACCAAGCGAAAAACCTTTCACAATATGGTCATGCTGCCCTTTTGAACAAACAATCCCTAGACAAACTGTTGTTTAGGGATTGTTTTTTGGCGTTTCGGGGTATTTTTGCATTTTACCAGCCTCCTCTCTTGTATTCTGAATACAGCCTATTAAATCCGGTAAAATCCGGTAAAGGATGCTAAGGAGGAAAGTTAGAATGAAGAAAATCATTGCTGTAGTAATGACTGCCATGCTTGTGGTCATACCCATGAATCAGGTTTCAGCACAAACCCAAAAGGAAACTGTCCAGGTGAAGGCTCATAGGCTGGCTTCGTCGATCGTGTCCGACTATGGGGTGACCGGCTTGCAGTACGCCATACTGGATTCGGGATCGATTGTATTATCCGACAGCGCGGGTGTCCATAATATAGCCACCAATGCTCCAATTACGAAGGACACGATGTTCGGCATCGGCTCCGTCAGTAAAATGCATGTAACGGCTGCAGCGATGATGCTGGCTGATGTGGGCAAAATCGATATCGATCAACCGCTTGTCACGTATATCAAGGATTTCACCATGGCCGATGAAAGATATAAGGAAATAACACCGCGGATGCTCATGAATCATTCGTCAGGGCTTTACGGATCTCATTATGCAAATAGTAGGCTGTTTGATGACAATGATACCCGCAATCATGATGAATTATTGATGAGGCTACAATCTGAGCACTTAAAGTCCAACCCGGGCGAATATTCGGTGTATTGCAACGATGGATTTCAGCTGCTGGAAATCCTCGTGGAACGAGTAAGCGGGTTAAGCTATACCGAATTTCTGGATCAGAAGATTAGCCAGCCGCTGAAATTAATCTCCACCAAAACGCCGCTTAGTGACTTTGACAGAGAAAAACTGGCGAAAACCTATTACCCTACTATGGAAGAAGCTTGCCAGTTGAGAATGCAAACGTCATTGGTGCAGGCGGGATCTACTCCACTGCTGAAGAACTAGCAATTTTCGGAGATGTATTGATCGGTAATCGGTCAAATATTTTATCAGAGAAATCGGCCGCCGCGATGCAAAGCCCTGAATATAGAAAGGGCATTTGGGTACCTGAGGAGACAAATAACTATAACTATGGTCTTGGCTGGGATGCCGTCAGCTTGGCCCCGTTTGGTGATTACGGCATCAAGGCATTATCCAAAGGCGGGGATACCGCTATGTATCACGCTACTTTGACTTCATTGCCTGAATATAATATTTCAATCGCTGTCCTGTCATCGGGAGGGAGTTCAATCTACACTAGTGTTTTTGCATCTAATGTTCTACTGGAATATTTGCAGGACAAAGGCAAGATCAAAGAGGTTTTGCCGGGTCGAAGCTTTAAACCTTCCGTGAAGGTCATTATGCCGGCGGAGCAGCTTTCGTACTCTGGATTATACGGTACAGTAGGCACAACGATGAATGTGGAGATTAAGAACGGAGAGATTAAGCTGCCCGCTCTGGTCGGGGGGATTATCCCGCCACAAACCTACGTGTATACGGGCAATGGCCAATTCAAAAACAACGATGGCAAAGTGACGATAAGCTTTGACAAACAATCGAATGGAAATATCTATTTTAAGTTGAAGGCGTATGTGGATTTTCCGGGAATCGGGCAAGCGATGATGGTCAGCTATGAATATCAGAAGCTTGATGCCAATCCTCTGCAGCCGGTAACCAAAGCCGCATGGAAAAAAAGAAACGGTAAAAATTACTATGGGTTGGGAGAGAAGATCAATTCGCTATACTATTTCTCCCCTGACATCTTAGTCAGAAATATAGCTGTGGATAGTGAAAACGGCTATGCATCAGGCACTAAAATTGTTGATGAGCATACAGCTGTAAATGCTGTTGAAATTCCGGTTTTGAGCGGAAGGGATGCCTTCGATTTGAGCTTCCATACCGTGAACAACAAAGAGTATTTGACGATAGACGGGCAGTCTTACCTTAGTGAGGATGCTGTTAATCCGATCTACGGCGGAAAAACGTCGATCTGTACGATTGAGGACAACGGTCATGCCGTATGGTTCAAGATCGATGCCAAATCGGCTGCTAAAACGATGAGCGTTGATGCTCCGGCAACCGGAGGATTCGTCGTTTATGATGCGAAAGGAATGTTTGTGTCCTCCTCTCTCGTCAATAAAGATAAGCCAGTCACCCTTCCAAAAGGCGGGATGATTGTTTTCGGCGGCGAGGCAGGAGATGTTTTTCAGATTAGTATGAAGAAATAGAGGTTTGGAACAACAAATCCAGAGCCGTGGGATGGTACAGGCACAGAAAGCTCTGGAACAATGCTTATCTTCTGTTTCGTTACATTAAAATAACAGCCTGATTTCGGTGATGGCGACTCACTGAAATCAGGCTGTTATTTTATCGAATCCTTAATGGTCTTTCAGGTTCTACATATTCAATAAAGGTGCAGTCATGGTGTTTAATAAAAATACTAGGCCCTCCGGGTCCATACTGATCCCTTATAATGGAGGTGCCTTCACTTCTGACAATTCCCCAACTACAAGTCGTATCATCCACAACAGCAAAAATAAATGGTTTTATATGATAATTCCAACAATAAGTTTAGCAGGAGACCTCTGCGCCCATACTGGATTAAAAGAATCCTTAAGGAGAGGGAGAACGTTCATGCGTTTTCGTAAAAGAAACCCCCTTAACAAAGTTAAAAAGCCCCAGGTCCAGCACAGCGAGAGTCAACCTGCACATTCAGAGGAACCGATCAGTGCATGTCTTGGACAAAACCTTCAGCAGATCAGACAAACCGTCGGTAACAGCACCGACATTATCATCAGAGAAGTTCGCATTGGCAAGGACGGGAGCCAAATCATCGCGATCCTCTATACCGACGGTTTAGTGGATAAAAATATAGTATCCGACTTTATCATGAAATCGATGATGCTCGATAGCAGCCTGTCTGAGGACGTGAACCGCAAGATTCAAATTTCCTCCAATGTCTTGCAGATTTTGAAAGATTACACTCTGACCATCGGTGACATCCGGGATATTACCGACTTTGAAACTTTATATAACGCGCTGTTGTCCGGGGATGCAATCATCCTGATTGACGGTGAGACTAAGGGAATAGTGGTCAGCGCAGGAGGATGGAAGGATCGCGGTGTCACCGAACCAGCCTCAGAAAATGTCGTCCGTGGACCGCGGGAAGGATTTTCGGAAACACTGGGCACGAATACGGCCTTAATCCGGCGCAAGATTAAAGATCCGAATCTATGGCTGGAAACGAAACAAATCGGTCGTGTGACTAAGACCGATGTCGCTGTCATGTATATCAATGGGATCGCGAACCATAAATTGGTCGAGGAAGTGCATGAGCGGTTGAATCGCATTGATGTAGACGGTATTCTCGAAGGCGGGTATATCGAGGAATTTATCCAGGACGAAACTTTCACCCCTTTCCCAACAGTGTACAACTCCGAACGTCCAGACGTCATCGCCGCCGAACTGTTGGAAGGAAAAATCGCTATCCTGGTGGATGGAACCCCGTTTGTGCTTATCGTACCCGCGTTGTTTGTTTCCTTCCTGCATGCATCGGAGGATTATTATCAGCGTGCGGACATCAGCAGCTTTATCCGGATTCTTCGTTACACCGGGGTTTTTATCTCCCTGCTCGGTCCGTCCTTATATATTGCCATCACTACGTTCCATCAGGAAATGCTGCCGACCTCACTGCTGATCGGTCTGGCAGCACAGCGGGAGGCTGTTCCCTTCCCCGCTTTTATTGAAGCACTCATGATGGAATTGACTTTTGAAATATTGCGGGAAGCTGGCGTTCGCATGCCGAAGTACATCGGGGCAGCCGTCTCTATCGTAGGCACACTCGTCATCGGGCAAGCAGCCGTCGAGGCGGGCATCATATCTGCAGCAATGGTTATTGTCGTATCTATTACCGCGATTTCCAGCTTTGTTCTCCCTGCCTATAATATGTCCATCGCTTTTCGTATGCTGCGGTTCCCCTTGATGGGACTAGCCGCTTCATTTGGGCTGTACGGGATCATCGTCGGAGGCATTGCCCTCATTCTGCATCTGTGCAGCCTTCGTTCTTTCGGCGTTCCGTATATGAGTCCGCTTGCGCCCCTAATCCCGGCAGACACCAAGGATACGCTCATACGGCTTCCGCACTGGTTGATGCTCTCTCGTCCCCGGCTACTTAATCAGAAGAACGTGAATCGCGAAACGCTTCACCCCGAAAATCACGGAAATAAACCAGAGGAGACAGATACGGATTGAAAGGAGTGGACAAGCATGAAACGGAAAACTTCCTTTCTGTTTCTAATTCTAATTCTAATTCTTACACTTGGCACGCTTCTGACTGGCTGTTGGAACCGCAAAGAGTTAAATGAGCTTGCAATCGCCGTCGGTATGGGAATAGATAAGCAGGGAGATCAATTCCGTGTTTCTGTCCAAGTCGTAGATCCTGGAGAAGTATCTACCAAGAAAGGGGTGGGTGGGCGGGCCCCCGCCACGTTGTATACATCGGAAGCCGATACCCTATTTGAAGCGGTCCGAAAACTAACAACACTAAGCCCTAGAAAAATCTATTTTTCCCACCTACGTATATGCGTGATCGGCGAGTCGATGGCCACGGAAGGAATAGCAAAAGCCCTGGACTTCCTGTCCAGGGACCATGAATTTCGCTCCGATTTTTACCTTGTAGTAACGAAACGCTCAAGTGCGGAGGATACGCTCAAAATCATGACGCCCTTGGATCCTATTCCTGCCGACAAGCTGTTCTCATCCCTGGAATCGTCGGAAAAAAGCTGGTCCCCCAGTGCTACGGTAACCTTAGATCAATTTATAGCCGATCTCACAAGTGAAGGAAAGCAGCCCATCTTGACTGGACTTCAGATCGTTGGAGATCAAGAATCTGGAGAAGCAAAAAAGAATGTCGAAATGATATCCCCCCATACTCGCCTACAGTATTCTGGGCTTGCTGTATTTAAAAAAGATAGATTGATTGGCTGGCTAAATGAAAGTGAAAGCAAGGGTTACAATTTCATCCTCGGCAAAGTGCAAAGCTCTGTTGGCTTTGTAACCTGTCCCAAAGGCGGCAAAGTCGTATTGGAAATCATCCGGACCCATGCCTCCATGAAAGGGTACGTTTATAGGGGTGAGCCCCGGATCAATATTCAACTCAAGATTGAAGCCAACGTGGGGGAAGTTGAGTGTAGCGAACTGGATCTGACTAAGACGAACACGATTTATGATCTACAGATGAAAGGTGAAGAAAAGATAGCAGGAGTTATGGAGTCTGCGATCAAGAAGGCACAAAAATCGTACAAAATTGACATTTTCGGATTCGGTGAAGCCATTCACCGCAGTAACCCGAGAGCCTGGAAGTCACTGAAACAAAATTGGGATAATGAGTACTTTGCAGAACTGCCGGTGAACATCAAAGTCGACTTCAAGATTCGACGCTTGGGTACGACTGGAAGCTCATTCCTGAATGAAATGAAGAAAGGTGATTAACGATGCTAACCCAGATGGCGGTCATACTGGGAATAATCCTGTCCGCTGCTGCGATCATGATTCTCGAAGTCCCTTACATGTTGAGAAAAAGGTTGAAAAAGGAGCTATGGGTGTTTTCCCTTCTGCTACTCCTTGGGGTGGGAATCAGCAGCGCCGAGGCATTGCAATGGGCTATTCCCACCCCTTTGGATTGGATTACATTTGTGTATAAACCATTCACTGATTTTCTAACCCATATCGGTCTAATAAAATAAAAATGAGGTGAAAGTGGTGTCTAAGCAAGTCAAAATCTCCGGACGTCAATTTATGGTCTTAACGACTTTATTTACGATCGGAAGCGCAATCCTGATCATCCCCTCAGGTATGGCCTTCCTGGCCAAACAGGATGCGTGGATCGCTGCGTTCGTTGGCGTGGGATCCGGTTTTTTCCTCGTATGGATTTACAACACAATAGCGACCCTTTATCCAGGGATGACATTGGTTGAGATCATTGAAGCCCTTCTCGGAAAATGGTTGGGCAAAACAATTTCTCTTCTATTTATCGTTACTCTTTTCTTGAGTGGTCCTGCCTCAGCGTTGTATGATGTAGGGAATTTTCTAACTACCCAAATCATGCCGGAAACGCCGGCTCAATCCGTAAATATTCTTTTTGCCGTCATTATAGTCATGGGGGCACGGCTTGGAATTGAAACGTTTGCCCGTTCTGCTGAACTATTGTTCCCCTTATTTATCCTTCTTTATATTTCTTTAGTTATTTTAATTGCGCCTGAGATCAAACTGGAAAATGTCGAGCCTGTGCTGGAGGCAGGAATAGGACCGATCTGGCCTGCTGCACTATCCTTTATCAGTGTTTTGTTTCTACCCCATATCGTTTTGTTAATGATTTTTCCGGCTGTGAATCGTATCGATAACGCCCGTAAAGCTTTTTTCAACGGAAGCATGTTTGGCGGGCTGATGATGGTCCTGATTGTTGCATTGTCGATTTTGGTTTTAGGACCTGATTTAACGGCAAAAAGTATATTTCCAAGCTATTCGTTAGCCCAGAAAATCAATATCGGCAATTTTCTGCAGCGCATTGAAGCCATCATGGCCATCATGTGGTTTATTTCGCTCTATTTTAGGGCCACTATATACATATACGCAATTGTGTTGGCCATAGCTCAGGTTTTTAAATTAGAAGATTATCGGCCTCTAGTTTCACCACTCGGAATGATCTTGGTTGTCATGTCGGTAGTCATATATCCGAATGTCCCTTACCAACAAACGTGGGATGGGACAGTATGGTTATCTTATACGTTATCTATAGGGCTTCTTTTGCCTTTACTGCTGCTCTGTATTCATGTGATACGAAAACTATGGTCAAAGAAAAGAACAGAATTCAAAGGGTAAGTCACACTGGGCACCGCCTGGCCAGTCAGATGGCCGAGCTTAAACGGCTGCGGATCGTGGTCGTAGGATCATGTTCTTGTCCTCTTTTACATACTCGTCTCCAAGGCCATTTCCAGCAGAACAACCATCCCGATTCTTACCGGTACTCTTTGAAGGTTAACCACCATGGAATGAAGAAGAACCGGCCCACTTTTTGATGGCCGGTTCTTCTTCATTTAAACCTTATAGAGGTGGTCTCGATATTATGTCTTTTGTGCAGTATGTGCATGATCCGGTGCTTTTTGGTTCATGATCGGCAACATGACCAGTGCTCCCAGAAGAAATAATAATCCTGCTCCGCTATAGATCGTACCCAGCGAGAAGGCATCTTTTAACACGCCAGCGAAAGACATGGAAACGACCATCATGCCAACGAACATCGGATTCAGAACCCCATTCACCCGGCCGACAATGGAAGCATGTGACCATTTCAGAATCATTGTGCTAATCCCAATATGAATGCAAGGGAAAACAAGCCCATTCAGAAATTGAACAGTCAGCGTGACCGGAACGCTCGTCGAATACCCGACAATCACTGTACAGACCGCGCCTGCCAGCATCCCTATCGCTAGAAGAAGCTGCGGCGGAACCCGCTTTGCGAATACGGCTACGATCCCGCCCCCGATCAGCATGGCTGCACCATTCACCATCAGCAGATATTGCAGAAATTCCTCACTTTTGCCTAGCCGCTCCGTTACAATAAACAGGTTGAGAGCTTGGGCTATGCCAACAGAGAGTCCTGCGAGAATAAACGCAAGTCCAAGCATACGGAGCACTTGGCTTTGCCAGACATAACGAAAGCCTTCTATGAAATCTTTACGGAACTGCCCTTTTACAGCGGCCGTCTGAGGTTCCATATTATCCTCAGGCAGCCGAATAAGGACGAGTGCAGAAAGCAGAAATACCACGCCCATTACAGCGACCGAAGTTTCAAGGCCAAACTTGCTGTAAACGAAGGTGCCAAGCATAGGGCCAAGCACCATGAAGATAGCCATCAGCGATTGGAATAAAGCCATCCCTTGCTGCAGCTGTTCTTCCCGCACATGATACTTAAACAATCGCATGCTTGAAGGCTGCGAGAACTGCGAAAGAATAGCTGAGATGAAGGCGACAAGGTAGACGGAGTGCCAGGAACCGTAATGGATGGTCAGAAGTACTACGAATACCGATACCGCGGATAATAAATCGCACCAAATCATCGTTCGCTTCGGCCTCCAGCGGTCGGCAAATGTGCCACCGATGAAAGAAAAAACAAAAATAGGCGCGAATTCAGCTACGCTGATTAGCGAAATGGCATATGGATCATTGTTTGTTCTATCCGCAACGTATAGGAGAATAGCGAAATTACGTACCCAGATGCCGATCTGCAGGAGCACACTTGATAATAATATCGTCTGCAGGAACTGATTGCGAAACAGGCTTGGTGCATTGGAGCTATTTTGGTGCCTATTCAATCTTTTCAACCCCCAATTTGTCTAAAATACTTATCTTAATGAATCGAATGACTCTCCTTTCAATTCTTAATTATACTGACCTCATCATCGTGCACAACCTTCTAAAGTCTGAAATTACAGAATGCATCTCCTAAAACTAACACAGGATAGATTTAAGAAATCAAATATTAGCAGGTTTGAGCTTTCTCGCTTCTTGCAGATAAAAAGACAAGTATAATCCTAATCCGGCAAGAGCCGTCAACGTCCAAAATGCAATGTGGACCCCTTGGAGCATATCCAGCGGAAAGGATAAGGAACTGGCACTCGCAGTTGAAGTCATTATCGTTATAAGCAAGGCGCCTCCTATTGAACCGCTGAGCGAGCGCAGCGTGATCGTCATTGGAGAAGCATGAGCAACCATGGTGTTTGGGATACTTGCCATGGCATAGGCCGTAATTGGAGCCATTACTGTCCCTACTCCAAACATAAGCAAGGCATACATTATAACCAGTAGATTAAAGGACGTCTCTGTTGATAACGTGAGGGCAAGAGCCAATGCCATGATCAGAATGAGCAGAAATCCTCCCTGGGTTACGCGGCTAACCCCAAACCGGTCATATAGTCTGCCTGAGATCAGACCAGAGACACCAATCAGCAATGCGCCCGGCAACAGCATAAGCCCGGACTCCCCAGGTGTTAAGCCTCTTATCGTCTGTGCATACAGAGGAAGAAGGAGTTCAACCCCCACCATCACCGCAAACAAGATCACCCCCACAATGGAAGAACGGGTAAAGGAGCGGTGCCGAAACAGCTTGAAATCGAGCAAAGGTGCCGTGAGCTTGAGCTGTCTTTTAATAAACAGCGCCACGATCAGGAATCCGGCCAGAAGGATGACCCCAGCGACAGCGGGATTTCCCTTTTCTTCCCCGACAATGCTAAATCCGTACAAAATACCAGCGAATCCGAGTGAAGAATAGATAATGGACCTGGTGTCGAGCTTGGTCTGATGAGTCTCTCCTACGTTCCGCAGTGTGAAATGCGCTAAGAATAAATTGGCGGCTGCAAGCGGCGCCACAGCGTAAAACAACAGTCTCCATGAATGGTTCTGAACCACGAACCCAGACAGAGTGGGCCCAAGCGCCGGAGCCAGCCCCAGGACCAAACCGACTACCCCCATCGCTGCACCGATTTTCTCCTTCGGAAAGACTCTGAGTATCGTCGTCTGAAACAGCGGGAACAGCAGGCCCGCACCGATGCCTTGAACCAAACGCCCCGTCAGGACTAGCGGGAAACCCCAGGCGATCCCGGCAATCAGTGTTCCTGCTGTGAACGCTACGACAGAGGCCATGAACAAGGCCCTAGTGGTAAACTTTCCGATCAAAAATCCGGCAACAGGAACAGTTATACCTATCATCAGGTAATACACTGTAATCAGCCACTGCGCTTGATTCTCATGAATTGCAAGATCCTGCATGACACGCGGCAACGCCGTATTTAACATCGTTTGCATCAATTGGGCTAGAAAATTGGCAACCACCAGGGAGGCAACAATAATGCTGGGTTTATTAGTCAAGCTATCTTCACCGCTTTCAGAAGTACTATTCGGATGCAGCGAGCTGCTGCGAGACGTGTATGGATAACATCCCCACCTCTTGTTGCCGAGGTTGTCCATCCTTGAGTATGAGGGTGGCCGGAATGCTCATCACACGGTATTTCCCATCCGTATTCGGGCTGTCATCCACATTGACCTTCAATACAGTTATCCCTTTCGATTGAATGAGTTATGAATCATCCTTTCAAGATTAATAAAATACATTATAGATACAATATATCTATAATTAAGATAAATATATAGACTTCGCATATCCACAATATATCTAATCAATTATTTTGTCAATCTGATTTTCACTTATTCCTGTGCTTGTACTTATAAAACAAAAAGATCCGTTAACTGCTTCAAGAGCAGTTAACGGATCTTTGATTGTAAATGATGCGGTCGAGAGGACTCGAATCTCCACGATATTGCTACGATCCTCACCCACTTTAATGTAGAATATAGTTAAGGCTTCAATTTAATCGTTGATGGAGGTAGGAATGATGAAATTACGGATCAAGTATATAAGTTTGAGTGCCATACTATTTACTACTGTCTTCTTCTTTGGAAAGTCGGATACGCTCAATGAACAAATTGTAGAATCACCAATAGTAGACAACGTTAGCTCGGAATTAGTTTCTGATTCCCACCTTCCAACTTCAGATCGGAATCTGATTGAAGTTCCGGTGGTTGACGAAGACAAGGGTCTCGTTCAGCTGATTCCAATTTATAAGAATGAAGATACTCCCCAAATTAAACTTTTGCCATCCAAATAAGCTAACGCTTATTTAGAAAATACTTCGCAGGATGATCGCCAAGGCTAACCGCGGCGGGTGGCTTGTGCCAGCTCGGAAAGCCATTTTCCCCGATCCCCTTCGGCTTTGGCGGCTATCTTCTTCAGTTTGTCCGTTCCGCCCCAGATCAAATAAACGATATGCTCCACCTCATAGTACTGAAGACCGTGTGCTTGATCGAGCAGCAGCCGGAGATGAGCCTCATCTTCCATATCAGTTTGGATCTTCAGCTTCATCGAATCCGTGCTATGCAGCATGCATTTCACCAACGTAGGAATTGTCTCCAAGTGAATGCCATGCCGTTCGGCCAACGCGACTGTGAAGTGATTCTGAACGGACTGGTGTTCTTCGTCAACCATCCCCATGTATTGTTCTACTAATGGAAAATAAACCCGATTCGTGAGTCCAAGGCCGAAGACCGCATAACTGCCCGGCATGCAATTTTTTTCGCCTTCCGTATCCGCATACCATTCGAATGGTTCCATCGCCACCCGGGCGTACTCCTCCAGCAAGGGGTGCAAATTCGGATATTCCAGGGCGTTGGCAAAGAATCGGTGCGTGCTCGACTTGGCCAATCCTTTCATCGGCAGCCATTGCTTGACGCTTGATTTCAGCTTGATTTGATAGCTTTTCGGGAAGCCCAGGCTTAGCAAGTGAGTCAGAAACCGGAGTGCCCGCGCGTAGCTCTCCTCCGTTTCTTGCTTAATGGCTATGGTCACCTCGGCAAACACATCGTTGGCCGTGCACTCCGCCAGTTCATCGCGAAAGCTGACGTCCTCCTTGGAGAACGTTCCACTGCCTTCCTTTGTCAGACGTTTTGCCTGGGCGCTTCCCAATTCGATAGCGCAATTCAAAATGGCCAGCCCCACACTTCTACTATAGGAAGGTTCGTATTTAAGAATCAGGATTGCAGCATAGAGGGCCAGCTCGATCGCACCTTGCTCCGTATTTTCCAGCCGGGCATCGCTTCTTTTCTTATATTCTTTCTGCCACTGTGTCCCTATATTATCGAAATAACAGGGCAACCAATGACTCTCTACCCAATTCCTCAAAGCCCCGGTAACATTATTCCGATGCTCAGCAAGATGCTTGTTCCCTTTATTCACTTGTTGAATGTTCTCGAAAATAGAAATGATTACACCGGGATCTGTGTCAGGGAACAGTCCCTCGTCCAACAGGTGTCTGGAAAGGAAAAATGTCTCCAAAGGTTTGGTCGGATACTTTCCCGCTTCGAGCTTATCCGCAATATAGATGGAGATTCGTTCCAGCAATTGTTGCTTCTTCGTCTCGTCAACGAATTCGAGAATACGAATGTTGACTCCGCCCTCCCGCGTCCGAAACTTGCCGTCAAAAGTAAATTGATAATCGATTAACGCCGAAGGCAGCGCATTCAATTTATGCTGCATATAAGAAGCAAGCTCAGGAACGAACTGCTCTCGCACTTGTTCCTCGCTCAGCAACTCGCCGGGGATGGCCTTACCTCCAGGCAAAGTGAGATTGAGCTCATCATCCGTCACGTCAACCCTGCCCTTGGCATATTCGAGCAGAGCATGACCGTGAATTCCCACCTGCAGCTTGGTACGTTTTATGATTTTTTCTGCGTCCTTATTGCTAATATAGGCTATCCAATTGTCAATCTCCTGTTTCATTTCGTCCAGAATCGTTTCTAACGTGGAATCCATTTCCATAACGTGCTCCTTTATTTAGTGCTGTTATAAGTTACTTTCTATCATAGCCTCTCCTCCTAAGCAGAACAATTAGGCGCGAGACCCAGTTATATGCTGGGTTCCTATAAATTGATCGGCAACAGGTTTTGAAGCCAGCGTGGTTGGAGGTCCCGTATACGAAGAAAAGACGTCCCTTAACTGCTTAGGACGTCCAAAATGAAATAAATAGTCTACTTAATTTGATCTTTCCCTTACTTCAGCAGAAAATTGTATGAATATCGTTACTCACTTGCCTTAAGAAGTGTTGAATCAATGAGTGCTTGGACATTTAAGACCGAAATCATACGATTCTTGGATTCATACCTACACTCGATCACTTGCTTATTGGGATTATCAGGTGGTTCATGAACCACAGAATCAGCAGCGGAGGCAATGTCTTCAACAGAATCAACAACAAAAGCTAATTTATGTGTATGCAAGATGATGAACTTGTCTTGTTCACGGCGTTCCTGACGAGAAATATTCAGCTTTATTCTCAGGTTAATGACAGTGTAGAGTTCTCCGTAAATAGTTGCGAATCCTTCGTGCCAAGGTTCGGCGAATAGAAGCGGTGTGGATTTTTTAGAATCTTGGATTTCCCCGATAGTATTGATATCGAGTCCAAAGTCTTCATTTCCGAGTTTGAATACAATGATTTGATCCATAAATTAGCCAGCTCCTTCTGATGTCAAATAAGCTCTTTGTTGTTTATAATAGTCAAACAAATGTATCACACTTTGAATAAAGTCTTTCTATTTACTTTCGGAAGGAAGTGACGAAGATATGATACGATAATTTTTTTATTTATAATGGATTGTTGAAAAAAACCTTGAAAGGCACAAAGCCAATCAAGGTCGATTATATAATTGTTCAAGTTAGCTGCGTAATGTCTAGCTGCGCTCTGAGGGATTGATAATGGCCAGAACTTGATGATCCTCCCATACCCCATTGATCTTTACATTGCTTTGAGCGATGCCTTCTTTGTGGAACCCGGCATTCTCAAGCACGCGCATGGATCCGGGATTCCGGGGAGAGGCTTCCCCTGTGATCCGGTGAAACTTCAGCTCCTCGAAGGCATAGCGCACCACCTGCTTCACAGCCTCCGTCATATAGCCCTTGCCGTTATAATCCTGGTCCAGGCAGTATCCGATCATGCAGCACTGAAGCGGGCCCCGCACTACAAAGGACAGCCCTACGTTGCCAATAATCCGGTCGTCCTCCTTGTGGCATACTATGAAGTCATATTTCCGGTCCTCCGCTCTGTCGGCCTTACTCTTCTTAATCATTTGGAGCTGCTGCTCCTCTGTATAGAACTCATCCGGGTTGGTTGGTGAGAACTTCTCAAAAAACTCCCGATTGCGCTTGAACATTGCTGTCAATTGTTCGGCGTCCGCTTCCTCCGTGAACCGGACGTACACTCGCTGATCTAACATTTGCACCATCTCCATATTCTAAAAATTTTGATAATCACGAACTTGGCCGTTGATTTTCGCTCTTTCAGGAAGGTCTTATCTCTGGGATTCCCCCCTGTAAATCACTCTCTCATTAGCAATATAATCAGAAAAACTCATGCTCCCTGATATTACATTTCTATCATAGACAATCAGAATACTTTCTTCTGGTAAATTTTCAAGTATTGCAGATACAGCAGAACGAGTTTTGCTCATGGCCATATGCTGTCTTTCAATATAATAGTAGTATTTTTTACAAACTCCAATTGGCATAATGATATCTTTAGATGTATATTTCCTAAACCCGATACTTTCCACTTCAACCACACATATCCCTTTGATAAAAAAAGCATGTTTATCACCGAAATTAAATGTAATTATATTATTGTCTTTTTTATATGCATATTCGATTGTCAAGTCTTTTTGATATTTATTAATATAATCATTTACAAACTTTAAACCATTTTCATTTGCACTTTTTGACATGGTAATACTATCAAACATATTTCCTTTAATATTTAAAACAATTTTTTGTGATGAGATGTTAATGTTAATATCGTTAGATTTTTCATGTTCAAAACCATTCATAATCAACTCACTAATTGCGCATTTGGTATCCGCCCACAAAGCATCAGAAATTCTAATCTTCATATTCTTCTCAATTTTATTAAATAAGTCTTCTTCTTCTCTTATTTGTATTACGCTGTAATTGTCAAGATCACTATCATCTTTGAATATCATTGCATCATAAATTCCCAAGACAATATCCCCATTAGAATTCATTGAAAGATTTGGCCTTTGTCTCACTTCCCGATCCTCTCTGCCCACTTTCCTGACACGATCAAAAATATAATCGTACATCCCTTGGACAGTTAGATAGCCATTTATCAAACTTTCCGTTTTCCCCTCTAATGCATCAATTAGAAAAGTGGTAAACAAACTATATTGATCATTATTAGGAGATATCTCATACGAAGGTTCATCTTTCCCACTTGAAGTAATTAAAGTTAAAGAATGAGACTCTTCCATGTAGTCTTTAATATTCTTGAAATTATAATCTCCTATTCCTTTTCTTCCCGAATCCACAACACCACTAAAACATGCATCGATGATAACCAGCTTATGTCTACAATTACACTTATCAATAATTTCTATGATTTTCTTTATTTCTATTAACTCTTCTTCCGTTGCACTAATTGAATCGGAGGGGACAATAAAATTCTTGTCGTTGATTCTATGTCCATGTCCGCTGAAATAGAGAACAATATTTTCGTCATAAGATGTGCTTTTTGAGATTGTTTCAATTTCCTCCAGAATGTTTGCTTTTGTTGCTTCGTCGTTCTTTCCATCTGAAATAAGTAGTTTACTATTGGAAACGTCTAAATTTAAATTCAATACATTTTCAAACGTTTTGAATACAGCAGTAGCATCCCCACATGCCCTTTTTAGATCTCCGAAATTAATATCACTGTAACTATTAACCCCTATCGCTAATAGATTCTTTTTACCCATTATTTTATTTAGTATGTTTCTTTGTTTATTTAGCATAATTATTCCCCTGTTTTTTATTTGCGAACTTCGTAAAAAAGTCCATCTTTAGAGTATTCGCGAAAATACAGAACTATCCTGCTTGTTAAACAACCCAAAAATTCTTACTCCCGTGCGATAAGTGAAATGTTTCTTGAAAGACGTGGAGTTTTGAATTACTTGGAGATATGAAAATATTAAATATCGGTTTTATAAAATTGAAAAAGACGCATGAACTACCCATTAAGAGCAAGCTCATGCACCTAGCAATAATAATAAAGGTTAGAAAATCGTCGGCACCATTCCCCCATCCATTCGGATTGGAGAACCCTTAAACGCGGAGGCATCTGGACTGCATACAAACGCGGCTAGTCTGCCTATCTCGTGCAGCCTGATAAAACGCTGGATTTCAGATTGAGGCAGGTTTTTGGCCATGAATTTCTTCTCTTTTTCCGCAAAAGTAATCTCTTCATTGGGGTAAATGCTATCAATGATTTGATGGACATTCTCGGAGACGTGGGTCCCGGCATAATCGTGTTGACGGTAACTTCCGTTCTATCGTTAGTTTAGATAAAATTTTGGACAAGGATAATATCATCGATTTGGTCATGCAATACTGAGGCATTTGGCCGGAAATCATGATGGCTTCTTCGCTCGCAATAAAGATAATGCGGCCATAATCGTTTTTACATCTTAGTAAGATAAAATTTAGAACATCTGTTTGCGACGAGAACATTCGTACGGAAGTATTTCTCCCATACCTCATCGTCAACATCCTCTTATCGCATGATTTCGTAAATACCCATATTGTTTTCTAAAACATCCACACTGGGGTACTTCTTGAATAAAGCTTCACGTTGATTAATATCCACGATATCAACTTTCGCCTTCCCCGGTAATCTGTAAGCTCACAGGATAACACAACTGCTTGTACCGGGCCATTCGGTTAAGTGCATCTCGATAGTCGCGAGCATGGTACGTCGCCATGACGGACGGCGGATAATGCGCTGTATCAAACGCAGTAGAAGGCTTGATGATTCCTTGGGAGATATCTAAGACGAGATCAGAGTATACCTGTCAGATCGCAAAATATTGGGCGACCGTGGCTCCTGCAGGTCGTTTAGTTCATTATTCGTCTTATTTTATTTGCCGAAAAACCTTTCGTAACGCCCTGCTTGGAAACCCTGCCAACGTAGCTGTGCCATCTTGCAGGAAAGTTAGCTCTGTCCGGCGAACCTGCAGATCCTCCATCCGATAACGGTCCGTCAAAAGGTGGATTACCTGATTATTACTCCCTCGCAGACCTATATCAGCTGACTGGTCTGCCTCATAGCGGCCGTCGATCAGCACATCGATATACTCCATAATACTATTCCCTTTCGGCAACTTGGAAATTTCCTCTTGGGTATACCCGCTGAACACGATGATGGAATATCCATGTTGACGTAGCTTCTTGAGCAGTAGCAGCAAGCCATCCTGTTGTTGAAAAGGCTCCCCGCCGCTTACGGTTATGCCTTCCACGTCATTTGGAATACTCTTGCAGATCTCATCAATGTTCATTTTGATACCGATTCCTGGTTGGTGAGAAGCCGGATTAAAACACCCAATGCAAGCGAGGGTACAACCCTGCATATGTATGACCGAACGCAACCCCGGGCCGTTCACCAGGGAGTAAGGAGTGACACTAGTATGAAGCAGGAGCTGAATTTCGGTGTCCTGAACTGATTCATTAAATGGTGATCTACTATTCATAAAAGTTTTTCGTACTTGTTCATAGTTCCATGCTTCGCAGAATAAAATTCCGGCTTTCGCTGTTTTTTCGTTATCTGTCCTAATGCAAGCTCGAATGGCCGGGTCGCGGCGTCGCATTCAGTACCCTTATAGTTCTGAGCCTCGATCGAAACGGAACCGTCGGGTCCGACCGTTATGATAATCTGCTTCATTTCACAGCTCCCCTCCTCCGCCTGATACTGCTTGAGTTAACACCACTTTCACCGACCCGTCGGGCATGGATTGGCTGGTTACCGAATAACCCAATTTGCGGGCCTCCATAGTGGCTAGAACTACACCGTATGTTTGCAGAAGGCGGCCTCCACCCTCACCGATTTCTTTGGCCACATTTCCCTGATACCAGTCGGTGATAATCCCGTAGTGGCCGTCCTGCTGCTTATTCAAAACAACGTCATACGGTCCTTTGCATTTGATGACATAATCTCCGTTAATCGTTCGTCCCCCATAGCCCCGCGCCTGGCCTTCTTGCACAAGTTCTAATCCGAGTTCCCGGCACGCCATACGGACCGCCTCGATATTTTTAATGATTGTCTGCAAAGTTGTGAAATGTGACACCAGTTCCTCCTAACTCCGCTTAAATAAATAAGCGTCTTTTATTATCGTCGCCGTTTATCTCTATCATGCTAGATGAGGCTGGACGCGCATTCGCCATGCCCCATTCCCGGATACGCTCGACATGCGACTTCATGATTTGCGAAAGTGGTTTGGTTGCCCGATATGCTTCCAAGATGTCACCCGTCTGCAAATCGCGATGTTCACTGAAAGCTCGATAGAGCCCGGACACGATTGCCTGCTCAATCTCGGCTCCACCAAAACCGTCGCTTTCCCGGGCAAGCTGTCCCAGATCGAAAGCGTCCGGATTCCGCCTGCGTTTTTTCAGATGAATGCGAAGAATATCCTTTCGTTCTAGCTCGTTGGGCAGATCTACATAAAACAGTTCATCGAACCGCCCTTTCCGCAACATTTCAGGGGGCAGGGCGTTCACGTTATTCGCCGTGGCGAATACAAAAACGGGCCGCGATTTTTCTTGCATCCATGTGAGGAAGGTTCCAAGTACACGCGCCGTTACACCGGAATCTGAGGAGCCCGATGTCTGCAGTCCGGCCATCCCTTTCTCCAGTTCATCGATCCATAAAATGCAAGGCGATATCGTCTCGGCCAAATTCAGCGCCCGTCTCATCTGCTCCTCGGACTGCCCTACAAGGCTTCCGAATACCTTCCCGATATCGAAGCGCAGCAGTGGCAAGTTCCAAGCGCTCGAAATAGCTTTGGCTGAAAGAGATTTGCCGCTGCCGGGCACGCCTACAACCAGAACTCCTTTTGGGTTTGGCAAACCGAAGGCTTGAGCTTCCTCGGAAAAAGCCCGCTTTCTCTCAGACAGCCATGTTTTGAGCAAATCCAGACCGCCGATTTCTTCCGTTGTAAGCTCTGCCGGTATGAACTCGAGCAGCCCCGACTTTCGTATGACATTTGATTTTTCAAGCTGGACGTTGCGAATCGCGTCGGTCGAAAAGCTTTTGTAGCGCACAAGTGACAGAGCGAAAACATTTTCCGCCTCCGCGCAAGTGAGGCCCAGTGCATTTTCCAACAGTGCCTTGCGATCATCTATCTGAATAGATTGAGGAACGGATTCTAGAACACTGTCCAGTACTGAGGATAACTCATCTATTTTGGGTAGAGAAATATCGATTAGTGTAATTTCTTTTTCAATTTCTGGGGGAAGGTCTACGCGACAGGAGAGAAACACAAGATGGCGGCCGCAGCTTTTGGCGATCGTGATAAGATCCATAATCTTTTGCAGCACTTCGGGACTCCCCAGATAGAAATGAAAGCTGAGAAACACGTAGAGACTCGAATCCTCGCCGTCCCTCACCGCATTAAGCGCTTCTACAGGGTCTGTTACTTCCAGCCGTTTCCCCGTATCTTTGCTTATCCAGCCTTCGGTAATTGACCACACTTTCATTTTAAGGGACTGATCTCGGGCTGAGGGCATCATGGCGATACTCACGATTGAAGATTTTAACCGTCAAGCGGCCGGGGACTTACTACGAATTACCCGAAGCGAAACGTTTCAGAGAATTTTTGTCCGTCAAAACAGTAATTTAACCCAAAGCGAGTTCGAGCAACTCGTCGAAGAATTTACGGGTCACCTCAATTGTAGCATAGCTCAAGGTGAAGCTTTTCTTGTGCTAATGCTTCATTATCTGGGCATCAAATACGAGTCTAACCCGGCAACAGTCCAGCCCGTGTCTTCGCCAGCTACAGCTCCACAAGGCATCATCACAAAGCGTGAATTTTCAAAGGATGAGAAGCGGGCCTTTCTTGAGGCAGTCAAGCAGGCAAAAGTTGAAACCGTAGCCTCCTTCGTGCAGCAGGGCTATGACCTGGAAACGAAGCACCGCAACAAAAAAAACGCCCTCTTGGTGGCCGCCTCCGAAAACAAAGCGGCTCTTGTCGAATATCTAATCAGCGCGGGCGCCGATGTCAATGCGGAAGATTCGGAAAATGAAACAGCCTTAAGTTACTCGATCATCAACCGTAATGAGAAACTCATCGAGCTAATTTTGCCGAAATCCAACGTTCGCTCTCTGGACATTGCACTGTATGCCTGCAACCGGAACGATGCAGATCCGGCTTTAGTACGCAAAATTGTGGAAGCGGGGGGTGACCCTTACTCTCAAAAGGTATGGATTCCTTCTCCCATCATGCAGGCTGTCAATACGGGGAAAGTTGGGATTCTGGATACATATATCACTATTTTAAAAGCAAACGGACGTCCCACGGAGCTCGGTAATCTCATGGAAGAACTCCTCAAATGGTACCCGAAAAATGCGATTTATCATCTGCTGATCAGACATGGAGCAGAGAAAACTTATCAAGATGGCACGGGGCGGAACTTGATCAGTCTTGCCATAACGTACAATGATATTATGTTGGAAGACATCACTTCCTTGGATACATATGCGGAGCAGGAACGCCTGGCGATGATCACTCTTCTTGCGCAGGAAGGCATTGATATAAATCAGGGCGATTATATGGGGAGAACCCCGCTTCATTACGCTATTGGCGAAAACAATCCGACGATCACTTCACTCTTGCTGAAATTGGGGGCGAATCCCAATCAGCAAGATGTCTATCAAAAATCGCCGCTGCAGTATACCACAGAAAAACGATACAAAGAACTGGTAACCATTTTGTCCCGCGCCGGCGGGAATACGGCGCAAGAAATTGCACAAGATGCTGACGCTGGTAATATAGCCCCGGCCAGTGTCGGCCGGAAGATTTCTTTTTGAAGCCAATTCTCTTCGGAATGAAGTGATCCAATAGACAATGCAAATAAACCGTACGCCTTATGAAGGGCGTGCGGTTTATTTGCTTCATTATAAGGATGATATTTTAAGTGTAATATTACAGTCCCTTAACTTCAAACTCATAGATTCGCGCGGCTGTATCGGCACCCTGCGAGGGCTTAGTAATGATTAATTTTACATAGCGGGCTTTAACTAGCGCAATCGCGTCAGTCGTCTCGGCTTCCGTGTTTCCTTGGACCTTGACGGCATCGGCCCAGTTCGTACCGTCGCTGCTCACCTGAATGGTATAATCGCTGGTATTAAACCCGGACCATTCTCCTCCGCTCTCAGCATGCTTGATGACAAAGGTACTGATTTGATGCTCGGCGCCCAGATCGACTTGAAGCCAGTGAGGCAGATTGCCAAGTGCGCACCATTTGCTGTTGTCCGTCACTTTACCATCTACGGCATTAGGCGCTCCTTCCTTTTCCCCGCAGGCATGATCGGCTGTTGCAGTTTTGCCTAGTGCCAGATTCTTCACCGCACCGGCTTCCTTGCTTACGGTGATGAGCGCCTTTTTCGTCATTGTGTCTTGGCCCGAGCTGTTGGTTGCAGTCAGTGTCACGCTATACACGCCTTCCTGATTGAACATTACCACCGGGTTCTTCGAGGTACTGACAGCCGGGCTTCCGCTTTCGAAGGTCCATGACCATCCTTCTGTCACTTCGGTCGACAGGTCGGTGAAGTTTACGCTCTCACCTGGAGCCACCAGCGTCCGATCGGCCTTGAACTCCGCAGCCGGCTTCGGATAAGCCGGCCAGCTGATCTTCACGCTGGAGGCCTGACCTTGCTCGTATCTTCCATTGACCGCAACGACCTTCAATACCGTGACTGCTTCCTTGTCTATTCTTCTCATCTCAGGGACGTAAAACACATGATTCGGCGTTGCACCCATTAGCACCTCATTGCCATCCGGCAGTACACGATAGATTTCGTACTGCTTCACCTGCTGATCGAGCGGGTTCCACTGCAATCTGGCATCTCCATAGATTCCATTGCGGAAATCGGATTGAGTGGCTTTAAGCTCGCGAACCGCCGGGAGCGGTTGAATCGGGTCGTTGGCATTTTGGATGGAGAGCTGGCCAATTTGTATGGCATAATCACTTATCGTATCCTTGGTGTCAAAATACAGTGACAACGCCACGATCTTTTTCCCTTTATAAGGGGTCAAATTCAATGTTTCTGTAGTCCAGCCTGGTGATGTCTTATCCTTCACGTTAAGGAAGACAAATTGGCCGGGATGGTCTGCGAAAGCAAGGCCAACCTTCAGGCTCGGCTTGCTCTGCGTTTTGTACGTAACCGATAGCTTCGTACTTGCTTCGACTTTCAGATCTGTCTTGTAGAGCTTCAGTTGTGTCGCATTGTTATGGCTCAGCACACCTGATACCTTCAGCGAGCTGCCGCCGTAATACGCATCGGACCAATCGAGTACCGGTGTAAGCGGTGTTCCTTTGCTGTCTGCGATCCAGCGCCATGTCGGCAGGACATCCTGCAGGCTCCGGTTGTTCCATCCCTTATCCCGCACCTGCTTCCCTCGAACATAATATTTCTGTCCGCTTCCAGTGTTGAAGCTGGTGATGAAGGGCAGCTCATTTACCGGGGATGCTTCGACAACATCGTTCGCGATTCCTTTCCAGGCCTGGCTGCTCGCGGTATTACCCGGATTTCCGTTTGGACCCACCCAGAATTTGTTCTCGCGGATGAAGAAATCCTCCATACTCTCTGCGCTGTTAAAAGCCCAGTCCGGGCGGTAAATACCCAGAGAAGTGACTGCAGGCACTCCTTCCGGGAACAGCAGATTCCAGTTCACCTTCGTATCGTAACCCTTGGCTTCAACATCAATGCCTGCATACAGGTCAAACGGACTTCTGCCCAAGCTTTTGGCCTTCTCTGCCGAGCTTTTAAGATCCTTCCACCAGAAGTTCAGGAACATGCTGTCTGTTATTTGCTTCCCATTGTCCTGCAGGAACATCGCATTTTTGTCATTTAGTGCATTCTGCCAACTGATACTGCCTTCTTTGGTCATGGAATCGTACCATACGATGTGCATAGATGTAGACTTGTGCGATTCAAGATAACTCAGGAAAGCTTTCATTTTCTGTGCATCAGCCGGCGTTCCACCCTCGGTCTCCTGGTTAATAAACCAGCCGTCAAATCCGTAATGCTTCGCAACCTGGATCAGCTTGTCAGCGCCAGGAAAGGAGCCGTCGCTGTTCTGCTGAAGCATCTGCTTCACCCATTCATATTTCCCGCCATACACCGTTGGCGGGAAAAACACCGTTCCGATGATCGGCACGCCATTCTTATGAGCTGCGTCGATCGTATCGGCGCTTGGAGGCACGATGATCCCTTCGCCGGCCGAGCCGCCCCAATAGACCAGTTTATCAACATATTGCCAATAGGTAAACGTGTTTGCCCCGAATTTGTCCGAGCCCTGTGAGGGTACTCCACTTGTTCCCGAATTGAGTGCCGATAAAGCCATAACCTTCGGCGCTTTAGTCGCATGCGAGTTGACCCCTGCTCCCACAAAGCGGTCCTGCAGCGGGACTGTACTGCGGTTGAATGCCGCATCCGGGTCGGATGCCGGACTCCACTGAAGCAATTGTTCTGGAAACCAATAGGATGAATAAGGCTGTTTTGCAAACGCAGAAGTGGATAATGCAGCGCACATCATAACTAAGAAGATAAAACCTGCACCTATCTTTTTCATGCCATCCTCCTCCAATTGATCAATCTGTGTTGTGAATAGTAGATTAATGCCAGCCTTATTTATTGGCTGCTTTCCACTCGTCGTATTGCTTCTGTGCTTCTGCTATGACTTTGTCCAGCCCGGCTGCCTTCATCTTGGAGATTGCCTTCGGCAGATGTTCATCCGGGTCGACTGCACCTGTCATGATAGGTGGATAGAATTCTTTTACGATCGCCGAGATGGATGCTACTTCGGTCTTTACTGGATCGGGGTTGAAGTTGAAGCCGAAGCTTGGAGCAACCTTGGCGGAATTGTTGAACTCCTTGAACGCTTCCCATTTATCCGCAGGGTCTTCCTTGTGGCTGTAGGTCAGGAAAAGATTGCCTAGTGCAAATCCCGGCATCTGGTACCCGTCTTTCATGGCCGGCAGATCTTCAATGACGTCTTCAGAGATCTTCTTATAATGCGTGCCTTCGATACCGTAGTTGATCAGATTGCGCAAATATTTGTCCGTATTGAGCAGGTTCAAGAACATCATCGCACGTTCCGGATTTTTGGAATTCGCCGAGATTGCGTGCATAGAACCGGTTGCAGAGCCTGTAAAGATAACCGGATCCTGCATCGGTGAGGTCACAATGTCATAGCCCGCACTTCTCGACCAGCCCAATTCTGCATAAGGCTGCGTTTGCTCGCGGTCAGCAAACCATTTGCCTGTCTTGATGTTATCAATGCCTTCCAGAGTTGCAACATCTTTGCGCAGATATCCGGCTTGATAGTATTTGCGAATGGTTTTGAGCGAGCTTTTCAGTTCGTCGGATTCAAGGATATTGACGTATTTGCCATCCGTTGAATTCATATTCATACCAACCGGAAACTCATCGCCCAGGAGGAAGTCGAACGGCATATAAGGCTTGAAGCCTTTTGGTACGGCCAGTGGTGTAATGTCAGCCGGCTCGCCTTCCTTGATTTGTTTCAAATAAGGTTCGAGATCCTCTAGGGTGCGGATTTTTGTAATATCCATCTTGTACTTGTCGACATACTGTTTGTTAAAACGCCATACCCATTGCGAAGCCAGTTCCTTGTTCACCGGCACGGCATAATTTTTACCATTCACCTGCGATCCAGTCAGGAAACGCGGGTCGAGCTCTTTTATGATATCCTGACCGTATTTTTCCAGCAAATCATTGATTGGCAAAAACGCACCCCGAGTCGCGTTCGGCAGGTAGTCAAAAGCCCAGGATGAGGTGAAAGCGATATCGTAATTCTCCCCGGAAGCAGTGATAACCGGTAACCGTTTCGAGTAGTCGCCCCAGTCAATCATTGTGATGTCGACGGTTGCGTTGATTTTGTCCGTCAAATATTTATTCATTTCCTCTTGAATCTTAGGCAGGTCACGCTGTGGACCACCGATCAGGTATACCTTGAGCTTCACCGGGTCCAGCTTATCCCCGGTCTGGTCGCCGGATTCCGTTGGACTAGCCGATTGGGTCTCGGACGGCGTATTCCCATTACTGTTCTCCTTCGTGTTGTTGCTGCCACAGCCAGCCAACATGGAAGCAAGTGCAAACAGAAACACAACCATTAGCAATACAATTTTCTTGGACTTCATATGTCTCCCCCTAATCAATATAAATATCTATTGTTACTGCCCTGGTTCGGGCAGCTACAACTTATCCAACTTATTCTTTAACCGAACCAATCGTAAGTCCTTGGATAAAATACTTTTGAAAAAACGGATACGCCAGCGCGATTGGCAGCGTAGCCAGCACAACCATCGCCATACGGACCGTTTCTGTCGGCAAGGTCGCAGCAATGTCGTAAGATACTACCTGGCTGCTGTTCTGTACGATGAAGTCCATATTGTTCTGAATCCGGATTAAAAGTGTTTGCAGTGGAATTAAATTTGGATTATCAATATACAGAAGCGCATTGAACCAGTCATTCCAGAAGCCAAGTGTACTGAAAAGCCCGATAGTCGCAATACCCGGCAGCGAGATGGGCAGCACAATACGTGTGTAGATGCCAAATTCGGTTGCTCCGTCGATCTTGGCCGATTCGATGATCGCATCCGGCACAGTCGTCGTAAAGAAGGTGCGCATGACGATAATATAGAATGCGTTTAGAATGGATGGGAATATCAGCGCCCAGATGGAATCCCGCAAATGAAGTACTTGCGTAACGACGATATATCCCGGGACCAGTCCCCCGGAGAACAGCATGGTGAAGAAAGCGAGAAAGCTGAAGAACCGGCGCTGCTCAAAGTTCTTACGTGAAATTGCGTACGCATATGTAGAAACGAGATACAGCGTCAGAACTGTTCCAATGACTGTCACGGCCAGAGTCACGCCCAAGGATTGGACCATTTGTTCACCGGACCGCATCAGAAACCGGTAGGCGTCCAGACTGAGCACCTTGGGCAGGATACTGAATCCGTCGATGGCCAACGTCTTCTCATCCGTAAAGGAAATGATAATGATAAAAATAAACGGGAAGATACAGGATAGGGCGAATAAGCACACCCCCACATTAAATATAAAATTCCATAATGGACTAATCGCATTGATGTCCCTGGTCTTCTTCCTGGGAGCATAGAGCAACGTTCTCTCCATAGATTCGTTTAAGTCATTCATTGCAGGCACCCCCTTGCCGATTTTTTTAGAATACGGCATAATCCTTTTCAATTTTGCGTACAGCGTAATTCGCGAGCAGAACGAGAATCAAACCGACAACGGATTGATAAAGGCCCGTAGCCGTACTCATACCTGTATCACCCATGATCGTCAATCCTCGATACACGAATGTGTCGATAACGTTGGTGACCGGATACAGTGCACCGGAATCCCGCGGAACCTGGTAGAATAAGCCGAAATCCGAGCGGAAGATGCCGCCGAGTGCCAGAACTGTCAAAATGATCATCAGCGGCCTCAGCATCGGCAGTGTAATAAACTTGATCTGATTCCATTTGGTAGCGCCGTCGATCATTGCTGCCTCATAATAAGAGCGGTCAATGCCGGCGATTGCTGCAAGATAGACGACGCTCCCGTATCCGGCATTTTTCCAGAGACCCAGAAAGATAAGAAAATACGGCCAAAATTTCGTCTCGCTGTACCAACTTACCGGGTCTTCGCCAAAGAAGACAAGGAGCTGATTGAACACGCCCTTTTCTACATTGAGGAACGAGAATACAAAATAGCTAATAATAACCCATGAGAGGAAATACGGCATAAACATCGCGGTTTGGTAAAATTTCGCCAGCCGTTTATTTAACAGCTCATTCATAATGATGGCAAGCGTAACCGCGAGAACCAGTCCAAGCATGATCAAACCGACGTTATAAAGAATCGTATTGCGCGTTATGATATAAGCGTCATCAGTTGAGAACAGAAACTCGAAGTTTTTGAAACCGACCCACTCGCTCTTTAAAACGCTTTCAAGAAATCCTCCCGGATGAATCCGGAAATCCTTAAAGGCAATAATCGTCCCAAACATCGGCAAATATGCAAAAATAATAAACCACGCTGCTCCCGGCAATACCAGCAGAAGAAACGCCCTATTCTTCATCAGTTTCTTCAAGATGCCTAGCACGGCTGTCCCTCCTTTTATTCACTTGTAGCTGAGTTCATCCACTGTTCATCCCCTATAATCAACAATGGTAAACTTCAGCTCACTTGGTGTATTGGATCTTCCCGTTCACCCCTGTCTTTATTATGAAAGCCGGGCAGCCGCCGAGATAGTTGAAAAATACAATAAAATGATGGATTAATTAAAGATAGCGCATTCATTTCACAAAAAAACACACCTCTGCAAGGTGTGTTTTTTAGAACCGGCAGGTCACGGCCTACTTTTTCATATACATCGAACGCAGCTCTGTCGGGGAAACGCCGGCATATTTTTTGAACTGTCTGTAAAAGTAAGATGTATCCCAATAGCCTACCTCCGTTGCCACCTCCGCCGTCTTTTTGTCCGAGTACAGCAGCAGATGAGTGGCACGTTCGATCCGGTACTGATTTACATAATCGGAAAAGCTGGTGCCTGCCTCCTGTTGAAACAACTGCCCCAGATAGTTGGGATGAAGGTCCAGTTTCTGGCTGAGCGTCTTCAGCGAAAGCTCCTCTTTGTAGGTGTTTTTTACGAAATCCAGTACAGCCATCACATGCGGGCTATAGTCCCTTTCAGTCGCATGGTATGTATCAAGTGTTTGATGGATCACCCTTTTCACCAGCCGCTTCAGCCCGCTGCGAGTATGAATTCTGGATAAGGGACCGAATACGCCTCCGTAATCCGGAGTCTTTTCCAAAGTCTTGGCCGCCAGCATAAGCTGGATTGCGGAGTTGAAGAATGGTGTTCTTGCCGAGTGCCCATCCTCTGCCTGAACATCAAAAAAGTCGTCGATGAACCGGTCAACCTCAACACTTTTCCCGTCCCGGAGCAACTTATGGAATTGATCCATAGCGGGTTCCCTTTGCTCATATGCAGGATCGGCTTCTCTTCCGTTGTCCTGTGTCACTATGAAAGTCTCTGAATCGCCAAACAAATGATTCTGAAGCCACAGCTTCACTTGTTTGCAGCTTTGCGGAAACCCCAGATAGGATTGCTCGGACTGCCCTTTCACGCCCCATACACAGGCGCCTGTATCAGACGCGATCCACTGCTTCATCCCGCGAAGCGCATGATATTGCCATTCTTCTTCTTCCATGCCGGTTGAAGCGAACAGCACGATGATATCCCCTTCCTGATCAGGGAAGCAGATGATCTCACAGCCGTGTGGCAATTGGTTTCTACCTATGATTTCACACTGCTCGGCAATTACGGGTCTGTAAAACTGCGGATCATCCATCTCGTGATCATGATCAGTTACGATTCGCAGCGCAGCAGCGCTGTAATTTGACTTGGTCAGGGGGATTTCCAGCAGCTGCGCGCGCTCCCGGAACTCTTTGGCATCAATGGTTTCGTTAGCCCACCGCTGCAATATATTATTTCTCAGAATCCTCCAGCTCTGATCCATTTGGATTTGTCTGATTTCCTCGCGCTCCCAATCATGCTGCATATGCTTAATCGTCGCTTCCAATTCGTCGATATTGACCGGCTTGAGCAAATAGTTCTCGACACCCAGCGTAATGCCTTCCCGCACATAATTGAATTCCTCGTAACCGCTCAGAATGATGAACTTAGTTAGGGGATTACGTACTTTGACCTCACGGATCAGCTCAAGTCCTGTCATCTGGGGCATCATGATGTCCGTGATAACCAGATCTACGGATAAGCCGTCCAGCTTTGCTAGCGCTTCCACCCCATTGCGCGCTGTATCTGCAATCTGCATATGATTCGCATTCCAATCGATGATGGACTGCATTCCTTCGACAATGAGTGGCTCGTCATCCACCAGCAATACGTTCCTCATTCGGTTAGTCCTCCCTTGTGAATGGAATTTCGATGATAACCTCACAGCCTTTGTCCTGCTCACTGATCACCCTTATTCCAAACTCGCTGCCATAATTCAAACGAATGCGTTCATGTACATTTTTTAGACCCAGGGAATCACTGGATAGCGAAGGTGCTCCCCCCTCACTTTGCAGCGTCTTGCGCAGCTCTATCAATTTCTCTTGCGCAATGCCTTTTCCGTTATCCTTCACACGAATAATGATGTGTCTCTCCTGTTCTGCAGCCGTTATGGAAATCCGGTTATCGTCGTCATTCGCCCGAAAGCCGTGAACGATGTAATTTTCGATAATCGGCTGAATCAGCAGCTTAACCACGATGCTTCCGGCGACCGGCATCTCGATGTTCGTTTCCACCTGCAGCTTGTTCTCGTACCGGTATTGGATCAAGGCCAAATACATCCCGCACAGCTCGATTTCTTCGGCCAAAGTGACATGTGTTTGTTTTTTGATCAAATGTCTGAACATTGTGGCGAGAATATAGATCATTTGACCGACATCCCTGGCCCCTGAACTAATGGCCTTCATGCGTATACTCTCGAGCGTATTGTACAGGAAATGCGGATTGATCTGCGCCTGCAGAGCCACGAGCTGTGCGTTCTTCTGCTTGATCTCCGAGATGTAGACGGTCTGGATATAGGACTCCAGCCGGTCACACATATAGTTAAAGCTTTGCGAGATCTGCTGCAGTTCGTCCTCCCCCTCCATTTTGATCCGCTTGCTCAAATCGCCATCCTGCCAGCGCCGCATGTAGACGACAATTCTGTGGATTTTTTTGGAGTAGCGGCGGATAACGGTGAACGTCACTGAGATGCTGATAATGATGCATAAGATCACGATCCCTGTGAGGCTAAAACGTAAGGTTTGAAGGCTCTGTACGATTTGAGACTCCGGAATGATGGCAGCAGCGACCATCCCGGTATTCCCGATATTCAGCAATTGTACTTTGGAGCGTTCCTCCAGATTCACCCAATCCCCCGGCTTAGTCATCTGCTTCCAATACGGATAGACGGTATTATCGTAACGCCCCTGCGAGTCAAAAATCACTTGCCCCTGCGATGTGATCAGCATTATCCGACTGCTCGTATTGTTCAATTTTTCACGCAGCAGCCCTTTAATACGGCCTGTATTGAGTTCGAACAGGATGGCACCGTATTCCTTCAGCGTCACAGGGTCCTTGAGCACATTCACGTAGCTGTAAGGTGTTGATTCCCCGGCGGCTTTTCCCTCGAACAGCGGCTCGTTGCCCATATACTGCCAAGGCTGATTCCGGAACCGATCGTACCAGTCCTGATGTGCGGCGGATAACGTCGGTTGATCGTAAAAATGCTGCGTTTCCCGGTTCAGAAGGTAATAAAAGTCCTGGTCCGAGCTGTACAGCACGATGTTCGAGATGGATGCTTCCTCCTTCAGCAGCAGGCGTAAATGATAATCAAAGCTGTTACGCTCCGTCCGGTAGCTGTTTGCATATTGATTCAGACGCCACTTGAGGAAGTTCTCATACTCATGAGTCAAGAAATACTTCAGATCATCTCCAATCATCGCATCCGTATAAATCTGCTGAACTGCGCCATACATCCGTTCGTTCTGCTGATTCAGACTGATGCTGATGATGTCTAGTTCCTGAAGACTCGCATCCATCTGCTCCCTTACGAGCCGCTGCTCATAATAACGGTAAGCCAGAATTGAGACACTAATAAACAAGAGAACCATGACCATGGAGTAGAATAGGAGGATCTTGTTAAACATTTTTTTCTTCAGATGATTTTGATAAAAGGTCCGGATCTTGGACATTCGCGCCTGACCGCCTCCTTCGGAGCCAATTTTCAACTCAGTGTATCACCGTTCGTTAAATTTGCGCAATAAATAGAACATGCAGTGCCTTCCCCTCAACTTTCAATTGTCAAAAGGAAAAGAAACCGCTATAATGAGCGCATTCCCCTATGCTATTCACTTTTTATCCCAATTTGGAACTTTCCCTATAAATCATTCACCCTCCGATAATATGAACTGGGGGTCCACACGATGTTTCTTACCGAAAACAAATTACAGGCACGTATTCATGAATTATCCGCACTCCGTTACCGAGACCGGAAGACCCTGAGCGTATTTCTTGCTTGTGAAGACCGCCGGGAAGATATAAATCCTACGGTGCCCGGTGCCGAAGCCAATTGGCAGCCAATGCACATTAACGAGACCTGGACTGGCCGGGATCTCTATTTGTGGCTGCGTACAGATGCTGAAATCCCTGTATCCTGGGAAAATAAGCGAATCGTCGGCTTGTTTGATTTCGGCGATACCGGGGGCGGTAATAACTCCGGATTTGAATCCCTTTTCTATTGGGAAGGCAAGCCTTTTCAAGGCGTCGATTCCAATCATAAGGAAGTATTTCTTCCTGCTTCGGCGGCAGGCCACTCAGCTGAGCTGCTCTTCCGGTTATGGTCCGGCCTTGAAGGAGGCGGACAACCGCGCAATCAGACCCATACCTTCAAACAGGCGGAGCTGTGCTGGCTGGATGAGAAAATGGACGATCTTGTGTTCACCGGGACGGCCATTCTCGAAACCGTAAAAATCCTGGATCCAAATGCGCCGGAGCGGACGAAGCTGCTGCAGGCGCTGCAGCAATCCTTACGTATGATCGACTGGGCAGACTCCGAATCAGAGGCGTTTTTCATCTCTGTCTACGAAGCCAGAGACAATCTTAGTGCCTGCCTGGAAGCCATGGACAAACTATCCGATGTGACCGTCACCTGTATTGGCCATACCCATATTGACGTTGCCTGGTTGTGGCGGCTTAAGCATACTCGCGAGAAATGTGCGCGGTCCTTCTCTACGGTGATGCGGCTGATGGAGATGTTCCCGGAGTATGTTTTCCTGCAGACACAGCCCCAGCTATACGAATATGTGAAAGAAGACTACCCGGAGCTGTATGAATCCATCAAGGAGCGCATTGCAGAAGGACGCTGGGAAGCCGGCGGTGGCATGTGGCTTGAAGCGGACTGCAATCTGACCTCGGGCGAATCGCTGGTTCGGCAATTGCTGATCGGTACACGCTTCCTGAAGGAGGAGTTCGGATCGGAGTGCAGGTACTTATGGTTGCCGGATGTGTTCGGCTACAGCTGGTCCCTGCCGCAAATTTTGAAAAAATCGGGCATTCATACGTTCATGACCACGAAAATCAGCTGGAACCAATATAACCGGATGCCCTTCGATACGTTCCATTGGCGCGGCATTGACGGCTCCGAGGTATTGACCCATTTCATCACAACACCTGAACCGTGGTCTGAGCCGGGTTCATGGTTCTACACCTATAACGGGAAGATCATCCCCAAGACGGTCAAAGGAATATGGGATGCCTACCGCGACAAGGAGATGAATCAGGAACTGCTGCTGTCCTATGGTTATGGCGACGGCGGTGGCGGCGTGAACCGCGAAATGCTCGAGATGCGCCGGCGGCTGGATCAATTGCCTGGGCTACCAAAGGTGACCACCGGACGTGCAGATGCCTATTTCGAAAAGCTGCAGCAGACGGTGGCGGATACCGGTTCATACATCCATACCTGGGACGGCGAATTGTATCTGGAGTATCACCGCGGGACATATACCAGCCAAGCGTATAACAAACAGATGAACCGTAAACTCGAACTGGCCTATCGTGAAGCCGAGTGGCTGAATGCACTGCAATGCATTTTGCAGGAAGACTGGAATCTGTATCAAGCCAAACCGCTGACCTCAGGATGGAAAATTATTCTGCGCAACCAGTTCCATGACATCATTCCAGGCTCCTCCATCCGTGAGGTGTACGAAGACAGTACAGTCGAATACGAGGAAGCGTGGCAGATCGGCAGTCAAGTCGACACACAAGCCCGGACTGCGATCGCAGCAGGGAAAACGGCAGGCAGTTTCTCGGTGTGGAATTCCTCACCATGGAGTATTACGGAGCTAGTCGCTATTCCCGCTTCTACGGGGATGGAGCAGGGATATTGGTTAAGCGATGCAGGGCTACGCTTGAATGCACAGCTGGATACAGGCATTTGGTATATTGAAGTGCAAGATATTCCTTCGCTCGGGTATACAACCATTCATTTCCATGGCGAAGCTGAATCTATCAGTTCGGAGTTGTCTCCATTCAGCCATACAGAACGTGGAATCGAAACCCCTTTTTATCAATTGGCGTGGAACGAAGCCGGGCAGTTGACCCGCATTTACGATAAAGCAGCACGACGGGAAGTACTGGCCAAGGGCGCTAACGGCAATCTATTGCAGGTGTTTGAGGATAAACCTCTGGCACATGAAGCTTGGGATATTGATATCTTCTATCAGGAAAAAATGACTGAGATTCGAGATTGTTCAGCAATCGAAGTGATGGAGACCGGTCCGCTTCGGGCCGTCATCCGGTTCAATTGGCAGTACCGTAATTCCACAATTACGCAGAACCTGATCGTCTATGCCGGGAATCGGCGCATCGACTATGTGACCGAAGTGGATTGGCACGAGAAGCAGCAATTGCTAAAGGTGGCTTTCCCGGTCGGCATCCGATCTACTGAGGCAACCTATGACATTCAGTTCGGCAACGTGAAACGGCCGACACATTGGAATACGAGCTGGGATTGGGCGCGCTTCGAGTCTGTCGGGCATCAATGGGCAGATCTGTCCGACAAGGGTTATGGTGTCAGCCTGTTGAACGACTCCAAGTACGGGTATGATATTAAAAACAATGTCCTGCGGCTGACGTTGATCAAAAGCGCTACACATCCTGATCCGCATGCCGATCAGGGGCTGCATCGCTTCACCTATGCCCTTCTACCGCATCAAGGGGATTGGCTGACCGGTCAGACCGTCAAGCAAGCCTGGTTCCTGAATGCCCCGATTCGCTATACGAAGGGACATGCAGAGCAGCCAAGCCGCTCCATGTTCGCCTTGTCCGGCGATACGGCTATGATCTCTGCTGTCAAAAAAGCAGAGGATTCGGACTGCCTCATCGTGCGTATTCACGATTACTCCGGAAGCTCCAACATGCTGGAGCTGACGAGCAGCCTGCAGATTCATGGATGGAGAGAAACGAACTTGATGGAACAACCAGATGGCGAAATGCATAACAATGCTGGCATCTGCTTCATCCTTGAACCTTATGAGATTAAAACCTTTGAAATCGACCTGCGATGCTAACTGTCAGGTAACGATGGCTTCCCTCTAAAGCACAAAACAAGGCGACCTCAAGTGAGGCCGCCTTGTTTTGTATATAATAATTGCTTACTTCATGAACTCCCTGAAGTCTTCAACGATTTCTTTGGATTTGGTATGGTGTAAATAATGCTCTGCTTCAAGTTTTATGACTTTTCCACGTACAGAATCTTTAGCCTGCGCTTCATGCAGTGGTATCCAGCCTTCAACAGATTTATTATCCGCTTGGATAAACAAAAGAACGGGAAGATTTTTTGGGAACTTCAACTGTTGAGCCAATTTAAAATTAGAAGAAATATTTTTCATTTCATTTAAAGTAGTGTCATTATTATTGTTTTTATTTGCAATCATTTTCGATTGCTCAACGGTGTGATCATCAAATGCTAACGAAGCATAGGGGTCCTCCCCTACTTTTTTGATCAATCTTAAGAGACCTGATTTATTGAGGAATTTAAACGTTTTTAATGGGAATCCAGCATCCATTCCGCCTTGGGTTGGCACACTGCTATCGATTCCGATAAATGCATTTACTTCGTTTGGATATTTGTTAACATAATTCAATCCGTAAATACCTGCAATGGAATGGCCCATTAGCGTGAACCGGTCAATATTGAGCTGCTGCAAAGCTTCATGGACTTCAGTTACCATATTGTCTGCGGTCCGCTCCTTATCGGTTTCATCACTTAATCCATAGCCGAACGGCTCAACCACGACAACTTTGTAGAACGGAGATAGTTCATCTACCAGCAGCTTAAAATCAAGTGCTGGAGCTGCTGTTCCAAAACCCGGCAGGAGCACGACTGTTTCTTCGCCTTCCCCTTGGATCAGCACATTCATATGTTTTCCGTCTACAGATACTAACTGGCCATAGGGTTCTATTTTACCTTGCTCCACCTTGTTGCAAACCAGATTAACAATAAAAACAATGGCTAGAAAAAGTACCATTAATCCTGCTAAAGCTCCTATAGATTTAAGGATTATGCGAAGTGGTTTGCGCATCCTTTTTTTTGTCCCCTCTTCTTGTCGTTTCACACTCATCTTCTCCTGTCCTTATCTGTGTATTGGACTGCCTTAAGCGGGCCGTTATTGCAAAGTTTACATGACAAACATGTACTCCTTGTAACGGCAATATGAACGGAGTATGAACAAACAAAATAAATGCAACGACGTAACATGCAAGGATGCTTGCACATCAGTCGTTGCATCGAGAATGAATCAAATTAATTAGCTGTTGTACTTACCGTGACTGGACTGGAATTGTCCCTTCTGCCGACGGACTTGATCACCAGATTATATTGGTGCTCTGGATTTAAATGCTCGATAACGGTGCTGTATTGCGTCGTTCCCGGCTTTACCGGCACATAAAGGCTCCAATACTTGCTGATTTTATCATCTTTTTCATAAATACGGAATCCCCTTACCTGTTCCTTGCTGGTGAAAGGCGTTTTCCAGGTTAATGTCGCCTTGGTCCCTTGAAGTTTCACCTTGAACTCCTCTGCGGGAGCCGGTTTGGTGTCCGTTCGTTTGATGCCGTAATGATCGTATACCTTTAGCCCGTTTTTTCCATAGCCACTCTTTCCTTCATCTTCCACAGCAGCCGTATAGGCATCAAGTTTCAGGATTTGATCTGAAACCGACACATCTGTAAACATTTTTTTCTCCGGTTGCTTATTTACTGCTGCAAAAAAGTCGTCATACGGTTCGTTTTTGTAATAAAACTTGTTTCCAAAAGCATTGGGCATCAGATACACCGTTCCCTGCGGATTAACAACGTTGCCTGCCTCGTCCTTCTCCAGCTTTTTCGGATCTATAACCTTATCCCCATACATCTGGAAAGAACGCATATACATATGATCGTGAGCCTCAAACACCATATCGATGCCAAGCTCGTCAAAGACTGGAATCAGATTCTTTCTGTAAAATTTAACGCGATCCCCTTCCCATTGTGCAGAATTATCACCGGATGCGTAAGGCGCCTTGTGAAATGCAACGAATTTCCACTTCTTATCAGACTTAGCGACTGTATTCCGCATCCAATCGATCTGGTTCCAGAACTGCTCATGTTTCTCATCATCCCAGTTGACAGAGCCATCTTCATTCAGCTTTCCGTCAAACTGAGAGTTGTATACCATGTAAAGAGCGTCTCCATATTCAAAAGAATACACCGAGCCGTCATGCGTTGCTTCCACCACTTTCCGGGGCAGATTGAAGTGGTTGTAAAAGTTGTTATTCCGCGTTGTTTCATCCCCGTCCCAATCGGACACCTCATGTCCGCCAAGCACGGGAACGAAGGGCACTTTCATCAGTGACTGCTGTGCGAGCCCGAGCATCCACTGCCACTGCTCCTCCAGGTCACCGTTGTCGACCAAATCGCCGGCATTAATCAGAAATTTGGGGTTACCGATATGTTCATTTGCTTTCCTGAAGGTATCTGCCCAGGGTTCAAAACCCGATTTGCTTGAGGCCTGCGAATCGGAGCCAACAATAAAACGATAAGGCTGAGAGGTCGCCGTATCGGTCTCAAATGATCCGATGGAGCTCCAAACCGAGCCGTCACCCACTCTGAAAACATATTTGGTTCCCGGCTTTAATCCGTTCGCGGTTGCTTTATGGCTGAAGAACTTTTTCTTCTTTCCGGTCGTTCTGTCGCTCTTGGTCATATAAGTTGATATTTCCTCGGAGGATCCGGTAAATTCGAGAACGCCCTCATTCGGAAATTCGTTTCCGGTTCCCCCTGCGCTTTCAGCAGTCTGGACCTTCGTCTCCGCTGAAATATTTGTGTACCATGCGAACGACATGCTCGTTTTGGTATCGCCGTTGAAAGTCATATTGATAAGATTGGGCTGAGACGCGGATGGTTGAGTCGTAAAGCTCCATTCGACATTACGGATCATGGGAGAGCCGTCTATTCCTTGGACCGCGGTTTTGGGGATGGAAACTCTGTACATTTTCCCTTGACCTAGTCCGCCATGCCCGATGCGCAAGGTCGTTTGGTTTATGACTTCGGCGGTTAGGGTGGGTATAGGCTGATTCTGGTCATCTCGAATCGTGATGGCCTGTTGATTCATCAGCTTTATCGATTTGTTGAATTCAACCTCGACTGGAGCCGTCACGGATACTTTTTCAGCTCCATCTTCAGGAGAATGGGACTTATCAATTGTCGGCGGTATGGGCGTTTTTCCAGGGATTAGATCACCCGTCACACGAATATTCCGGATTTTGCTGGACCCACCTTCACCAATGCCTTCCGGATTATCTTTGGAGTTCGTGGCCAGATTGGAATTGACCAGCCAGCGGATATACAGCAATTCCTTGTCGTCTGCGTTCGGCAGAGACAGCTTGCTGAGCTTACAGGATTGACCCGGACAACTGTAGCTTGAAACGGTCTTCATCTGAACAGTACCTCCCGGCACGTCGGTCCAGACTGTCCGGTCCGAACTTACCTGTACTTTGAAATCGTTCGGACCAGAACCGGAAGAGCTTTGTTCCGAGGATAATTTGATATTCTTGTAGGCGGATGTAGAAAGGGTTGCCAGCCAATACTTTTTGCCCTCACCTTTGTCCCAGCCCTGATAGCTGATGTCTTTGGCTTTGCTGTCGAAGTTTTCGAAATACCCTCCGACCTGTTGAAGGCTCGAGGAAGACATGTATTCTCCTCCGGTGGCCGGATGGCTACCTGCTTCTCCTTTGTTTTTGAATACCCATTCGGCGATTACGGCTTCTGCAGCAGCCGTTTCCTTCTGTACAACGGAGGCTTGCTTGGGCTTGCCCGCCACGGGGCCGGCCAGTGAGTCTGCCGGGAATGAACAGGGGATCAACAGGAACACCAAGAACATAAAGAATAGTTGTTTCGGATTACTTCCTCTCTTTTTCTGGCTTTGCATGTTTGCAGCCCCTTTCCCGTTCAAATGAACGGATTAGCTTGAGGATTCATTAGGAATCCCGCTTTCTTGAATATATCCCACGCCCGCCTCAGGATTCTCAGAGAATCTTATTGAAAAACCCCCATTTTCAACATATCTTGCTGTTAACATTTTGTTTAACAATTCAAACCGCTTCGGCTACAATGAGAATATCATTAAATTACCGGAGTGCCGGAGAGGTGATTGATATGAACTTTTTTCATTCTGATCCCTTTTATATCAGCCGAGAAAGTAAATCCTGTTCCAGCATTCCTTCATTCCACTATCATGATGCTTATGAAATTCTGTATATTGTCTCGGGCGAGCTTCATTATTCTATCGGAAGCCAGCCGTTTCAGCTTGTGGGCGGCTCCATGCTGCTCATCCGAAAAAATGACGAACACCGGCTGATCAATCCCAATGGTGCAGAATTTGAGAGAGTAACACTGCTTTTTAAAGAAGAGTTTCTAGGCGGGTTGTTGACCGGGGACTTGTCATTTCATCCGTTGTCCGCTTTCCAATCCGGTTCTGGCTCCCTCCGGTTAAAGGGTCAGGAGCAAGGTTATGTCGAAGCGATATTTGCAAAGATGGCCGCCGAGTCCGCGAACGGATTTCCTGAGTCGGGTTTCTATCTCAAAATCCTCTTGTCCGAGCTTTTAATTTACATACACCGCTTATTAAACAGCGGACGTCCATATATGAATTGCTCCACCAACCAGGTTTATCAGCGTATCTCCCATATCACCCATTTCATCAATCACCACTATGATCAGCGCCTGACCTTGGAGGAGCTCGCAGTCCGTTTCCATGTCAGTCCCTCCCATCTTAGCCGGACCTTCAAGGAATCAACAGGGTTTACCCTCATCGAGTATGTGAACCATGTTCGGATCAAACAAGCCTGCCATTTATTGAAAGAATCCAATTCGCAAGTTTCAGCTATTGCCGAAAGCGTCGGCTTCGAGAATTCAACTCATTTTGGCCGGACGTTTAAAAGCATCATAGGTCTCTCTCCCTTGAAATTCCGCAAGAATCCGCAGGCGGGATACATGGCCGAAAAACAATAAAAAGCCTGAATTCCTTTAAAGGAGTAATGATATCCTGTGTGGTCGGTACAATCCATCCATTGGGAATTTCCGCACCCGATTCAAAGAATCCGATACGTTCCCGCCAACTTCCTGCTTGAATAGCTATCCTACGTAGGACGGGTGCATGTTGGCCTTGCAAATGCCTTGAAAATGTAAAGAATAATACCCATTTTCTTTATTAAATAGAGTTAATGTATTCTTATAACACTGAAAGGAACCTTTCGCACATGACAAGAGAAGTGAAAAGGCAATTGAATGAGGGGCCTAGAATTCGAAGAGAACAAGAATTGGTATCAAAAATGATTCGTATCTATTGCAGTAAAAAACATCATCAAACAGCCTTCTGCGAGGAATGTCAGGAGTTAAATGTATATGCGAGGAACAGATTATCGCTCTGTCGATTCGGTGAGGAGAAAACGGCTTGCGCAAAATGCCCCATCCATTGTTACAAACAGGATTACCGTCAAAAAATCAAGGACGTAATGCGTTACTCAGGTCCATGGATGCTGCTGTACCACCCCATTGAGTCCATTAGGCATATTCCAATCCCAGGCAAAGGAAGAAAATAGCCCAGTCTGGACTATGTATTCTGGCAAATGTTCCAGATCAGCGGGCGGTCCCGAATAGGCTGCCGAAGGGAATCGGCAACCTACCGCCTTGTGCTAGGTTACGACGTAGTATGTTCCGCATCATACTCGCTGGAAAGCTCTTTCAGCGACTTGATTTTACCATGGGGGTGCTGGTCCTGCTTTCGGGATTTCCACCCAGCTTCTTTTCTTTGCTTCTGCTGGCTCATCTCGGGTAGCCTCCTCTGGAAATGCATCATGTATACTACAGTAATAGGATGCTGAATATTGCGTTTATTCATACGTGTTAGTTTGCTTTCATGTTTGATACTCTTGTTAATCCTGATTCAAAAACGTCCGGGTCCGCTCCAGCTGCGGGCTGCCAAAGATCTGCTCCGGTGTTCCCGATTCGGCAATTTCCCCGTTATCCATGAAGAATACACGGTCCGCCACATCGCGGGCAAAGTTCATCTCATGCGTGACGATTATCATCGTCATGTTCTCGTCCGCAAGCTGGCGGATGACACGCAGCACCTCGCCGGTCAGCTCGGGATCAAGTGCCGAAGTCGGCTCGTCAAACAACAGGATGTCCGGGTTCAGCATCAGCGCTCTGGCGATAGCTACCCGCTGCTTCTGTCCACCTGACAGCATGGAAGGGTACACCTCCGCTTTATAGGCAAGGCCTACTTTGGAGAGCAATTCCTTACTTTTGGCGGCAATATCCTGAGTGCCCTCCCGCTTCAGTGTTCGCGGGGCAAGCTCCAGATTCCCCCGTACGCTAAGGTGAGGGAACAGATTAAAGTGCTGAAACACCATGCCCATGGTCGCGGTAATCTCCCTTATATCTGCATTGCTGGCGTATTTGCCGTTCTCTACCAACGGTTTGCCATGGATAAGGATACTTCCGCCGGTAACCTCCTCCAGATGAACAAGACTGCGCAGCATCGTACTTTTCCCGGAACCGGAAGGCCCGATCACCGCCACGACTTCTCCCGGTTTCACATCAAAGGTAATCTTCTTCAGCACATCGAGGCTGCCGAAAGATTTCTGCAATTGCTTAACTTCAATCATACTACTCATAATTGGACAGCCCTTCTACTCAAATTTGAAACGTTTCTCCAGTGCCTTGAAGAACAGCGTTAGTATTAATGTCATCAGCAAATAAATAACGCCGGCAACTACAAATGGGGTCACCGTAAAATCGCGGTTCACCGCCGTCTTCGCGTAATTCAGCAGCTCTGGTACAGCTACAGCATAGAGCAACGCAGTGTCCTTGACCAGAGTAATGGACTCATTGGCTACCGCAGGCAATGCAACCCGGAACATCTGGGCAAGAATTACCTTGCGCAGGGTCTGCCATTTGCTGAGCCCGAGAACCTTGGCCGCCTCGTGTTGTCCTTTATCAATCGAGAGCATCCCGCCACGGAAGATTTCGGCAAAATAAGCACCATAATTAAGGATGAAGCCAAGACTGGCCGCAACGAAGCGGTCCATGACCAGATACTCCCCAATGACCGGAATCTGCGGCAAGCCGAAGCAGAAGAATAGCAGCTGCAGCAGTAGCGGAGTTCCGCGCATGACGTAAATATAAGTGTGCGCAAGCCAAGCTAGCGGTTTAATTGAGCTCTTGGCCATCAGTGTGACCAGCATCCCTAGCGGAATGGACAGCACGATGACAATCAGAAACAGCAAGGCGGTCGTCCGTGCACCTTCAAGCATCGGCCCGGCAATTTTTATAATGTAATCTATATTCATATCTTCAACCGACTCCTAAAGGAAACAATCTAGTTCAGTACTTTGTTCTCGCCAAACCACTTCGTTGAAATTTCAGCAGCCGTTCCATCACTGCTTAGTTCATCCAGAGCCTTTTGCAGCTTAGTAAGCAGTGCTTCATTGCCTTTCTTAATCCCGATACCGTATTGCTCAGGAGCCAGTGATTCATCCAGAAGCTTGTAAGTACCGGTCTCCTTAGACATGTAATATCTTGCCACCACTTCGTCAATAACCACTCCATCCAGGCGTTTCGACTTCAGGTCCGTCAGGGCAAGTACATTGTCCGGAAATTCAGATACCTTGTCAATCTCTGCTTTGATTGGACTGGCATTCAGGGCATCGGCAGCCGACGAAAGACTCTGCAGTCCGACTTCTTTTCCAGCCAGATCATTCAGCTTCGACAGCGCTGAATCCGCCAGCACGACTACAACCTGGCTGTTCTCCAGATAAGGCTTGGTAAACAACACCTTCTCTTTACGCTCGTCTGTTATGGTGTACCCGTTCCATATCATATCAATGCGTCCGCTGTTCAGCTCCGATTCCTTGGCCGACCAGTCAATTGGCTGGAAGGTGATCTCTTTGCCCATTTTCTCGGCTGCTGCTTTCGCATAGTCAATATCAAAACCGACAATTTCATTGTTGTCATCTCTGAAGCCCATCGGAGCAAACTTATCATCTATACCGATCACCAGTTTGCCGTCATCACCTTTTGAACCGGAGCAGCCTGCGATCACTGCAATTGCCATAACTACGAATAAAATTAATAATCCTTTTCTCTTCATCTCTCTAATCCCCCTAGTAAATGACACACTGTATGCTACGCTTTAGCTCATTAACACGTTATCAGTTTATCATGATAACATATCATCTGAGCGGCGTCGATAGAGAAGAGAAACACTTCTGTGTCAAACAAGTGAAACGGCTTCGCCGTCCTCAAAAGGACGGTTTCCGTTTCAGCGAGAAATAGAAGGATGATTTATACCGTGAAGCATATAAATTCTTAACATTTTAAAAAAAGCCATCGCCTGTATTTTCAGGTCAATGGCTTAAAATAGTTTACAACGACCTCACGGAATTCCAGAGCAGCCGGCGAAATGTAGCGGCTTTTGTGCCACAATAATGCGATCTCACGCGCCAAGTCATGATTTTCCACTTGGAGATAGTGAATCTGTTCCCTAGAATTCCTTGCCGTGCTAGGTATAAAAGCGATGCCGATTTCTGCCTCCACAAGGGCACTTAGCCTTGCTGGTTCATCCCCCTCATACACATATCTAGGTTCAAAGCCAACTGTTCTGCATACATTGTCTACTAAATCGCGGGTACCATAACCTCTCTTTACACCGATAAACTCTTCATCCCTCAATTCTGTCAAAGAAATGCTGCTTCGATTTGCCAGCCGATGCCCTTTGGGAACCGCTACAAGAATGGGGTCAATGAAGACTATTTGGCATTCAATATCCTCCTCCTCTATGGCAGGTGAGGACAAGCAGAAATCGACTTCTCCGCTGTGAAGAAGCTTAACCATTTCATGCGTGGTCAGCATTTGCACATGAAATTGGACATTAGGCCGCTTTTTTCGAAACTCTCGAAGGATATTTGGCAACGTGCTCGCGGCAGTCACCGCAAGTTCAAGTGTACCTTGTTCCGGGGAGGATAAATCACGCAGCTCCTGCTTTCCCTGTTCCAGTTCAAACAAGGCCCTTTCCGCCCTGCGGAGGAATTGGCTTCCGAACTCATTCAAGCGTAGCTTCCTTCCTATCCGGTCGAATAGCGGGACTCCCAGATCTTCTTCCAGACGTTGAATTGTTTTGCTTAATGAGGATTGGGTAACGTGCAGGGTCCGTGCTGCTTCGGTCACATGCTCCAGCCGGGCTACCACGAGAAAATACTGCAGTTGAAGAAGTTCCATTTTATACCCCTCTCATTCCTTCTAGTCTATGAAATCATAACATAAAAGGCGTTGGAATAAATAATCAATCTGAAGTACGATGACATCAATAACACTTTGGGGAGGACCAAAAATGAATGCTCGCAGCAGGTGGCTGATGATCTCCGTGGGTCTGGGGATTCTATTGAACCCATTAAATTCTTCGATGATTTCCGTGGCTATAGCAAGGCTGCAAAAGGTGTATCAGCTTGATTTTACAGAGGTATCCTGGATCATTTTCTCATTCTATATTGCGAGTGCTATCGCTCAACCTGTCATGGGGAAGGCCAGTGATCTATTCGGGCGCAGAAAGATCTTTCTAACCGGTCTTGTTGTAGCCTTCGTTGCATCATTATTAGCTCCGCTATCCCCCACCTTTGGGTGGCTCATTGTGTTCCGTATTGTGCAATCCATCGGAACAAGCATGATGGTTGCAGTTGGAATGGCCATTGTGCGAATTCATATTACGGAGAAACAGGCGACTGCGCTGTCCGTGATGTCCATTTTCCTATCCGGTGCGGCAGCTATCGGTCCCTTTATCGGAGGGGTCTTGATTCAATGGTGGGACTGGTCTGCGATCTTTCTCGTCAATATTCCGTTCGTGGTTACGAGCTTTGTGTTAGCTTGGAGGATGATTCCTAAGGACGAACCGCCAACATCCGTTACATCCCAGATGTCGTTCCGTAAATGGTATGATTTGATTGATGCGACAGGGATTCTGCTCTTTATCGTGGGTCTGGTCGCCTTGCTGGTGGGATTACTGTCAGCAAAATCATCTGGCCATGTCTCGTTGGGTCCTGTCATTATCGGACTGATTGGCCTTTTTGCACTGGTGGCTTTCGTACGCCATGAGTTAAAAGCGGCATCACCCTTTATTCCTTTGCGCACATTCGCCAAATATCCTGAGATGACTTGGGTTAATATCGAATTCATGCTCGTTAACGTACTTTATTACTCACTCTTTTTCGGGCTTCCGTCCTACTTGCAAATGGTACGTCATGTCAGCGAATCCCATACAGGGATTCTGATGTTAAGCTTAGGCTTGTGCTCGCTCATTGTTTCTCCACTAGCCGGACGATGGATAGATAAATCAGGACCAGGGCCCGCATTGCTGACATCCGGAATACTAATGACACTAGGATCGGTATGGATGGTGACCATGAATCCCACTTCACCAGTTATCAGTGTATGTGTGTCGTTGGCTGCATTCGGTGTTGGGAACGGATTAAATAATGTCGGTATGCAAGTGGCTCTGTTCAAAAGTTCGCCAAAAGAAATGATCGGTGTAGCATCCGGCGTATTTATGACATCAAGATATCTGGGAACCATTCTCTCTTCCTTATTGCTGGGCATCATAATGGGAGGTAAGTTCAGCGCTGGGGGATTTCGACTGCTTGGTGTGATCCTCTCGGTCATTGCATTGTCTCTGGTATGTATGAGTTGGCGGCACAGGAACTCGCGACAACTGGAAGAGTCTTAGGTGATGCTCTAAACAAAGAAACTCTACAACCACATGGGTTGTAGAGTTCTTTTGTTCATTCTGCAATGAATGGTTGTTGAATTAGAATTTAAGGATTCCCGAGGTATGCAGCAACACCAGGAACACCAAAATAGGCGCAATATACCGGAGCATGAACAACCAGATGCGGAACCAGCGCGCCTGTAGTCCAGCCGCTTCTGCTGCCCCCTTCCAGAAATAACCGGCAAAAATGGTGATCAGCAGACCGCCAAGCGGCAGCATAATGTTGGAGGTAATGAAATCCATCCAGTCGAACAGGGCTTTGCCGCCAAACGTAAGTTCAGGGAACATTCCCAGCGACATTGCTGAAGGAATCCCAAGCAGAAAACAGACCAGAGACAATACCCAAACCGAACGTTGACGGCTCCAGTTCCAGCGCTCCATCGCGAAGGATACAGGCACTTCAAGCAGGGATACAGCTGAGGTCAAGGCGGCAATCGCCAGCAGGATGAAGAACAGACCGCCGAAGAACGAACCTAACGGCATAGCCGAGAAAGCCGCCGGCAGAGCGATGAAAATCAGCGAAGGTCCTTGGTCAGGAGCAATGCCGAACGAGAACGTAGTCGGGAAAATAATCAATCCGGCGATAAACGCATAGATCAAATCTCCGGCTCCTATCGCAAGTGTAGCGGTGCCCAGCGACTGATTTTTATCTACATAAGAACCGTACGTCAAAAGAATCCCCATTCCGAGTGATAACGAGAAGAAGGCATGTCCCAAGGCGACCAGTGCGGATTCTGCCGTTAGTACCGAGAAGTCCGGTTTGAGGAAGAAGGAAACCCCTTTATCTGCACCCGGCAAGGTTAGCGCACGAATCATCAATACAATAAGGAGTACAACCAGGCCGGGAATCAGTACTTTATTAAATTTCTCAATCCCGCCCGATACCCCCAGGATAACTACTCCCGCAGAAATCAGGATGGCTACACCCTGCCAGACAATCGGCAAGTACCCTGAGATAAATGAACCAAATTCACCTGCATAATCAGTCGTGCTGAACAGTTGTCCATTGAAGGCAATCATTGCATAGTGCAGCGTCCAACCTGCAACAATAATATAAAAGGAGAGGATTAGAAAAGGCGCAATCACTTGCAGTATTCCAGCTGCCTTCCACCCTTTTCCGCCTCCGGCACGGATGAACGACGTTGCCGCGCTTCCGCGTCCACTGCGTCCGATGGCGAGTTCGGCCAATAGCACAGGCAAGCCGATTAGCACCAGACAGACGATGAAGAGCAGGAAGAAAGCCGCTCCGCCATTTTCTCCTGTAATATAAGGAAATTTCCACATATTTCCCAGACCCACCGAGCTGCCGATGGCCGCGAAAATAAAGCCGCTGGAGGAGAAACGTTCCTTTTTCTCCGAGAGCAGGCTTTTTTCACCTTTATACTGATTCATTTCATAACGCCCCATTTTCTTTTTTTAGAACTCATTATAGCTTAAGTACCCATCGGAGTCATATGGTAATTTCTAATTTCTCAACTATTCATTCAAGTTAAAAGAGTTGTATTTATCATTTACAATGTTCTCTCTTTCAATTAGAATGATTTACATTGTGTTAATATTTACTTAGTGTAAACCATTCGCGGGAGGGCTTTGATATGAGCAGCTTACCTAAGTCTGCCAGATTTCCACTTTTCATTCTAATGCTGAATCTGTTTATCGCTTTATTGGGACAAGGTATGGTCATCCCCATTCTTCCTGAATATTTAAAACAATTTAATGCCTCAGGGGCTGCAGCCGGGTATCTTATTGCTGCTTTTGGAGCCGCACAGTTTATTTTTTCACCTATAGGCGGGCAGCTTTCGGATCGCTGGGGTCGTAAGTCCATGATCATATCCGGTCTGTTTTTAACGGTCATTGCGGATCTGATGTTTGCCGTATCTGCGACATTGCCGCTTCTGTATATTGCCCGATTTATCGGGGGAATAGGTATTGGATTAATGGTTCCTTCCAATATGGCCTATGTCGCTGATATTACCACTCAGGAAACCCGCGCTAAAGGAATGGGATTCTTGGGGGCTTCCATGAATTTGGGTATGGTACTTGGTCCAGGGTTAGGAGGGATTATCGCTGAATTCGGCATACGTGTCCCCTATTTTTTCGCGGGTGGGCTTGGACTTGCAGCTACGCTGCTTAGTATATTTATGCCAGAGACACTTCCCAAGGAAAGACGGAAATCCGTTAGTAAACGGGTACGCCGGGAGCCCCTTCGCAACCTGATCCTAAATTCATTCCGGACTTCGTATTTCCGCTATCTCCTGCTCATTCTGATCATGACATTTGGTTTGATGAATTATGAAACGGTGTATGCCTTTATTTGTGGAACAAAAGTACGGTTTTGATGCCGCTAAAATCTCAATTATCATTACGGTAGGTGCAGTTATAGGCATCATTGTGCAGATCTGGCTGCTTGATTATCTTATTAAGCGGCTAGGCGAGATGAAACTTATACGTCTATCTTTGGTGATCACGGCAATAAGTTTGCTCTTAATGATCATCAAGTTTAATTTAGGTTATCTGATCGTAGTATCTGCCCTGTTTTTTGCCTTTAATGCATTCTTAAGACCAACGGTAAGTACGCTGATTGCCAACTCAGCTGGTGATCGGCAAGGATATGCTGCCGGATTGAATACAACGTATACCAGCATAGGAAATATACTTGGGCCGATTTTAGCAGGGCAGTTGTTTGACAAACACATGAATATACCCTATATTTTTGGTGCACTTATCCTTACATCTGCTCTTTTCTTAACCTTGCGAAAGCCAAAAAATGATAAAGAACGGATTGCTGCCTATGACTGAGAACTGGCATCAGAATTTGAGAAACAAAAACCGGGAAGAACTAATTGCTGCGGCTAAGGAACTTTTTATGAAGCAAAGCTTTCTCAAAGTTAATATTAAAGATGTATGCCTCGTGGCCGGTGTAAGCCGGGTTACATTCTATAAGCATTTTCAATCCATGGATGAACTGATCTTTGAGGTCCAGATGGAAATCCTCCAGAGTATGACCCAATTTGTTGGAAGAGCAGCTTCACTCGAAATGAATGGTAAACAAATGCTTATTTCGATGCTGGAGGCTTGGATTGATTATGCTTCGCAACATCCAGAGTACATCAAGTTTATTCTTCTCTTCGACCTGCATTATGAAGCCTACGACTCAAGTGATGAACTCAAAGAGCAGTACAATAATTTTGTGAACCGGGAAAAAGAACGCCATTTCCTAATGGATGCTCTGGACATTGGATTTAAAGATGGATCGTTAAAGTCAGATACTGAGCCCTTGAAGACCGCTCATTTTATCTTCATGTCTATGATGGGTTTACTTCAGAAAATGAGCTTGATTCCCAAGGGCGATTGGAACAGCGAACTTCAGGATAAACAAATGGCTAAGCGGTTTGTTGGAATGTTGGTTCAGCATTTAAGTGGAATATAACAAATCCCCCTGCCTTTAGGCAGGGGGATTTGTCCATAAACTGTTCCTCTATCATAGAGATGAATCGAACCGGTAGGTCCAGAACTGTTCTGTGCCGAACCGGTCGCGGATTTCTTCATCACTCAGCTCCCGGTTCCCGACGAGTTCCGCCGCTTGGAATTGCGAACGGTGCGCCGTAATCGAGGCCATTTTCTTAACAAGGAATGATGTCACGTCTACGGTCACATCTGCTTTCCCGATTACCATCTCATGATTGCTGGCGAAGGCGCTGCAGTACACAAGCGGCCGTTCTGCCGCGGGGAGCCGGCTGATGGTTCGGATGACGGCGGCCCCGGTGGCATCATGATCGGGATGCACACTGTACCCTGGATAGAAGGTGATGACCAGCGACGGGGTCAATTCCTGGAGTAGTGACAGGATGCGGGAGTCCAGCAGCTGCTGGTCTTCGAACTCAATCATTTTATCATGGAAGCCGAGCATCCTTAAGTCTTGGATGCCAATCGCATGGCAAGACGCTGTCAGTTCCTCCTTGCGGATTGCTGGCAAGCTGACACGGCTCGCGAACGGCGGGATGCCCATATTGCGGCCCATCTCCCCTAGTGTCAGACAAGCATAGGTGACTTGAGCGCCGCCTTCTATGTACATAGCCAATGTCCCTGATGCAACGAATGCTTCGTCATCGGGATGGGGAAATACCACTAAGATGCGCTCATGTTTGGCTTGTTTAGTATTCATGGCTGCTTGATCCTCCGCTTTCATTAGAACTTTTCCCGGCTTAATTGCAATGACACAATTAGCTTTCCTTGACTGTCGTGCCCAGCCATGATTAGGCGTTCATGCTCATTCTCATCAACATGCGTAAGGCCCTCTGCATAGATCCAGCCGCTTGCTGTCTTTAATCCGACCCGGTAAGGACCCGTGCCGGAGATGGAGCCGTGCGTATATGAGACGGCCGCATTGGTGATGAACGCCGAAGCGGTTGGCCGGCTGCTGTCCAAATGACTGGCATAGGCCCCTGTCGTGAGTTCAAGGTGCAAGTAAAGTTCCTGACCGGTGAGGCGGTCGATCACAGTTTGGATGTCTTGAGGATGTATCGGCAGCATAATGGCCTCCTTGATTGGTGTTTTACCCTTCAACTATATCAGCTTGCAGTTCCGTTGCAATTTCAATCATTTTGGGAACTACAGCTTCGTTGGAAATAGCTACATACAAATCACCCATGTAAAGCCGGAAAGGAATTTCCACATCCCCCTGCTTCCACATAAAAAAGTCTCCATCAATGGACATGTTGCTTTCCGGGCCTTTTACGGTAAAAACCTGTGAGTACGCAAAGTCGGGCTTAGCTGCAAAGTAATCTTTGCATTCATCCAAAGAGATGGATGGCTCCGCATTGTTTTCCTGCATTGATCGTGTGATACGAAAACGCTGATTCATTGATAGGCCTCCAAAATTATTTTGAAATCTGTAGCTTCTACAAAACTATATTCTCTCATTCTCGGAGTCTACTGTCAAAACTATAGTGTACATAAAATGA
>NZ_JBOFBG010000049.1:0-55323 GCF_051594305.1 Paenibacillus sp. IHBB 3054 | reverse complement strand
ATTTCTTACAACTAAAATTGGCGAAAGCAACGTTTTGCCCAAATCACGCCTAAATAATTGTACAGAATACAGCTATCTCCTACTGCTCCAAAATGCTGGTTTTTAGGTGTATGAGATGCAGTTAAAGAAAACGGGAAACTGATAGCCCGTCGGAATTATTGCTGGTGGTGAAAAGGGCAGGCCATCTCCGCCGCTGGATGTCCAGGTTCAGCAGGAGTTTCTTCGCTCTGATGCTCCATGATGTCCAGGCCCGCCGCAGTCGCAGAACTGGTATGCCCCGCGCCATCTCGCCTACCTTCCTGTGCACCTTCTTGCATACCCTCCTGAGTACCTTCTTGCGTACCCACCTGCATACCTTCTCGCGTACCTTCCAGCGCCACTCCCTGGATACCTTCTCGGGTACCTTCCTGCGTACCTTCCAGCGCCACTCCCTGCGCACCTTCTCGCGCACCCTCCAGTGCCCCCTCATGCGCACCTTCTCGCGTACCCTCCAGCGCGTCCTCCTGCACACCTTCCAGCATACCTTTTTGCATACCATCCGCTTCCTCCAGCCACCCTGCATAAGCAGAACTTTGGTAGACCAGGCGCGGGCTGAGGTTAAGCTCTTTCAGCTTGTTGTCATTCCAGATTGGCGTAGCCGAGGGTGACATCGGCGGGATCAGCCAATGCCATTTGCCGGATACTTCCCGCCCCCGCTGCTTCTCCTGCTTCTGAAAGCGGACGAACTGATCGGCAGCGGTATGATGATCCACTATGCTTACTCCGGCTAGCTTGTAGGAATGCAATACGGCACGGTTAAGCTCCAGCAGAGCCCTATCCTTCCAAAGCGAAGTATTGGTCGAACGGTCCAGTCCAAGCAGATCCGCTACAGCCGGCAGCCGGTTATAGCGACCGGTATCACCAAGATTGCGGGAACCGATCTCCGTTTCCATATACCAGCCGTTAAAAGGAGCAGCCGTATACCGGATCCCGCCAATTTCCAGCTGCATGTCCGAAACGATCGGCACCGAATACCAGCGCAGCCCAAGCTCCGGGAAACATTCGATTTCCGGATGGGTTAGCGGTACCTCCTGCACGATTCCCTTAGGAATAGGGAAAAGGCACGGCTGTTCATCGCCGATACTGATTACGAGCGGCAGCACATCGAAGTCGCCGCCGGTCCCTTGCCAGCCAAGCTTCCGGCAGAGCGAGGTAAAAGCATCGGACGCTGGGTCGCCAGCGCGCGGATCTTCTGCATTCCCGGGATACCCGGCATAACGGATCAGTTGATGATTCCAGATACGGATCACTTTCGCAGGATCTTCACCGCTGCGGAACACGGTCATCACCGGACGGATGCGTCCTCCGTTATTGGCCCGCTCCATGTGGGCCAGCAGCGCTTCGGCCACCTCCTCTGCGGTTTCCTTCCCACGTGCGTCTATCACCTCAAGCGTATGCCAGAACAGACGCCCGATGCAGCGGCTGTTATGCCGCCACGCCATCCTTGCTCCATGTGTCAGCTCTTCTTCGGTATGCCTATAGGTACCGCTTTGCAGCACTTCTTCACGTATGGCCGACATCCGTTCAAGGATCTCAGGCTCGGATTTCTCCAGCTCCCCGTAGCATAACCGGATGAACGATTCGGCCTGATCTATTAAGTCTTCGCGCAAAACTCCGCAGTCATTATTCCCCATACCGTCCACTCCCTTGCTTGATCCGGTTCTGCCGGATGTTCGTGATATTTTTCTCAAAGCGGGATGAATTTGTATTCCTGTGTCCCTGAAGTTAATAGCATAATCATAGTAACTCCTGCGGGAATAAGCAAGAATCGGACAGGCTGTGGACAATGAGACTCAGGCGATCCTTTGAATGCTTATATGCAGGAGACCAGCCAGCTCATAAAAATATAAACTGAAAAAAACCTAATTTTGTATATTATAGTATGGAACCTTCAGTTGGCATTATGTAGATTTCAGGAGAGGGGAGCAAGCTATATGTTAGGATTTAATGTTAAAATAGGAATCTGGAGTGATACATATGAGCAAATATGGGATGTACGCTAAATTTACTGCACAACCCGGCAAACGCGATGCTTTGGCAGAAATCTTGCTGGAAAGCGCGGCGGCTGCTGAGACTGTCGAAGAGTGTGAGCTTTACATCATCAATTTCTCGGAGACTGAACCGGATATTCTCTGGGTTACCGAGGTATGGAGCAATCCGGAGGCGCATGCGGCCTCGCTCAGCCTGGAAGCTACCAAAGCGGCTATCCAGCGCGCCATGCCGCTGATTGCCGGTGTGGAGTCCACAAAGCTCAAGCCTGTAGGAGGCAAAGGGCTGTCGTTTAATTAAAACGCAGACGAACCTTTAGTGAAGAATATAAAAGGCAATAAGCGTAGCCTGCGACGGCCGCATTCATTGCCTTTTTAGCGTATCTCGACTCAGCTATTCAAAAAATATCTATAGCCATTGATCTATTCCATTTCAGCCAGCCTGGCGATAATTCTACGCTTGCGGTACAGCATCCGCGCTGCCTCAGCCACATCCTCCAGCGCCTTCCGGTTAAGATATGCGCCAAAAAACATCCCGGCGACGGGAACGGCCTGCAGCATCTTTTTCCAGCCCCAGTTATCGCGGTATACCGTAATAACCTCCTTCCAGCCCTGGATCTTGGAGACGGCAGCATTCGTTCCGGGGGTGATATCGCCGTTGCCTCCGGCCTGCAGATTCAGCTCCTGCAAAATCGTCCGTTTCCCCACAATATCCGAAGACGCGAACTGCATCACCTTCACCGTAAAAATCCGTTCCGCCTTGTCCGTAGGATTATAGCCATAGCATAGACCGATTTCCTGAATGACCTTCAGCGACAGGCCCAAGATAGCGGGAATATCGGCAGCAAGCGTGAAGAAACCCCCGAACCCGGTTGTAGCCCCTTGCGCCGTTGCTACATTCCGGCTGCTCTGACTCAGCTTCAGTGCGGCTTCATCCATAACAGCGAGCGGAAACGGTCCCTTCTCGCTTCCCCCGGCAGCCCGGCTGGACGACTCCAGGAGCGAGCCCACTTTACGTCCAGCCACCAGATAGTTACCCCCGTTCTGGATATAACTGCCCAGTTCATCCAGCAGCTTGCCCAGCTTCTCGTGTATCACCTTTGGCGTGATTTTGTCCAATAGCTTGAACGGCAAGCGGGTGATCCGGTCCCAAATCATCAGCTTATTCTGCTCTTTTTCCCATTTCACAATTACGGCAAGCGCGGCCTGCAGCTCCGCAGCCTTTTCAAAGCGTTGCAAGCCTTCAGCAATTTCCGGCATAGGGTAACCTCCTAAAAGTTTTGTGAGCGTTACTTCACTGAGTTTACTTCGTACAAAACTTGCTTCGAAAGCATACGCTTAGTTTTGTGAGCATTGCTTCACTGGTCTACTTCGTACAAAACTGACTTCTGGACATACACTTAGTTTTGTGAGCGTTATACATTGGGTACAGTTACGCCTTAATTCAAAATTATTCACTTAGAAAGTTCTACGCTCCAGGAGAGCTGTCGGTTTCGCATAGGACCGAGCAAGTCTGAGTGTGACAGACCGTCTCTTAACTTTATAACCGAATTTACGGCTATTGATTGCCCTCATCCTACTATTCGTTTCCCGGGTCATGCCAAACAGGCATTTCCGGAGAGTCACCGGAAATGCCTGCGGCTGCACATACTGCCTAGGAAACACCATCATTGAGCTGGGCTCCTAATCCTTAATCCGGCTCTGCTGCTCTTCCAGAGCGGCTAACCTTTCCTTCTCATCCTTTAGTCTTTCCTCGGTTAGATCAACACCATGGCCGCCGACCGAGCCCTCCGGGGCATGCTGGACTGCATTCTCGGCATGCTCCAGACTATTCTCGGCTTGGGCAAGAGTCTGTTCATTAGGATGGCTTAAAGCCTGCGTTACTGAGTTATGCAGCTTGGTCACAGAATCTTGCGCCTGGTCCACCGTGCTGTTCGTCCGCAAACTGGATTCATAGTGCCTCATAAGTTGAATACTCCCCCTTCTGTCACGCTTTCCGATCCTCTTTAGCATGGATAAGGGGAGGTTTTCTTATGCACAATATCTACATCAGGAACATGGCGACAATCGTCGTCGCCGAGAGGCCCAGCAGCACCGGCTTCAGGTTCCGCCGGGCCAGCTCGAACGGGCTGACGCCGCAGATGGCGGCTGCCGGAATGAGCGCCCACGGAATCAGCGTGCCGCCGCCGACCCAGATGGCGGCCACCTGTCCAAGGGCGGTCAAGGTCGCCGCGCCGGAATGGATCGCGGCGGCAAACATCTGGGCAATCGGGCCGACCAGCGAGATGCCGGAAAAACCGGAGCCGTCAAGGCCAGTGATCGCGCCGATCACCGTTAATGTTACGGCTCCTACCGCGCCATTCAGCGGAACGTGATCTGCAAGGGCGACGCCAAGATCATTCACGATGCCGTGCGAGCCGCCGGGCAGCGTGTTCCCAAACAGCTCGGTGAAGGCCGAATCACCGAGATAAAAGAAGGCCGCGATGGGGATGACCGGGCCAAATACTTTAAAACCAAAGACAAATCCCTCGATCAGGTAAGAAGTGATTTTCTCCAGCCCCTGGTTATGATGGGCCAGCAAAGTGATCGTAATCAGGATCAGCACGGCGGTTCCGCCAACCAGGGCCGTAGCATCTCCACCCTGCAGGTCAAGGATAAACATCGCGACTACATCGAGCAGGAACAGCAGGGGGATGGCGATAGCCAGCCCTTTTTTCAGACCGGGGCTCATCAATACCGGAGCTGTATCCTCCGCTCCTGCTGACAACGGGCCTGAAGAACCTTTGACCGACACCAGCCCGTCTCTCCAGGTTCCATTTCTCTGATCTCTGCGCATCATCCAGAACGCCGTGACCGTAGTGACCAGTCCCATCACTATAACAAGCGGTAGGCTCGCCTCCATAACACTAGACACCGGAAGGCCAGCGGCATCTGCGGTCAGTTTCGGTGCCCCCTGAATTATATAATCACCGGATAAGGCAATCCCGTGGCCGAATAGATTCATCGCCATCGCTGCGCCAAGGACGGGCAGACCCACCCGGACAGCCACCGGGAGCAGTACGGCCCCGACCAGCGCCACCGCTGGTGAAGGCCAGAAGAAGAGCGAGGTAACCATCATAATCAGCCCGATCCCCCAGTAGGCCATGGCCGGCGTTCGCAGGAACTGGGTAAGCGGAGCCACCATCATTTCATTAATGCCTGTAACCATCAGTATCCGGCTCATGGCCACAATAATGGAGATGATCATAATTGTGCTCATCAGCTCTTTGGTCGCATAGACAAATGAATTGAAGATTCCTGACACCGAACCGCTGAGCGTACTTGTTGCAAGCAGCCCCAGGGCAAAAATTCCGGTCACACAAATCATCGTTGTATCGCGCCGCCTGATCAGCAGCGTCATAATAAACACAATAAAGACCAGATACACCCAGTGAACCGCGGATAACTGAATGCTCATCATCTTTGGCGCCCCCTTTCCTCCTCAAGCAAGATGGTGCTATATGCTATGCGGAGGGTTGGGCTATTGTTCTACTACACCTTGTCTGACTTACTGTTTCTGATCAGCAAACTCAGCTTTAGCAAATCCCTGGAGGACAAAGCTCTGATGGCAGCAGGAAGCGCCGGCTCCCCTGGCTGGGTAACAGGCTGCTTCCCGTACCCTCCCGGCATGGCCGATTCGGTTTCACTCCGCGCTACTGCAGCAATATGTGCCTGCTCCGCTTTTTCCTTTTGCTTGTCTGCCTCGATTCGTCTGCCTCTCTCCACATCCTCGGGAGAGGCTACCGATGCAGACCAAACTGTATATGTACCATCTTTGTGTATAATCAGACTGTGCCCTGTCACTGTGACCCCATGCATCTCTTCCATCTGGGCCAGACTCTTCAAATCTTCATGGATATAGCTATCAATATAACCGTAAACCCTCTTCTTTATGGAAGGGTCCTTGCTCATTAGATGCAGAATGTTCGGTGCCACCACCACTTCCTGCAGGCTGCCGCTTGTACCTCGCTTGGTAATGTCCTTATCATCTGCCGGAATGGTTTCGATACTGACTGTAAAGTCGTAAATATCCCTAATCTTCTGCGCCTGTTCCTCAGTCATAGCCGTAACTGAAGCCAAGGTTTCAGAGAAGCCAAGGGAGGGCGCTGCTGCGGTATCCCTGATCTTGGACTGCGGTGGTCTTTTTATTGAGCTTCGCTGAACTCTGGATATTGAAATGTTCATTCAGCATTCCTCCTTCCTGCATAAACAATGCACTATACCCTATTTATCGGCGCATAAGAAAGAGTTATTAAACCGTGCAAGCTCCACGCAAAATCTAAAAGAAATCCCTACAGTCCAGTCGTAACTGCGCTGAATCCGCAAAAAAAAACCACCCCGGCGGTTAGCCGAAATGGTTCATTCAGAAAAGTATTGGGGAAACTCATTTCCCCAAGGCGCTGCTGGCAGCATCTTCACCGCCAAGACGGCCGGAAGTGAATGAATAGCCGATGCCGACACCGTTACCCACATAGGTATCGTTGAACAACACGCCTTCCGACTCCAGTCCGACAGCGTACAGACCTTTAACAGGCACACGTTTGTCGTTCAACACCTGGAACTGGGTATTGACGAGCAATCCGCCGACAGAGCCCAAGTTGTTGATCTCGGCAATAATCGCATAGTACGGACCGCTTTCTCCCATAGGAAGCAGATAGTCCTTCGCTTTGCCGAATTCAGTATCCACGCCTGTCTTGGTCGCTTCCTGGTATTTGCTGAAGGCCTCTGCGAATACAGCCGCGTCCATTCCGGAATTTTTAGCCAACTCTTCAATGGTGCTGCCTTTATAGCCATCTCCATTCTCTACCATGGAGTCAAAGACTATGTCCGCATCCTTCCAAGGGTTCTCCAGCGTGAACTGCTTCGCAAATGTTGCGTAGAATTCCGGCGGCATTCCCGGCAGACTAGGTGCTTTTACACCATTCATCCCTTTAGCCTTCAAAGCGTCGATCTGTGACTTGGAGACAATCACATAATGATAAGCACCGTTAAATGCACTCGTATTGGCAGCTGCCACTGCGGTAAGCGTAGCCGCTTCGTCTCTGAATCTCGCCCCGGATGAGCCTACATTCATAAAGTTCGGCAGGTAGGAGAGCATCAGCGGGTAGCTGGCCTCAAACGGCTCATATTGTGTCTTCAGCTTCTCTGTTGCTCTGGCCAGCGTCTGGTGCAGCATTTGTCCGCCGAAGTTATCAGGAACCTTGGCCCCGGCAGCCCAGGACATTTCCAGGCCTTCTCCGATATTCTGGCCGAGTCCGCCGTTTACGCCCTCAAACCCGAAGGCTTCCTTAACCATTTCCTTGTTGGCGGCATAACCGCCGGTGGCCATCACGATGCTTTTGCCGGTAATCTCCAGCGTTGTACCGTCTGCCTTCTCGGCTACTACACCGGTCACTTCTCCATTACTACCTGTAATCAGCTTCTTGGCCGTAGTTTCTGTGATCACCTGTCCGCCTTTTTTCTCCACCGATTCTGCGAGCATGGCCCGGAGCAGGTCCTGGCGGGTCTCGTAGGCCGGAAGCATATGCAGCTGTTCACCTGCGAAATTGATAAAGGTGGTTTTGTAGCCTTTTTGATTCAGCCAATCATAGGTATCCCCGGACTTCGTCACATACTGGCGGATGGCCGCCGCGTCCACACGCCAATGGTTATTGACGATCCAGTCGGAAATTTCTTTCTCCACACTGATCTTAAGCCCGCTGCTGACGGCAGCCGAAGAATTGTAGAATTTACCCGCCCAGGATAAATTGCTCGCTCCGCCGATCGTTGCCGTCTTCTCGATAATAATGACCTTTGCACCTTTATCCGCTGCGGATACCGCCGCAGACACGCCAGAGGCTCCCGCGCCCACAACGACAACATCGGCGGCCAGCTGTTCTGTCTTGCCTTCGCCCGCTTTGGCCACAGTTCTGGATTTGAAGGCTTCCACATTTCCGCCTGCCTGCTTCAGCGCATCCTCAACAGCGGTCAGAATCGCTGTGCTGGATTCGGAAGCGCCGCTGACGGCATCAATGGCCAAGGTTTGGCCGGCTATGATTTCTTCCTTCACTTTATTGATAGCTTCAACGCCGATGCCTGCCGTCTCATTCTGGCTTACGACCTGAATGTCCGTAATCTTCTGGGCTGCGTCCAGTGTAACTTCCACCTGAACCTTGCCGTCTTTGCCATCAGCTTCCGCCTTGTAGGTTCCCGCTTTGAAAGAAGCCGGGATTTCATTGGAATCGGCTGTTGGCTGCGTCGCTTCAGGTGATGCAGACGGCTGCTCCGAAGCGGCCGGCTCACTCGAATTGCCGCTGCAGCCTCCGATGATCGACAGGATCATAACCAGGCACAGCGATAACATGAACATTTTGGTGATGGATAGCTTGCGCATTGCTTATTTGCCCCCAGTATAGTTTTGTGGCCGTCCTTATTTCTCTTTTCTCGGACCGCCCATGCGTATGTCCAGAGTGTAAACCTTGGTGCAGCACCAAGGTCAATGAATTATATGTGAAACTTTTCTCAAAGTGGGGGATAAAACGGGCAACCCTCTGCTTTTTGACGCAGCAGTCAGGTTGTCATCCAATGGGCAGGTTCAGATAGGAATATTAATCTCCAGATAGGTTTTGTTCGTTCCGCTCCTTCGTTCCGTGAACAGGATTTTTCCGATAATATCACCCGTGATGGCATAGCGGTGCTCTTCGGCATAATCCAGCATGAATTGAAAAGCACTCCGCTCGATGTACTCTTCACAAGAGGTAGCAATCACCGAAGATATGCAGGTCGCCGGCTGAAGATATTCAACACTTTCATTCAGGCCCACCTCAAGCTTCTCCTGATCCTCCTCCAGCAAAGCCAAGCCCCAGCTGTAATCCAGCTCCGCGCTCCCGTAGATACTTTCCGTATTTTCAATCCGGAAGGAATAGAACGTAAAGGGCAGCAGCTCCATCCAGGCTTGGACCGTTCTTTTCAGGCAATCCTTCTGCAGCAAATGATTTTTGTTCGTCTGTTGGATTCTGTATATTCCCGGAAGATGCTTGATCCGGCACTTATAGAAAGAATGGCTGATCACCTTCAGTTCCTTATGGATCTCATTGATCTTGTTCAGCAGCATCGTGCTGCGCCTGATTTCCGCCTCCAATTGCAGCTGCGCGGCGGCGATCGACTCCACTACCTGCTCCGAAGGCGCATCATTAATCAGCTCGGCGACATCCTGAAGCGGAATCTGCATACTGCGGTACCACCGGCTGGACAACAGATTCCGGGCATCCAAATCATCGAAATAACGGTAGTTGTTATGATGATCCTTCATTGGTCTGACAATATCATGCTTCTCATACAGCCGCAGCGTATCAGCCGTTATTCCCAGAATGGATGCGAACTCGCCGATTGAATATTTCATGAAATCCCCCCAGTTTTGTCGAAATTTATATTTTATATCCTTAATGATAAGGGGTTTTGACGGGAGCCTTTGTGGGTTATATCACATCGACATATTTCTCACACCGTAGAGCAGAAATCGGACTTTTCCAGTCGCCGCCGCCAATAGCATCGTTTATACTAGAATTTACTAGAGAACGTAATCAGCGGAGGAGATTTCATGCCTATGAATCTAACAGAAAAGGTGGCAGCCCTCCCTTTATCGCCCGGAGTCTATCTGATGAAGGACAGCCTCGGCCATATCATCTATGTCGGCAAAGCCAAGCAGTTGAGGAAAAGGGTTCAGTCCTACTTCTACAATTCCAAGGGGCATTCTCCCAAGGTAAACCGGCTGGTCAGCAACATCAGGGATCTTGAATATAGGGTGACCGATACGGAATTTGAAGCCTTTATGCTGGAGTGCCAGCTCATCAAGGAAATTAAGCCGATGTACAATAAAAAAATGAAAAATCCGCTCGCCTACACCTACATCACCATTCGCAATGATACCGCCTACCGGCAGCTCGAAGTGGGCTATGATCCAGGACAGGCTGAGAACAGCCTATCCTTTGGTCCCTTTACCAGCAGAAGCACGGTGGAACGGGCGGTGCAAGGCATTAAGGAATGCCAGAAGATCCTCTGCAGCAGTCCGCATGCCAAACAGACGCTCTGTCTCAACCATTCTCTGGGCCTATGCATCGGGATGTGTGGAGGCGGAGAAGCGCTGGAGAAATACAATGGCATTATCGACCGGATCATCGCCCTGCTGAATGGAGAGGACACGGGTATCCTTGAGGATCTGGAGCGGCGAATGGATGAGGCGGCGGAGAGATATGATTTCGAGGAGGCGGCCAAATATCGCGACTATGTCGGGGCTGTCCAGTCCCTGCTTCAGAAGGAGAAGGTTACCCGCTTCACGTCAGAGAACCAGAACATCGTCGTCCTGGAACCGGTAAACGAACAACTTCTAAAGCTTATTCTGATTAAAGGCAGCCGCATTCTCTTCCGGGCCAAGCTGGAAACCGGACATCCGGATATGGCGCAGCTGCAGGCCGGCATCCAATCCGCTATTGCCGAGACCTTCACCCAGTTGACACCGGAACCGCCGGAAGCGGTCAACCGCCATAAAATTGACGAAGCTCAAATCATCTACAGCTATTTAAAAAGCAATTCCGGCAGTTACATCCTTGTTCCCCAGGAGTTGCTTCATCCAGAGCATCAATCGTCTCTTCGTGAGGCGGTGCGTGAACTGCTGGAGAATTATTTCAAGCTGTAACAAAAACGGCTGAATGTAATCGTCGGAGTTCATATCGAGATTCGTACGATTTCTGCTATATTTTATAGAATAATAAATTCTAGGAGGAAAACAATTGAATCTCAAAAGAACTTATACCTTATTAACAGCAGCTCTTCTACTTCTTGTACTGGCAGGATGCAGCAGCGGCAATGCCGAGCCCGTCACTATGGAGCCGGATACTTTCTCCAAGCAGGACATGGCCATCTACAAGGCGGTTAACAGCAAGGAACGCGTCAGCTACGGCATGAGCCGCAAGGATGCGGAGAAGGTGCTGGGGACCGGAAATAAAGGGATTCCGAATTCGTATACATATGATCCCGGAGTGAGCGTGATCTACAGGGATGATAAGGTCGTATCCATCGCGCTGCGGAAAGAATCTCAAGGGGTATATAGAACTGCCAGAGGAGCTGAAGCCGGCATGAGCCATGCGGGTATTAAAGAGTTATATGGAGAGAAATATGCGATAGAGAATGCTGAGAATTATATGGATTATTACTACGATACAGAAACACGTCAACTTGTGAAAAGTTCTGTAAAGCAGTTGAATTCGCTCTCGGGGGAAGCGCTCAGAGGCATACATATGGTTTCAACAGTCTATGATGAGGAAGGAAAAGCCACGATAATCATACTGTTGGATGGGCAGGCAGCCACTACTATGAAATAGTTCCTTATGAAGGAATATACAGATACAGAAACTAACAATTATTATAATAACTTCCGATTAAATAATGTATTACATTATTTAGGAGGTTGGTATGAGCGATTTTTTCCAGGATTTTAAGCTGTTCGAGAGCAATGCGGAAGAATTTCATATTTTGACACCGGAGTACGTCTATTCAGAGATTGGGAAAGAGAATGAAGCACTTGTCGTCCAAGCACTTGCGAAGGGAGAGGATTTTCCGGCAGAAGTCCGTCATGGAAAAATATTTTCAATCAAAGATATCGAATCTGTATCTTCAAACAAAAAGGGGATGTTTACCAATTTTGTAACTAGATCTAGTTTCGGGAAAACAGAGACTGACTTTATCGTAATTGCGGATCCTGAAATTCGCGAAGATTTCATCACGCTATTACACATACATATGGGTAGTGGATATAAATTTAACAAAAAACAGCTAACAAGCGTCACAGCTTCCCTAAAACCCTTACTTTATGTGCTTATAATTCTGGGGGTAGGGGCTGTTATGACCCAACTTTCAATCAATGCTCATAATGAGCCTATTCAGGAAGGCCGCATTTTGAAAGCTAGAGTTCGTCTTCTTTATTTTTTACTGGGCCTGATTAATCCCGTCTGGGTAATGGTTTTTACCGGGATTGCCTTATTCATTGCACTTGTTATCGTTGTTCGCAGAATTGCAAATCCGCCACATATTATCCAAATCAAGCCTGCTAAAAGAAGGGCGGCATATTTTGCCAGATTTCGATGAACTGTTAAGTTAACTACCTATGCAGATATGCGGCATGGCATTGCTGACGTTATCCAAAAAATAGGCTGCCCTCCGGTTATGTGACCGGCAGAGGGCAGCCTATTCGTATATTCAAGCCAGCCTGATCATTGACAGGCTGGCTTTGTGCGGTTCAGGCCAGTGTTTACGCCTTCGCACCGTTCAACATTTCACTTACACCTTCGCTAAGCGTCGTGAGCGGACGCTGCAGCAGCTTCCCGAAATCGTCGCTCTCGATGTCCAAAGCGCCTTCGCGGATCGCGGCTTGAATCGCGACCACAATCGGGAGCGCCGCTTCCGGCACGCCCGCTCCGGCCATAACGCTGGAGTAGGTGGCATCATCCACCTGCTGCACAGCAACGTCCTTGCCCAGCACGCTGCCGACTGTTGCAGCCAGCTCTGCCTGAGTTGCCGGCTTGCCGGACAATTCGTACACGGCGTTCTCTGTACCTTCGCCAGCCAGAACAACGGCTGCTGCCTCTGCATAGTCGCGGCGGGTAGCCCAGCCAACCTTGCCTTCGCCGGCCGAAGTCAGCCAAGGGGCTCCGGCTTGAACGGCTTGAATGGAGCCGATCTCATTCTCCAGATACCAGTTGTTGCGCAGGAAGGCATAAGGAATGCCTGACTCAATAATGAATTGTTCCGTTGCACGGTGCACCGGAGCGAGGAACAAGGTACTGTTGTCGGCATGGCCAACGCTAGTGTACACGATGTAACCTACGCCTGCTCGCACAGCGGCATCAACAGCTGCCTTGTGCTGGCGGATCCGGGTATCATTGTCTCCGTCTGCCGATACGATCAGCAGCCGGTCCACACCGGCAAACGCCGCATCCAGCGTCTCGGGCTGGTCGAAGTCACCATGACGGACGTCGACTCCACGAGCGCGCAGGCTCTCAGCCTTCTCCGGGTTTCTTACACTGGCTACAAGCTTCTCAGCCGGTACGGATTTCAGCAAGGTTTCTGCCACGATAGAACCAAATTGTCCTGTTGCTCCCGTTAATGCGATTGTCATGTTAATTCCTCCATTGGATATATTTATTTGAATGCCGTATTGTATTTCATGCTGTGTTGAGGTTTCATTGATCCTGTAACTATTGTAGTTACATGTAGACGAAATGTCAAATATATTGTTTCCAGCCTTTATTATTTGCAAAAAAAAGGGAACTACTCCGCTTTTATAGCGTCTGTATAATTAAATACCGAAGCTCATGCTTCCGAAGTGAGTTTTGTTCGAAGTCGATTCAAGGATGTTATGCTCACAAAACTTTTAGGAGGTTATTCATGAACAAGCTGATTGTTTATTCGTTGGCTGGAATCTTAACAATTGGAATTATAGCATCTTGTGGTGATAAATCCGGCACAAATGCTGCATCTCCAGCGGTGAACGCTGAAACTGAGATTTCGGCATCCCCTCAGGCAACGGCTCAACCAACCGCACAAGCGACTGATCAGCCCGCAACTACCCCTCAGCCCATTCAGGGGACTTTTACTACAGGTGTGTTTGTAGATTTAGATACGCTCGAAGATCCCTTATTTAACGAGGAGATTAAGAATCTATTGAATACAACATTGGAGGCCTTGGCTAATAAAAAGGAGGAGGCCTTCCGCAGCGTGTTCAAAGACAGTCAGTCCGCGGATGCATTTATGTATTTGTTCGGGAGAGATTATTATTTTGATACTATAGGTACCGTTGATCAAGATAAAGAAGGAAGAGTAATCGTAGAAATTAGAGGGAAAGTTAAAGACAGCGGTGAAATAAAAGAGCCTAATTCGTTCTACTATTTCATGAAGGACGCGGACAATCACTGGAGTTTGCGGGCGATTGATTAATCGCCCGGCTCCCGTGCCCGCCAAATGACCGGCGGGCACGGGGAGTGATCTTTTAGAACGGAGAGCGGATTATGCACTGACCGTCTTGAAATAGCGGTACACCTGCTCAAGCTTCTTCGCGTGCTTGCCCCGCGGGCTCTCCATGCTGCCGAACTCGAAGAATTTCACCTTGCGGATACCCACGTAGTTAAACAGCGCTTTACGCATCAGGGCTTTGTGCGAATTATTCAGCCACAGCAGCGGATAATGCGCCGGACCTTTCATGCTGGATACACATACCACCGATTTCCCCTTCAGCAGCCCTTCCGGCAGAAGCCCGCCCTTATCCTTGTACGCAAATCCCGAAGCAAACATCTGATCAATATAGCCCATTAGCATTGCCGGAGGCCGTCCCCACCAGATCGGGTAGACCAGCACGATTTGGTCCGCCCAGATCAGCTGTTCCCTGTACTTCGCCAATGCCGGATCACTATGCATATCCCTCCTGCGTTTGTGCTCATTAAAGACCAGCACCGGGTCAAAACCTTCCTCATATAAATCCAGCACCTTAATTTCCTTGATCTTGCCATTCTCCTTGCTCCCCCGGATCACTTCCTGCAAAAAAGCATAACTGAGACTCTTGTGATTCGGATGTGTATAGATAACCAGTGTGTTCATATGCGCTGCCCCTTTACTTATCATTTGATAACAAAAGAGTAACATACCCCGAATTTAGTTGTCAAATGATAATTGTTTTTTGATAATTATTTTGCTATGGTGTCATGTAGAGGTGATCCTATGGACCAGAATAATTTATTCCAGAAATTCGTGACTTTCACCACCGCTGTCCATCAAATAACAAGCGATATTTCCAAAGACGTGAAATCCGAGGCACTAACGCCTGTTCAGTATAAAATTCTTGAATACATTGCCGTCAGCCAGCCCGTCACGCTCAGCGAAATCAGCGACTGCATGCATATGTCCATGCCCAACACGAGCCGTGAGCTGAAGAAATTAAGCGAAAAACATCTATGTCACAAAATCACCGATCCCGCCGACCGGCGCAAGCAGGGCATCACCCTCTCTCCTGAAGGCGAAACCATGATGAACGAGGCCTTCCTGCACATTGCCGTCCGGTTTGCTGACCGCCTCGCACATGTTACAGCAGAGGAACGCAAAGAGATCGAGCGCGCGCTCGATCTGCTGCAGGAGAAAGTATTTTATTGAGCGGAAGTTCCGTTACCAACATTTAACACAAAACCATTTCGGCTTGTCATCGTCCAACTGTATAGAATCAAATCTATCAGTAAGGTGATGAATACATGACGAAAAGCAAAACTGTACTATTCTCTTTATTGGGCCTGTCCCTCTTCTACTCGGCTTCTGCTCATGCAGAAACGGTGACCCAGACGCAAATCACGCCGAAGAAGATCTCCATCTATTTGGACGACAGGCAGCTCCAAGCCGAGGTTCCGCCGGTCAGCCTACGTGGCGCTGTGCTGGTTCCAATGCGCGGACTGTTCGAAGAGCAAGGGGCCAAGTTGAATTGGAATAACACGGCAAAGATCGTTACTGCCACCAAGGGTGACAAAAAGCTAACCTACCGCATCGGGGATACCACCGCCCAGTTGAACGGGCAATCGCTCACGCTGGATGTTCCCGGCCAAATTACGGATGGCTACACTTTGATTCCACTGCGCTTCGTCAGCGAAGCACTCGGAAGCAGCGTAACATGGGAGCCGGTCACCCAGTCAGTGCGGATCTTTTCTCCAATAACCTATGAAACCTCCATCCTCTGGGGTGTCAACTTGCGGAGTGCCCCGGACGCCCAAAGCGGCTCCGTCCAGTCAGAAATGCTGCCTAGCGGTGCGAAGGTTCATGTGATCCGTGAGGTTAACGCTTTATGGCTGGAAGTGCGGACCGAAGACAACCAAAGAGGGTACATATCGGCGAAACCGAAATACAGCGATTATACCAGTGCTTCTCTGCTGGACAAGCAGGCCGATGCGCTGATATCTTACGGAAAGACCTATCTAGGCACCCCGTATGAATTCGGGGCTTCTCCGGATCAGACGAAAACCTTTGACTGCTCTTCGTTTGTGAAGCGATTATTCGGGGACACCCTGTCCATTGAGCTTCCGCGCGTATCCTACGACCAGGCCAAAGAGGGCAAGAAAGTCGGCATCGACTCCTTGCGCAAAGGTGATTTGCTGTTCTTCAGCGCACGCGGCCTCGATATCGGCCATGTGGCCATCTATGCCGGAAACAATCAGATTTTGCATACCTATTCCAAAGACCTGAATGTTCACGTTGAAGCCTTTGACGGCCAGTGGAGAAAACGGTTTGTGACTGCCCGCAGAATTCTATAGAACAATTAACACCCCCTCCAAGGCGCATGAATTAGATCCTTACTGCGCCCTTTGAGGGGGTGTTGTCTTTTCGCCGTTGGCAGCACTAAGCGAACAAAATCACAATATATAGATTGAACTGAAAAGTTTAGAGTAAAGGTTCAGTCGCAACTACGGTGAAAATTTGGGCTTCCGGCCGCTGTTGTCTTCCGATTTCTTGATTATGACCGCTGTTTGCGGTTGAAATCCGAAGACAAAGGCGGTCGCTATCGCTCCTACAGTTCCAAAATCCCCCTCCGTCGCTCCGCTCCCTTTCTTCTAGTTTCAAGTTCATTCTATATAACGGGTGAATAAGCTGGTTCACTTCATTCCAAATGAATTTATCTCTTGCAGGTGACGTTACGTCACCCGTTATACTTGAAGTAATGATTGTTATTCTGCCGCAAAGTTGAGGTGATGGACAGGATGCACAAAGGCTTAACCACCGGACAAATCTCCCGGATAACCGGGGTGACCGTCAGGGCGCTGCGGTATTATGACCGGATCGGACTGCTGAAGCCCTCTCATTTCGAAGGAGACACCCGCCTGTATAACGAGGAGGATATCGCCAGACTCCAGAAGCTCTCGGTGCTTAAATTCATTGGGCTTTCCCTGGAAGAAATGAGCACCGTGATGGAGATCGGCAGCGGGAGTGATCTGCGCAGCGCTCTGCAGCTCCAGAAGCAGCTTATCCGCCAGAAAATAGATCATATGGAGAGTGTGGTCCAGGCCATCGACGCCTCTATGGACTATGTGGAGCAACAAGAGCAGGCAGCGGACTGGGAAGAGCTGGCCCGGATCATCCACATGATCCGCACGGAAAGGGATTGGGGCCGGCAGTATCAGAATGCCGCCCGGCTTCAGGCGCGAACCCGGCTGTATGATGAGTTCAGTACGAATCCGCAAGGGTGGCACAGCTGGTTCTTTGAATACATGCTGGAGGCAACGCAGGAACTGCGTTCATCCTCTACCCTTACTTTGCGGGTGCTGGATATCGGCTGCGGCGATGCGGCTCTTTGGGTTCGAAACCAGGAGCGGATTCCGCCCCGCTTGGAGATCACGCTTGCTGATGCCTCCCCGGGGATGCTGGAAGCTGCGCGCAGCGCACTTGGGGCAGCTGCCGGGAGATTTCAGTTCCGCCAGGCCGATGTTATGGCCATGCCTTTTGCGGATAACGAATTTCAGATCGTGATTGCCAATCACATGCTGTACCATGTGGAGCAATTGACGCCTGCATTCGCGGAAATTTCCAGAGTGCTCAGCCCCCGGGGAAGCTTCTTCGCCTCCACGATGAGCAGCAGGCATTTGCGGGAGATGGAAGAACTCGCCCGCGAATTCGATCCAGCCCTCCGGGTACTGGATGACACGCTGGAACAATTCAACCTGGATAATGGCGCAAAGCTATTGCAGCCCTGGTTCCCGGCTGCACGGGTTGAACGTTATCCGGACTCTCTCGTTGTGACGGAAACCGGTCCGCTGATCAGCTATATGACCTCTACGCCCATGAATGCGGGCAAGGTGCTGAAGGGTGAGACGCTGGAACAATTTATGGCTTTTGTAGAGCGTAAGATGGCGGACCAGGGAAGCCTGGTCATTGCCAAGGATATGGGCGTGTTTACATGCCGCAAACTATGACGGAGCGGCTGGATACAACAAAAAAAGGAGGCTTCACCTATGAACCCTAACGTGCGAATCAAGCAAATTGACCTGCTATCAGATAACTGGTATACATTGAAGAAATACACCCTGGATTACCGGAGCGGCGACGGGACCTGGGAAGAGCAGCAGCGCGAGGCTTATGACCGCGGTAACGGCGCTGCCATTCTGCTCTACAACCGCAAGAAGCAGACGGTTGTCCTGACCCGGCAATTCCGTCTGCCGACCTATATTAACGGTAATGCATCCGGCATGCTGATCGAAGCCTGCGCCGGACTGCTGGATCAGGACAGCCCGGAAGAATGCATCCAGCGCGAAGCCGAGGAGGAAACCGGCTACCGCCTGTCGGAGGTGCACAGCATCGGCGGAGTGTATATGTCGCCAGGCTCGGTAACGGAGATGCTGCATTTATTCGTCGCGGAATATTCCGACGAGATGAAGACGGGGCGCGGCGGCGGACTGGATGAGGAACAGGAGAACATCGAAGTGCTGGAGCTTCCGTTTGGCAAAGCGATGGAGCTGGTGAAGAGCGGTGAGATCAGGGATGCCAAGACCATTCTTTTGCTGCAGCATGCGAAGCTTCACCGGCTGGTCGAACCGGAGGAGCCGAAACCTCTGCACATCCTCATTGCCGGTCCCTACCGCTCAGGTACCGGAGACGATCCGGCATTAATTGCAGCTAATCTGCAAGCCATGAATGAAGCTGCCTTGCTGGTGTACAGGCTCGGCCATCTGCCGGTGCTGGGCGAGTGGTACGCATTGCCGCTGATGGAGGCGGCAGGCTCAACAGCCATCGGCGACGAGGTGTTCAATGAAATGTTCCACCCTTCCTCCGTGCGGCTGCTCGGCCATTGCGATGCCGTCCTGCGGATCGGCGGGCCTTCCCAAGGCGCTGATGAAATGGTGCGGATTGCCAAGGAGAGCGGGAAAAGAATCCTGTATGGGTTAGAGAATGCGAACACTTCCTTATGCCATATGTAAGATGCTGTCCCCCTAAAGCCTACAGTTTCTTAGCGAACTCATTCAGCTTCTCAGACATTCCCTGAATCTCATCAATGAACGCGGACATCTGCTCGGAGGACTCCGCCTGCTCCTGAATAATTGAGGCAATGCGTTCAATGGAAGTCCCCATTTGCGACGTTGCCTCTTTGAACGACAGCAATGTGCCTTGAATCCGTTTGGTAGAATTCACGGTTTCATTCGACAGCTTGCGGATTTCACCCGCGACAACACCGAATCCTCTGCCTTTATCTCCGGCATGGGCGGCTTCGATGGCCGCATTGATACCGAGCAGGTTCGTCTGGCTGGCAACATTTTTGATAATGGAGACCACCTGATCAGTTTCGTTCACCTGCTCCCCGGTGCGGAGTGCAAGCCCCAGCAGCTTTTGGGTGAAACCCGCCAGCTCATTGGAACTTTCCGCTACCTCACTAAGCCTTGCGGCGGCCTGGGTGAGCGAGCTTGAGATTTGATCCGATATCTTCCTCAGCTCACTCTGACGCCTCAGCTGCACTGCTATCCCCCCGATGACCTGCCCCTCCCGGTCATGAAGCGGCGTAGCCGTCCCCGTGAACTCAAACCCGTAAAACTCCGCAGGCACCTCGGCTCTCAGCGGGATATTGCTCTGAATAACCCCAGTCAGCGGCTCTTCCGGATGCAGAGATTGCCCTACTTTAATATTCAGATTAATATCCTCCCCCGGCCAATAAGCAATAAATTTCTCCAGATCGCATATTGCGATAGACAGGTCCGCCGGAACGGCTGCTTTGAGCACCGGAATTAATGCTACAATATTCTCAAGTGAATCCACCTTATTCATTTTCTATGTCCCCCTAATTGCTGAACCCGGGCTCAATGCAAATACTGCTCCCAAGCTATATTCATCCTTACTTTTAATATATCGAATTTTCATTAGTTTTTTTTTAATTATCCAGCCCTACCGATCCCAGTCATGTGTACAAGAATGAAAGACATCTTGATTGATAAGCTGCTCCGGGTTTAAGAAAAAAAATAATGTGGTAATAATTGAGAGACTGATTAGACCGTGCAATGATACGAGGAGGGACTGCGAACATGAAAGAGACGAATTCATCAGGTGCTCTTCCTGATAATGAGTTACACCCGTCCGCCCTTGCTGCACAAGCGGTAGATGCCATCGAGGATCTGTCCGGCGTCCATCCCGGTTTCCGCCGCACCGCCTATGCTGATTCCCATCAGAGACGCAGCAGGGAATTATAAATCTTTGCCCTCCACAACAAAGCACAAAGAAGCGTCAGAGACACCCTTTGGGGCTTCGGCGCTTCTATTTATTCCTTAATGATCTTTATTGTAAGTTGGCCTGGTCAGCGTGAGCGAAACCTCACTCCCGTCCATGAATCCGGCCTCTACACATAACTCCACCAGTTTATGCACTCCGTTAAATTGCTGACGGTTGCGCCGGTCAATTTTGACCATTGCTTCCACTGTAACCTCCTTCAGCTTCTCCACACTATTCTGCTCCAGGGCTTGCACCAGCTCTTTCATCTTATCCAAATAATACACCGTGGTTCTAAGCGTTCGAATCAGCATGATTTGCCTTGCGTGCACCGGAGTGTACAGGCGGTAGCCGTTCTCCGGATTTCTCTCCGGGGACAGCAGACCTTCCTTCTCCCAGTGCCGGATGGCGGAGGTCTGCACATTCGTGATAGCCGCCACTTCTCCGATGCTCATCTTATGCTTCATTCCTTTGCCCATAACCGGATGGAGTCCGGGGTCCTGCAGCAAGGCAAGCGTTCTGCCCGCAGTGACTTTCTCTTCCTGCAATCGGGCCTGCTCGGCGCTTACCAGCCATAAGGCAGTGTCCAGCTCCCCTTTCTGAATATGGCGAAGCACCTCATAGGTCAGCGGGTAGCCAAAGCCGGGAACCATGGACCGAAGACAACGGAAATACGCCATATGCAGCCCGGTGTACAACCGGTAGCCGTTCGGAGCCCGTTCCGGTGGCGGAACCACGCCCCAAGCCTCGTAATGTCTTAATGCACTGGTGCTGATGCCAAGCGCCTTGGCAATTTCAGCCGGTTTGTAAATAACCATCTGCCGTTCACCTCTCTGCATACCTGATAATTGTAACAGTAGCAAAACACCCCTGTGATGGCAAACCTTCAATCATAACCTTAAAGTGCTCTGATAGCCTTCGGGAATAATTTAACCTCTGGGGGCAAGGGGCCTTCTGCTAAAGCTTCTCTCTTGCATCAATGTTGTATATTGGTTGGTGTAATAGATTATGCAGTAACAAATAGCGGAAATGGAGGGCTGATCATGCTTACAGCAAAATTGCATGATGGAAGTGAAATCGAGGTCGTAATTACGGGTGAAGGACCAAACCTGCTGCTGCCGGTTAATCCGTATCCTGTTATAGGTCCCCAGGCAGCGGAAATGCTCAAATGGGGGGCTGATCCGGCACTGGGACGTTCACTGATCGACGCGCTCAGCGGTAAGTACCGGGTCATTGCCTTTGACTATGAAGGGCATGTCCAGAGCAAGCCGAAGCCGGATACGCTGACACCCGCCAACGTTACCAAGGACTTTCTGTCCATTGCCGATGCTGCACAAGCGCCGAAATTCGCCTATTACGGCTACTCTTGGCTGGCGCTTAGCGGACTGCAGCTGGCTCTTCACACAGACCGCATCACCGCGCTTGTCATGGGAGGATTCCCTCCCATCGGCGGACCCTACAAGGAGATGCTCCGGGTAACGATGGCTACGCATGAGCTGTCTCAAGCCTCACATCAGTACCCGTCCCCTACGCCCGACAGCCAGAGCGAAACCTGGAATGACTTCGACTGGTCCACGGTGGAAGTCACCCTGACCGAAGCCCAGACGCGGCAATTCGTCACGTTGTATGAGGCGCTGCAGCCATTCGATGACCGTGCTGCGCAAACCGCGCTCAGCTGTCCCCGGATGTGTTTTGCCGGGGCTGCCGATACTATTGATTATGATGAACGCTGGGGAGGTGTGAGGGTCGACATCGCCGGGCCTTTTCTCCGGCAGCGTGAAGAGCTCGAAGCGCTGGGCTGGAAGGTCTCGGCGCTGCCAGAGCTCGACCATACCGGGGCCATGCAGGCGTCACACGTCCTGCCCATCCTGATTCCCTGGCTTAACTCCAAACTGCTGTAGCCATGCGGAAATAAATGATTTGAGCGAAGGATCAAAGCCGGTATTTTCGGGTAAAGGTATGCAACGAATCCTATATCAGCTGGACAGAAAGGATGTTGTGCATGCTGCAGGCTATGATCATCATTAATCCCTCCTCCGGCAAGGAGGACGCACTCGAATATATTAGTCAGGCAGAAGAGACTCTACAGAATAACGGATACATGGTTACGATCAATGAGACGGCCAAAGAAGGCGACGCCACCCGCTTCTGCATTACTGCATGCCGGGAAGGTTATGAGCTGGTCGTTTCCATCGGCGGCGACGGCACGCTCCATGAAGTCATTAACGGGCTGATTGATCAGGAGCACCGCCCGCGTCTGGGTATAGTTCCGCTTGGAACGGTCAATGATTTTGCCCGCGCCTTGCAGGTTCCCCTGAATCCCGGACAGGCCATCGCTGCGCTCACCTCCTCCAGGATTCAACCAGTCGATGCCGGCCGCCTAAATGAACGGTTATTCGGAAACGTCGTCGCCGCCGGTTCACTCGCCGAAACGCTGTCAGGCGTATCGTCAGATGACAAATCAAGGCTGGGAGCCTTTGCCTATTTCAAAGAAGGCTTCAAAGAGCTTGCCGGAAGCGGCAACCCGGCTCATTCCTTGACCATCCAGTATGATGGCGGGATATGGGAAGGCGAATCTCCGCTGTTTGTCGCCGCTCTTACCAACTCCGTAGGCGGATTCGAAAAGCTGGCGCCGGGTGCTCAAGTTGACGATGGCCTGCTTCACTGCTTTATCATCAAAGACCTCAATATCTTCAATACGCTTACAGTCAGCATCTCTTTGCTGCTGGGCAACCTGAAGGATCATAAGGATGTCATTTATTTCACGTCCAGCCATGTCACCGTAAGCTCACCCGCCCCCGTCCGGACCAATGTAGATGGCGAAGAGGGCCCGGCTCTGCCGATCCGGTTAAGCACCCTTCCCCGTTATGTTCAGGTAATCGTGCCTGAAGAGGAGTAGCGGGCGCTCCCAGGGGAATACCCTCCCCTCCTCATACTACAGGCTTATACTGATTTAATTTCCCTTCGTAAATCAACTGCAGCCGGTCGCTCTGCCGAAAATCATCGGGCGTAACGAGCGCTGGCAGCTTGTTCCATAGCTTAATGCCGGAACGGTCCAGAATTTCTGCAACAAATTGCGAGCAAAAGTAGGAGTTGCTGAATTCGACCGGTTCCTTCAGTGCAATACCGATAACACCGAGGATATTATATAGATACTTCTGCTGGCTGCGGATAAAGATGTGCAGCACACGTTTCATTTTCTCCACCTCGCGGTCCGTGACCTGAAGCTCGTAGATGACGCATGTTGTATTCGGATATTTGCTGAATGTGCCTGTCTGAATATCCTCCTTCACAAATCCGCCGTTCAGAGGATTGCTTGGATGCTTTCTCCCGAAGCTGTACATTTCCGAAAGCCCGCGGTCAAAAGCGACCGAGGCGTGATTATACGGCGCTTTCGTGTAGCCTTGAATGAGCTTCGTAAATAACGTGCCGGTATTCGTAAGCAGGATAAAGACCGATTGATTACCTGTCATTTACAAAATTTCCCCTTATCAAGTTTGGAAGTTTCCTTCATAATAACATATGATTCCTTTAATGGAATCCTACCCTGCGACAAGTTGGTGATAGCTATAGACCGCTCCTTATTAACATTAGTGCTTATTTTCGCTGCCCTTTCGGCCATCCATTTAATTTATGTTGTAGTGAGCAGACTCCAAAAGAACAAGGACTATACCGGCATCGGCTTCCGCATCAAAACCTGGTGGGGCATGCTCCTCATCTTCTGCCTGGCCACCTTGTTCAATCCGGTCGTCTCGCTGCTGTCGCTGATGGCACTCACTTTCTTTGCCCTAAAAGAGTACTTCTCGATGATCCGGACCCGAAAAGCCGACCGCCGGCTGTTCCTATGGGCGTACCTGGCGATTCCTTTGCAGTTCTATTGGATTTATATTGAGTGGTACGGGATGTTTATCGTCTTCATTCCCGTGTATGTATTTCTGCTCCTGCCGCTCCCGCGGCTGATCAACAAAGGCACGCTCGGCTTTCTGCGTAGCGTCAGCTCCACCCAATGGGGACTTATGCTAATGGTGTTCGGGCTTAGCCATCTGGCCTACTTTCAATTTGCCACCCCGGAATACGGGGCCGGACTCGTCCTGTTCCTGGTCGTATTAACCCAGCTCAATGATGTCATTCATTATCTGGCCTCGATCTATTTCGGCAAACACAAGGTGGTTCCGACCGCCAACCCCAACCTGACCTGGGAAGGGTTCATCTGCGCATTTGTGGTAACAACAGGGGTATCCTATCTGATCTATCCCTACCTGACGCCGCTTAACCCAACCTTCGGACTTTTGTCCGGCATGCTGATCAGTCTCAGCGGTTACTTCGGCAGCTTAACGGTTTCGGTGCTGAAACGGGATTTGCTGATCGGAGATGATGACAAGTTCGATGCGCTCAAAAAAAGCTATCTAAGCCGGGTCGACAGCCTGACTTACACCTCGCCGGTCTTCTTCCATGTCATCCGTTATTTCTTCGATTTCATGTAGGAAGAAACCGCCAAACAGCAAGCAGCACGCCTCCGCTGACCGGAGACGTGCTGCTTGCTGCATTGTACTACCTTCTTTTACTGCTGAACTTCGCCCTCAGCTCCGGTCGGCGGAGTACCTCCGCCGCCAAATCCGCCTTCAGGTCTCGTTCCACCGCCACCCATGCCGCCGCCCATACCGCTCGTGGCAGTGGTTACTCCGGATTCATTCAACCAGGTTACGCTGCTGGAGATGTCGAAGGATACCACTTCGGTACCGCCGCTATAAGCGCCGTCAGTGTACAGGCCATCCACTGCCGTACCTGTCGAGCTTCCGCCGGTGGAGAGGGTGTACGACCCGCCTTCTTTAAGATCCGGCGAGCTGATGACTACTGATCTGTAGCTCTTCGATGGAGCAAACGTAGCGATCGTATTGCCGTCGCTGTCCTGCAGATGAACCAGTTGTCCAGCCTCCTGCGAATCCGTGAACGTCATGGCGATCGAGTATTGGCTGGATGCATCAGTTGGAGCCTGAAGCATACCCGCACTTCCCGCTACTACCAGATAACCGCCGGTGATCTCGAAGGTTCCGTCATAGTCCAAAGCGCCATTGCCATCAGCTGTTGGACCATTGGTGATCACAGTACCTCCTGTCATCACGACCGATCCGTTCGAATCCAATCCGTCCCCTGCAGCATCAACGGTTAGTGTGCCTCCGCTAATCGTGAGCAGGTTGTTGCCGGAGCTGGTGAACTGATCCTGTCTCTGTGTTCCTTCTGCAGAATTATCATCATTGCCTCCGGCAACATTCACACCGTCATCGGACGCAGTCACATCAATCTCACCGCCTGCAATGGTGATATTCGCGCCTTCAATTCCTTCATAGCTCTTTGTAATATTAACGGTTCCACCCGACAGGCTTGTCAGGCTATCCGCATGAATACCATCATCTCCTGCGGCAATCTGGAGTTCTCCGCCCGATATGGAGACATTGCTGTTGCTGTGCACCGCATCATCAGCGGAATCAATCGTGAAGCTTCCGCCGTTCACCGTAAGATCTCCTCCGGCTTTCAGCCCTTTAGCGCTCGTGGATTCGGTTTCTGTTGCAGCTGCCGTATCAGCTGATGCGGCTGTCGTGTCACTCGTTGCAGTCGTTGCAGTGGTTCCAGCGGTTGCAGCAGGTTCCGCTGCCTGATCTGCCGGTGCCTGACCCGAACCCGTACCGGCTGCGGGAGCCTGAGTACCTCTCATACCGGCCCGGCCGCCGCCCATTCCCATGCCTCCTCCTTGGTCGCCCGTCTTCACTTCGGCGTTAGCATTGCCGCCGCCGGTCAGAAGGTTAAATGTCCCTCCATCAGCAACCAGCGTTGTCTCGGCCTGGATTCCGTCGTTGCCGGCCACAATATCAAACGTTCCGGCCGTAATGGCAATGAATCCTTTGTCGGCATCCTCATCGTTGGTCGATTTGATCCCGTCTCCCTCGGCATTGATAGTCATTGTGCCGTCTTGAATGGCGATCAGATCTTTGCCGACAATCCCGTCATCGGCTGCCTGCACTTCAATCGTGCCCGACACAATCTTCAGGTCATCCTTGCTGGTGATTCCGTCCTTGTAGCTGGCGGTAACCGACAGCTTGCCTGTTCCGTTAATCGTCAGGTCTGCCTTGCTGAAGATAGCCGCACTTGGCTCATCGGTAGTGTCATCAGCCAAGATATAGGTGGTGCCGTCGGTAATCTTGTTGTCCGTGCCTTCCTGCAGGGTCATAATGACCTTGCCGGCTTCCTTAATGTAGACCGGTGCGCTGCTGCTGTTATGAAGCGTAGCGCCGTTCAGCACGAGATGAACACTTCCTTTATCCTGAACATCAATAATGATCTGCCCTTCATTCAGCGTTCCGCTGACAACATAAGTACCTGCCGCTGTAATGGTTACTACTCCCTCGGAGGCTGCTGCGCCGGAACCGCTAACGGTTGCGCCCGTTCCATTCAGCACTATCGCGGTGGAGCTGTCCGCGTTCCAAGCTGTAGCGGTATCTTCTTCGTCAAAGGTAACCAGATCCGCTGCCTTGACACTTGCCAGCTGTACACTGGAAGCCGTTGTGCTCTGCGCGGATGCCGTCGTTACGGCTGCTGATGTTGCAGGGGTCGAGGCCGATTGTGTTGCGGAACTGGCTGCGCCGCAAGCCGACATTACAGCAGCGAGCAACAGCACCAGTCCTACTTTACCTCCCATGATAAATTTATTCATATCAATCAATCCCTTCATTCTTTTAGTATTCTGTGAGAGTCGGGCTCATCGTCAGTGACAGATCCAGGTTACCGTTGCGGCAGCGGATCGCATCCAGCAGTTCCTTCTGGCTCGTGTGCTCATCAATCGTCACGGCGTAGACCAGTTCATATAAGCTGCCAAGCTCAGTGGTGCGGATCTTTTTCAGTTCATAAGCGACATTGAATTTGGCAAAAACCTCTGCGAAAGCTTCCTCGTAACCCAGGTTCTCAGGAATGGTCACTTTCAGCGTTTTTTGCATTGTTGTTCTCACACCAAAACCTGTGCGGTTCAGGATAAACATAATAATGCAGAGAATAATGGTAAATAGTGCAGCGTAACCGAATGCGCCTACGCCGCAGGCAAGGCCGGAGGCCATGGTGAACAGGACAAAAGTGATATCCTTCGGATCACCCGGCGCGCTTCGGAAGCGGATGATCGAGAACGCCCCGGCTAAGCTGAAGGCTCTGGCGACATTGCTGCCGATCAGCAGGATGATGATGGCCACAATGACCGGCAGCAGCACCATCGTGAGCGTAAAGCTTTGCGAATACCCCGTCGGGCTTGTTTTCATATAAGTCAGACTAATAATCGCGCCCAGGGCGATAGCGGTCAGGATGGTTAGAATGGCGTTTGTGAACGTTAATTCTGTACTCGTCAGAGCCGCCGAAAAAAGGTTATCAAGCATACAGGACACTCTCACTTTCTGTTTTACTGTTTCTTAGCATTTTTTTATATTCATTGCCGTATTTGGAGAAGCTCGTGCGGTACATTTGGTGTTCGGAGAGCATTTTGGAGAGCCAGACCGGGATCGTTTTTTCCGCCTTCACTTCCATCAGCCATTGGCCCGGCTCCATCAGCGGTTCGCCGTGAGTGCCATGCTCCATCTTGAGATCGTACCGCCGGCTGCGGATATTCGTGTCGAACGTGATGCGGAGATCGCGGTTATTTTTGCAGAACATCGCTTTGCGGTCATAGGACAGATACACCATAGGCTGCAAATCATATCGTGTCAGGAAGTATTTGATTTCTTCAATAACCTGCTTGTTCATGTAATCCTTGTATTCCGGTTCGACTCCTGTGCGGACAAAATCATATGCCTCGTGCAGTGTCAGCGAAGTTCTTCTTTTGTTGACCAGGCCGAACACCTTTTTCTTAATTTCCAGGTAGACCTTCGTCTCTCCACTTGGTATCCCGTAAGCTCTTAACCTAAGCTTTTCCTTGTATTTCGGTTTAGCCAGGCTGTTGCGGATCAGCGTATGGTGCGCCGTGTCATAATACAGATTGGTGATGGAGTAATATTCATGCTGCTTGTTGTAATCGTCAGGCTCCATATATTGAAGCAATTCATTGTAAAGGTGGTGGTAGGCTTCATTGTCGAACAAATACTTGTTCTCATATCGGTTGAAAACTTCGATCGCCATGGGGTTCAGATCCTTTCTTATTCGAATATTTCGTGTGTCCCGCTTGCTTATGAATGTATCTTAGTCCCCGAACCTTTAGTGAAGCTTAAATGGTTTTACACAGGTTTAATTTTTTTACACCGGCTTAACAAAAGGGGACATAGCGGCGCTTGCTATATATGAAGAAAGAGATTCCATTAAGGTTCGCTAAAGGTAATCTTGTTATAATGGCGTAAGCAGCAAGCACATAATTTATGCAGAGGATGTTTAACCCTATGAGAATATTAATAGTAGAAGACGAGGTGCATCTGGCGGAGGCCGTCACGCAAATCTTGAAGAAACATAATTATTCGGTAGACGCCGTGCATGACGGCAGATCGGGGCTTGATTACGCGTTAAGCGGGATCTATGATTTGCTGCTGCTCGACATCATGATGCCGGAGATGGATGGAATCAGCGTGCTGAGGGCGCTCCGGAATAAGGAAGTGGCTACACCTGTCATTTTTCTGACTGCCAAAGGCGAAATTACGGATATGGTAACTGGGCTCGATTACGGGGCTGATGACTATATCGCCAAACCTTTTTCATCAGAGGAACTGCTGGCCCGGATACGGGCGGTGCTGCGGCGCAAAGGCGAGGTTCTGCCGGATGATGCGCTGAAGTTCGGGGATTTGGAGCTGAATACGACCAATCTGCGGCTTACGGTGAACGGCAAGGAAATGAAGCTGAACCTCAAGGAAAGCGAGCTGCTGGAGCTGCTGATCATACGGAAACAATCCGTAACCTCCAAGGAGCAGATTATTGAGAAGCTGTGGGGATTCGATTCCGAGGCGGAGCATAACAATGTGGAGGTCTATATCTCTTTTCTGCGCAAAAAGCTCACGTTCCTGGGTTCGGCCATACGCATCAGCACAATCCGGAACGTCGGCTATGTATTAGAGGTGAATACCTGATGTTCAAAAAGCTCAGAAACCGGTTCCTGATCGTCAATCTGGTCACTATCTCCGTGATGATGCTTGCCGCCTTCGCCGCCATCTACATCATTTCCTACCTGGATGTGCAGGCTAAGAATGAAATGGAACTGCACCGGAGTGTAGAGTTGTACCAGAAACGGAAGGGCAACAATTCTGACGGGCCGCGGGATAACGGCACTGTCACCGGAATGCCGCTGCTGGATGGCGGGGACATGGGCAGCATGGGCGGCGGAAATCCCCCGCCGGAACGTTCCGTGTCCTTCATGATTGAAACGGATGATCAGTGGAACCAAACAGGGACGCCAAAATCACAATTTACCATGGAAGACGAGTTCTATCAGCAGGCGCTGCAGGAAGCGGTATCCACAGGCAAAAATACCGGGCGCTTCACCCTCGACGGCAGCGACTGGACCTTTGAGATACAGCCAACCACTAACGGGCATATGCTGGTCTTCCTCGACATCACCGCCCGGCAGGAGATTCTGACCAATCTCAACTATACTTTTACTATCGTAGGCGTGGTCATGCTGATTATTCTCTATTTCACCAGCCGGTATTTTGCCAACCGCTCAATCCAGCCGGTCAAAGAAGCCTTTGATAAGCAGAAACAGTTCATCGCCGATGCCTCCCATGAGCTGAAGACACCGCTCGCCATCATTAGTACCAATACCGATGTGCTGCTCTCCAATGGGGAGGACACGATTGACCGGCAGTCGAAGTGGCTGCACTATATCAAGTCGGAGACAGAGCGGATGGCCAAGCTGACGAATGACCTGCTCTATTTAACGGAAATAGATGATTCACGGACGGGCATGATCCATACCCCTTTTGATATCAGCGAAGCGGTCGAGAATATCATTCTGACGATGGAAGCTGTAATCTTCGAGAAGAACGTTGCTCTGGAGTATGATATTGAGCCTCATCTGACCATTCAGGGAAACAGTGAGCAGATCAAGCAGGTGGTCATGATTCTGCTGGACAACGCTGTGAAATATACCGGTCCGAAAGGTGAGGTGAGCCTATCCTTGCGCAAACAGCATAATGATGTGGTGCTGGCCGTTACCAATACCGGAGAGGGCATCGCCCCGGAGCATCTCCCGCGGATCTTCGACCGGTTCTACCGCACCGATGCTTCCCGGGCACGCAAGCAAGGCGGGTATGGGCTTGGCCTGGCCATTGCCAAATCCATTGTCGAGCAGCAGCATAAGGGCAAAATTTACGCCCGAAGTGTGATGGGAGAATCCACTACATTTTATGTCCAGCTGTCTTGAGAAGAAACATAGACTACGGTTATCCTTTTGTGTCAGCGGTCCGACTTTTTTGCTTCCCATGCATGAAATCATCCGGTAAAGGTCAACCTACTGGTTAGCGTTCTTACGGAGCGCGTTAATAACAGGAGGCGATCAACCTATGGCAAAACCGGATAACCGTGCAGACAATGTAGAGCATTTACAGCAGAGCATTCAGAATACAGAGCAGAACCTTGAAGAAGCTGAAGGTTATTTAAACGAGTTTGCTTCAGAAATCAGCAGTGAAGAACGGAGCCAGATTGAAGAAAAGAATGAACGGCGCAAGGAAAGCATCCGTGGCTTCCGCGAGGAAGTTAAGGACGAGGCAGCTCATTCCCAGGAGTAGTTGACCGCAAACGGCGGCCCACCCGGTTTATCCCGGGCTGGACCGCCGTTTGTACGTCGATATTTCACTACTTGCGGGGATTATAGGCCACTGCGTCTATCTGTACCTTGAGTCCATCCGGACCCCCCACATGGGCAAACTCGGTGGAAATGGTTTTTCTGGCCGGATATTTACCTTTGAACCTGCGTTTGAACACTTCTTCCATGACCGGAATATCCCATACATCCCTAAGCAGGATATCCACCTTTACGACAGCATCCAGCTGCAAATTCACCTGCTGCAATCTCTGGCTCATATCATTCAGTGCCCCTTCAACCTGCTCCGCTGCCGATCCGCCCACATTGCCGACACAGAAGCTGAGAAAGATAAAATCCCCCGCCTCAACAATGCCCGAATAGGCATACTCTTCATTTACATCAAGTCTAACGATTTCGCTCATCTAATTACCATCTCCCTATACAAGATACACCGATTATATAGGGTGATATCGGACAACAGTTTGTCGCAGATCGCAACTATATAGTTTGAACTTAAGATCTTTCTGGTTTGGGTTATTGTCGTAACTGCGGAGAATGTTTGGACTTCCGGCCGCTGTTGTCTGCAGATTTCTTGATTTTATTCCGCAGTTTGCGGTTGAAATCCACAGACAAAGGCGGACGCTGTCGCTCCGTAAGTATCCAAACTTCCCCTCCGTCACTTCCACCCTTTTTAAATTCCAAGTTCAATCTGTATAGCAAAGAAATATTTACTCAGAGGCTGATCTAGAGCGTATCTTCAAACCGCTTCCCCGCCAAAACCTGCTGCTGTATGCCCTAAGGAATCATGGGTACAATAGCATTTTCTGATCACACGCGGAGAAAGGCGTTTCGCCACTAGGTAGTTTTTTCGGTGGAGGCTTACGTCTCGGTGTTTCAAAGACTTCGCTCTTTTTCCGAAGGCGTGTGTGTGCGTCCGGAAAGTGTATTCCTGGCTCTGAGCACGAACGGACCGAGTTGCACTTAATTGGGGCTTTTAGCCTGTTACAGTAGGAAAACGGACTCCAGCGCAGTTATTTCTCCCTACTGGCCGTTTTTAGATAGAATGCAGAGCAGATAAGGTCGCCTGGGTCCGCAAAAGAGAATTAACAGGTGTTTTACTCTCCATAGCGCCTCCTGAGTCCGTTACGAGTAAACGAACCCGTTGCGGGCTTTTAGGTCCCCTACTTTCAATACTAAATCCCTGCTTCCCCAGAGCTCTTCCAGTTTGAAGACATGCTCTAGAGCAGAATCCGGTTTTCCAAAATATTTTTCAGGCTGATATGCGACTTGGAGGGTCCAAGCTTCATCAGGGAGTCCTGGAATTCCGCCAGTTCGCCGATGGATGCCGTCTGCACTTTGATAAGGTAGTTGTATTCTCCGCTGATGCGGAACAAGTCCGTCACCTCCCAGGCTTGTTCGCAGAAATCAACGAGTTCCTGGCAATATTCTGTTTTGAGCAGGATGAACGTAGTCGTGCCCCGGTTCAGCTTATTTAAATTAAACGCCGCAGTATACCCGGAAATGATGTTCCGTTCTTCCAGCTTGATGATCCTTTCCTTTACGGAGGGTTGGGACATGGAAATTTCTTTACTGATCTGGGACACGGGCATCCGCGCGTTGCGCTGCAGCAACTGCATAATCTGTTTATCAATTTCATCCATTGGATACTCCATATAGGGCACCTCCTGAGCAAGTTTTAACAAAATAACGCTTTCCAGCTGAAAAACCTTATAATAAATAATCATTTTACTATAAAACCCTTATTATTCGTATGTAATTCAATGTTTCTTTTCCCTATAATTAATTGCATCTTAGTTAGGGGGAGATTATACGTGAGTATTAAGGGCCTTGCCCATGTGGCAATCCAAGCGAAGGATTATCAGGCAACACTTGCTTTTTATACAGAAGTGTTAGAGTTCAAGGTGACGCATCATTGGAGCCTGCCTGCTTTCAAGATCAACGAGGCTTGCATGCTGCTCTCACCGGATCAAAGAACCTGCATTGAGCTTTTTGACGATGAAGCGGTGATTGCGGCTCAAGGAAAAAAAGCGAAGCGCGAAGAGGATGTTGCTCACGGTGCGCTGCTGCATCTGGCCTTCTATGTCGACAATGCCCGGGAAACATATCAAAAAGCCCTTGCTCATGGAGCAAAGGCCTGTATAGAGCCCGACGAATTGTCGCTCGGTGAACCGCCGCTCATTGTGCGAAACGCGCTCGTTCACAGCCCGAACGGGGAGATCATCGAATTCATTGAAGAGGTGGATTGGACTCGTTCCGCTGAGGGATGATCTCCTTACATAAAATCATTGAAATTGATCAGCTTCAGCCGCCGGGCCTCCACTACCGCCTCGGCGCGGGAACGGACGCCCAGCTTCTCAAAGATACGCGTCAGGTTATATTCTACCGTCCGCTGGCTCATCAGCATCTTGGAAGCGATATCCTTGTTGCTGTTCCCGTTGGACACTTCCTGCAGTATCTCCTGCTCCCGTTCGTTAATGGATACTTCCTCCAGCATTTTCTCTTCCTTGGACTCATTGAGACGGATATCCCTGCGCCGCAGCTGCCGCAGCAGGGAGACCGGGATGATTGCTTCATCCCGGAGAACGCAGCGGATCGCGTTAAGGAGCTGCTCGCGGGTAACCGTCTTGCTCACGAAGCCTGATACGCCGGAGTCAATCAGCAAGTTGAAGTTGGGGCTGATCTCATACCCTGTATAGATTAACACCCGGCTCTCGGGCTGGACGCTCATCATCCGCTTGGTCAGCTCAAGACCGCTGATCACCGGCATATTCAGATCAAACAGCATGACATCGAAGCTCTCCGACTTGACCAGCTCCAGTGCCTCCATCGCTGAGAGAATCACCGTGACTTTCATCTCCGGATCCTGCTCAATCATATTTTTGGTTCCTTCACCCACGGAAGGATGGTCATCAACCAGCAAGATTTTTATCATCTAAATCGTCCCCACCCTCTCTTGTCATACTTGCTGACTCCAGCGGCAGCGTGATGCAGACCTCAAGTCCTTCACCGACTACCGATTGGAAGAAGATTTCGCCCTCCAGACTGCGCACTCTCTCCTTAATGCCTGACAGACCCATGTGCTGGTAGGAATCATTCAATTCACCCAATTCCATCCCAACCCCGTTATCTTTATACATCAGCCGGATCGACTCCCGTTGCTCAAGTCCAATCTCAACCACTGTAGCTTTGGCATGCTTATTGGCGTTGCGCAGCAGTTCCTGAACGATGCGGAACAGCGCTAATGTCTGTTCATCACTTAATTCTGTTATATGATCCGTCACCTGGAAATTGATCACATAATTTGAACGGATCTGAGCCTGCTCGAACAATTGCCCGAGCGCTTCGACAATCCCCATTTCCTTAAGCAGCGGCGGTCTCATCTCATTGCAGGTCTCGCGAATCTGGTGGATAACATCCAGCAGACCTTCCCGTACAGTCTCAAGCTCGTGATAGATATCCTCCGGCATATGATGGTCGATCATGACCGTTTCCAGCTTGCGGTACCAGATCAGCTGGTCCTGCAGCGCCGAATCATGCAGGTCAGCAGCCAGCCGGCGCCGTTCCGTCTCCGAGAGATTAAAGATCAGACGCATCACCCACGGTGAAGCTCCCTTTTGCTTCTGAAATTCCTGTTCAAGATCTTCAATCAAATTTTCGATCAGATATAGATTCTCGTACACGATGGCGCTGTAATTAGCCAAGGTTTTCAGCCAGCTCAATTCATCCAGATTGTATTTGGTGCGGTTCTCCTTATCCGCCAGCCAGAGGACGTGAAAGGTAGAGCCTTTCTGCCCCATAACAATGCATAATCCTGAAGGAACGGCCACAGTCTCTCCAACGGCCAGTTTATGAGCAGCATCCCTTAGGCTAGATATTACAGAGATAGGCACCTCACCGGAATCTGGCTTCGAGCTTCCCCGGGGACCCGATTCCCGGTTCACCTCCAGAAAGGCCACTTTCTTGACCAGTAATATGGAGAGGACCTCCTGTACCAGCAACCGCTCCAGGTCGGCCCGCTTCATCACCCGTGAAATACGGGTAGAGAACCGGTCCAGGCTTCCCTGGAAGCTGTACAGGTTCTTGTTAAAACTTGGTCTGAACCGAAAATCGGCATACTCCTTGCTGAATAACAGGATCGTAACAATAAAATACACCATCAGAAACAACTGTACCCATCGAACCCACGTATAATTGTGCTGCTGGGTAATCAGAGCCCCGAAGGTGGTAATTAGCGAAGTTGGGATAAACGCAATAATAATATGGTAAAGAAAACGGCTCAGAACAAAATCAATATCAAACAGCTGTCTTGTAGTGAACATATACAAGTACACTACGGGAATTGCCAATAGAAAAATCGAGGCCACCTGCGGAGTAAGCAGGGTTATACCAAATAATCTCGGCACGCCAAATAACAGGATAAACGGCATAAATCCAAGCAAATGACCCAGTAAGGTCAGCTTAAATAAATTTCGCAGTGAATCCCGGCGGTGTACCACAAATTTCTGAATCAATTTATAAATAGTGTAGAGATTTGTAAAGATAAAAAAAGGTAACGAAGGTCGTGCTTCTAAGAAGAAAAGCAAGTTATATCCCGTTAATATTGTGATGATCTGCACAATGATAATCGCACCAGCAATACAATAAAAGCCAATAAATACGCTTTTGGGAACCAAAGGCTCTTGATACTGTTTCAAATACTGGTTGAGAAATTGCAGGAAAAATACCGGGACCAACGAGAAGGTGGCAAAAAAGATTAGGTAGCCTAAAATATCCGCTCTCCCGGAAGAAGCAGCGCTGAAATAGGCAAAACCGGTCGATAAGAAAAACAGGATCAGATATATAGCCGCCTTGTCTTCTTTCTTGCGCTTGTAAACAAACAGTGAGAATCCGGCGAATAACAGTAATGAGGATACCGGCAAAATAAATTCCAGCAGCAGATTCTCAGATCCAATTCCCTTCGCTACAACAAGCTTGATTCGCTCCTGTCCGCCATCAGGCTGATTGCGGATCAGAGTGATGGTGGAAGCCCCTTCTATTACATCAAATCGCTTAACCGAATGAAATGAAGAGGCGGAGCTTCCATCAATTTCTTCTATAATATCGCCCGAAAGAATCTTCCCATATCCCCAGTAGCCAGCAGTAGTATCTGCTACCACGTAACGTCCCTGGCCATCCTTTTTGAGGTCAGTCCCAATCATTCTCTGCTGCAATATGCTCTGGGAAAGATAGACGGCAAGAATGATGACAATGACTGAGAAAGCGGCAACGTTCATTCTTCTCGACAATCCGGTTTCCTCCAAATAAAGCTAGATTAGCACCAATATAGTGCCATGCGGGGTTCAGCTTTGCCTTCTCTGCTGCCCAGCACGTCAATAAATGCTCTATGTTCTGTTTCACTCATTCCCGCCAATTGAAGTTGTCCAGTCTGTACACGAGTCCACGCACTTGGATCTGCCATCAACTTTTGAACCATTTCCTTCAACATTTAACATTCCCCCAATCGGTTTATAAGAGGTCTTCCTCTTGAATTCAATATACCAGGTGTTGTCCCAACTGGAAACGACAACCATGCCAGTACTTTCCGCAAATGTAATTGCGGTGTGATTGCGGGCTTTTGCGGTGGTTTGTGGCGGGCTTTACGGTACCCTCTGGCTCAGTCTGCCATCGCAAGCATCTGTTCCTGCCAGACGGGGGCAAGCCCAAGCTTGCCTACTAAATCCAGATAATTATAATAGTGAGTTCTCATTCGGATAGAAGAATACAGGAACGTTCCCGATTGCTCGATAATACGCTCAATCTCTTCTTTGCGGTGTGCCACCTCCTCCAATTCTAGACGTGCCTCAAAATAATCGGTGATCCAGCCCTCTCCCTCCGGGATGGACTGAAGCAGATACAGTGTCGGCAGTGTCTTTTTGCGGTTCCAGAAATCATTTTTGTTGTCCCAGTTCAGCAGGTCACGGATATCATTTTTCATTTGGGCTGCAATTCCGAGTTCCTCCGCGTACTTCCTTACCTCTTCATGGATTTCGCCGGTTGCCAGCAGTGTTCCAATCATACAGGCAGCCACTAGCAGACCCGCAGATTTCTGCCTTACCATCTCTATGTATTCTTCTTCGCTCTCAATATCGTTCAGCAGATCTGTTGTTTGGCCATTAATGGCAGAGAGCACCTGCTCATTCATCAGCCGTGCGGCACCGCTCGCCCGCTCCTCCGGGAAATCGCCGGTCAACAGCATCTGCTGGGAAAGCGTCAACAGCCCAAGGGCAATATTCAGGGCGATTTCCGGACTCATCCGGCTCCATACCGTTTCTTTGTTATCCTTGTCCTGCAGATCATCAATGATATCCAGGCTCAGGATCATCAGCTCCACAGCAGCGGCGGCACGGTAAATCGCCTTACCGCTTCCGCCAAACGCCCGGTAATGAAGCACTGTCATTCTGCTGAACAGCAGTGATTCCCGCAGTTTCTCTTCCACACAGGCTGTTCCTTGCTCCAATAAATGCGGCACGGTGAAAAACGACCGCAACCCCGCCCTGATTTCCAGCTCTATCATTTCTGCACAGCCATCCATCCTCAGAAGCCCCCAATCGATTTCGGTCTCCTAAACGCATCATGGGGTACGCCAAAGTTGCCGCGCGTCAAGCAGATTCCTCTAATAGAAGGGTATTCTATATTCTCTTAGTATTTCCTTCTTGTGGATGGTATAACATGCGATATTCTTGTCAACATCGCTCTAATTCCGCTGTCGAACAATAAGACCCGGCCATTATCGGCCGAGCCCGCAAACCGGAATACCGGTTCAGGAATATGCCTCAAGCTTCAGTGATAGTCAGTAATTGAACGTTCAAAAACCAATTCCAAAAAGGCCGCAGTTCCAAAGCCATAGGTGTTCGGAGCAAAAATTTGAAACAGCCTCCACCCCTCACGGGCATGCTCATGAATAAGTTCGTGATAATCCTCCTCAGGCTTGCTTTGCAGGATTCCCTTTAAATCGACTTTGACAAATTTGTATTGGTACATCTATTTCACCTCCTCCAGAATCATACAGGAAAGCACCACTTCAGAATGCCCGTCTATTTCCAGCAGCTCCTGAACGGCCCGGTCATAAAAAGTGGCAACAGGCTGGAACTTCCACCCGAATTTGTGGGTGCACTGTGATAAACGCTCTGTTAACCGCCCGCCTTCCAGCAAGCTGAGCCGGTACCCCCGTTCTCCGAACAACTTCATGGAGCTTTGGATGTTGGCCGTTACAAATACGGCTGCCTCCGCCGTTCCCTGGATCAGATCGGAATGGAACAGCCGGTTCCAAATGCCGGGGTCTGTCTCCTTCACTCGCTTAACCACCATTTCTGCCGGATTGCAGTAGAACAGCTCATGCCTGCCGGATACCGGGCTTCTCGAAAAGATATACAGCTCCGGACCGTCCAGCTTGGCCCCGCCCAGCTCCCTTAAGGGTTCATAATCCAGAAACGGTCTGGACTGGACCTGAAGCTCCTGCAAATGGACAAGCAATTTCATCATGAACGGATGCTCTGCCAGCTCGCTCTTCCGCAGCCCGAAGGAAGGGGAAGAGAAATAACGTTTTGTCGGTTTCACCTCAACATTCCTCTGGGCAAACAGTTGATTCAGCATTTTCATCCGCGAGCGGGTCAGCACCTCAAGCTGCGGATTCACATTGGAATTGAAATGATAGTTCAGCGCCATCTGCTCTTCCTCAAGTTCACGCTCCGACCGCCAATCCATAGATTTAACCTGCATTCTTAACACATCCTTGTAATAGATTTGGTCCTGGAGTCTGATGGAAAAGGATGGAGGAGAGATCAGGCGCTGACGAGCGTCCAGGATAACCACAGGTTAAACTACGGTCCAACCGCCATCGACCACCAGATTGTGCCCGGTGATCATGCTTGCAGAATCTGTGGCAAGAAAAAGTACTGAATTCGCAATATCCTCCGGTACCGCAAACTTGCGGAGCGGAATACGCGGCAGGTTCGTGCGCCGGAACTGAGGACCATCCATCACCTGCTCATTGTCATCGGTAATGACAAAGGTTGGGGACACCGCATTGACTCTAATCCCGTGTTTCGCCCATTCAGCAGCCAGGGAGCGTGTTAGATGAATCAGGCCTGCCTTGCTGGCGCTGTAGGGCGCATGGTTCTCACTGCCTACTACACCGTCATGGGAAGCAATCATAATGATGGAGCCCCGCTTATGGCGGACCATCGTCTTCGCGACCTCTCTGGTCAGGAAGAACGTGCCCTTGAGATTAATATCTACGACGAAATCCCATTGCTCCTCGCTCAGACTCAGCGCAGGCGACAGCAGGTTCACGCCTGCATTGTTGATCAGAATATCGATGCTCTCTACCTGTTCTTCGATAGAACGCACACACCGCTCGATGTCCTCCACGCTGCGCAGGTCAAGGGGCTTGCACAGCACCTCAACACCGTATAAGCGCTGAAGCCGTTCAGCCTCATTCTCGGCATTCTCCAGAAATTCGGGCAGCTCCGTGAGCACTATAGAAGCGCCGGACTCCGCAAAATGCTCAGCGATTTCTGCCCCTATCCGGCTTCCGGCACCGGTCACCATTGCCCATTGTCCAAGCAGCTTCTTGCCTTCAACAGCACGAATCGGACGTTCTTTCCACTGTGCCTTGCCGGGTTTCAACTTCTCCGGTTTCATTGCATTTCCCATCATCTCATCCCCCCTCTATAAGGCCTTTATAGCTTTGTAGAGCAGTTTAGGATTCAGCTTCTGTCCATACAGGAGGACACCCACCTGATAAATCTTCGCCGACAGCCAGCAAGCAGCCAGGGTAGATACGGACAGGATCAGCGTCGGAATTACAATCTCCAAGGCTGTCAGATCTGAAGCGCCAATTCTTGCGAACATAACGAACGGGGTAAAGAAAGGAATGTATGAGCCTATCACTGCCAGTATGCCATCAGGGTTCAGCATAGCGAACATAGCAACAATGAGTCCTGCCATAAGCAAAATCGAGATAGGCAGAGTCACCTGGTTGATTTCCTCGCTGCGGCTAACCATCGATCCTGTTGCTGCGAACAAGGCAGCAAAGAAGAAATAACCGAGAATGAAAAAGAGAGTTAACAGCATAATTGTGGTTCCGCCCAGAATGGAGAAATCCACCGGCATGCCGAACAGCTCCAGCACCCCGCCCGTACCCGACACCTTCAGGATCAGGTACACCGCGCCAACAATAATGGTAAATTGCAGAATGCCCGCCAGGCCGACACCAAACATCTTGCCGAAAAGAAGCTGTACCGGCTTAACCTTCGTAATCAGGATCTCCTTAACCCGGGAGCCCTTCTCTACGGAGACGGATACCGCTACATTGCTTCCGAACATGTAGATTAGAAGATACAGCATGAACGTCACCATATAGACCGGCCAATACGTGGCAGTTAAAGATTTGCTTCCGGCCTCCATCTCCTGTATTTGCATCTGAACCGCTGAGGTCAGCTGCTTCTGCTGCTCCTGTCCCAGGCCCAGTTGGTGAATTTGAAATATCGTATATTGATTCTGAACGTAGCTGTTCAGTTCACGGATATAAGGAGCATCATCCGCCTTGTTTACGGTTAAGGAAAGGACCGGCTGGCTGCCTTGATTCTCAATCTGAACAATCCCAAGAAGTGTTTCCTTCTCTTCCAGACGCTTCAGCTCACCAGCCCTTTCATTCTCGGTGATCATCCGCCAGTCATAGGAAGCTGATACGTTCTCCTTGAAACTATCTGCGTTCGGGATGGCCCCTGTCCTATCCAGCACATCAATTTCGCCCTTCGCGGAATTCCCGTCATCCTGAGTTAATTTTGGAACCAGTACAAGCGCAGCCACAACCACAATCATAATCAGTGTCAAATAGGTAAAGGCTTTGGAACGCAAGCGTTCCTTGAAGGAGTAAGCAAATACCAGACCAAAATTCCTCATGACATTTCACCTACCTTTTCCACAAATATCTCATGCAGTGTTGGCTCTTTAATCTCGAACTTCAGCAGCCGGATGCCCATTTGGGTCAAGCGCAGCAACAGCTCATTGGCCTCATCCTCATCCCGCACCTTCATCTGCCATTCCTTTGCATCTGCAGTAAGCGGCTGAAGATGTGTTGCCACCAGATGCCGGCTGAGATCTTCATCACTGCGCAGCAGCACGTTGCAGCGCTCATAGGAGCGTTTAATGTCTGCTATGCTGCCCGATACTATCATTCTTCCACGCTTAAGAATGCATATATCCTCGCAGAACTGTTCTACATGCCCCATCTGATGGCTGGAGAAAATCATGGTCTTTCCCAGCGACAACTGCTCCTTCACGATCATCGCAAGCATATCCGAGTTAATGGGGTCAAGGCCGCTGAATGGCTCATCAAGTATGATCAGCTCGGGGTCATGCAGCAGGGCAGAGATAATCTGCACCTTCTGCTGGTTCCCTTTGGACAGCTGCTCTACGCGTCTATGTTCATGTTCTGTGACCCCGAGCCGCTCCAGCCAATGCTTCATAGCCTTTATAGCCGCCAGCCGTGACATGCCCTCCAGTCTGGCGAAATAAACCAGCTGTTCACTAACCTTTTCCTTTGGATAGAGGCCCCGTTCCTCCGGCAAATATCCAATGCTCGGACGGTTCTCCAGGATCGGTTTCCCTTCCCACAGAATGCTTCCCGCATCATAATCCACTAATCCGAGGATGGAACGGATGGTCGTTGTTTTACCTGCCCCGTTTCCTCCCAGAAGTCCAAAAGCCTTGCCGGTAGGCGCCTCAATGGTAATATCGTGAATGACCCGGTTGTTCCCATATTGCTTCATTAATCCATTAATCTGTAGTCCCATGCTGTTTCCTCCATTACATCTATTTAATTCGGGTTAAGTGGCAGAGCAGAACATATCCGATTCCCGGCAGGCCCGTCTCTATATTTGTTAGTCAATGTATGTATAACTAAGAAACTGTTATTTTCGGATTTATGAAAGCCTACAGCCATAGGGCTGTAGGCTTGTGAGGTGGCAAGCTACGTTCACAAAACTGCGACTGGATGTTTCAGGCAACCCTCCTGCATAAATAAATCTGTAGCCTGGGATATGATTTGGTGGGCTTGTTCTTCTTCGACCTGGTAGCGGTCCCTAAGGGCCTGCTTCAATTCAAAGCGATTGGCACCCGCCATCATTCCTTCCAGCAGCAGTGCCATAGGCTCGCTCAGCTTCAGTAATTTCTGGCTGGTAGTCTGGTAGACCGTCGGAGTTTCCCCGATGAAGAACAGAAATACGGTATCTGCGACTGCCGAGCGGACATTTCCTCTTCGCTCATAGGGGTATTTGTGTGTGCAGGTTGGCAGCGACATCCGGAAGTTGTCCACACTAAGACCGTCTAAAGCCTGCGAGTATTTGTTAAGCCCTTTGAGCAGTTCAATGGTCTGCATATATAAGTGCATTGTGTTATGTTTTTTGCGGATATTACAATATTGCTGGCGGTTCATGTAGGCGGGCAGGAAACTGCATTTGGTGCAAGAAGCGTTGATTTCACAAGTTGCGCAGCCTCTTACTAGCTGCTCCCGATCCGAGACCACCGCAGTCTGCAACAGCAACCTATCCATAGAATCATCCAGAGTGCCGATAGCGCCGCAGCCTCTGCACCCGGATACCGCCTGATTGCCGTCTACGAACAGCCTCGGAAGCTGCTTCACTGTGCAAGTCTGGGCTCCTGACCAGCGGCAGCTATCCACCAGATACGACTGGATTTCATATCCGTGCCGGAAGGTTCCTGTTCGGCTGAAATGGTCCACATCCTCCAGATAGGCCTCCAGATCTTCTGTGGATGTTATCCTTAGCATCTGGAACTCCACGTTGTTCTTATCCTGTTCCCTGGTTGCCGCTTCTGAATAGCCCATTTGCCGGATGCGGATCGGCTCCACCTGGAGAAAGTCATTCAGCTGCAGAATATATTCAGTTCCTTCCGTCTGCACCACTTGGTGAGCATTGGATAAATAGTATTCTTCTTTGTCAGCAGCCTCCGACAATTCCTCAAATCTCCGGTTGCTGCGCTTCCATACCCCATCGGAATCATAATAGATATAGCTTGGGTTGTCTTCCCTGTATACTTGGTTATATTCGTATATGAGTGCGCTATTGAGGACTGTGTACTCCCCAAAATAATTACTTGGCACTTCTTCCTCTAGCGGTTCTGTGAGCCCGATATGCTTGACCCCACCACCGATCGCCTGCTGCGGATAATATCCGGTCATATAGGCGGTATACTCGTTTAATAAGGCCCGAGGCTGCTCTGTGGTCAGATGCTCAAGCATTACAGCGGCTAAGGCTTCCGGGAGAATGACGGGCTGAATAGCTTTGGCCCGGTCCATCGGTTCTGCCCGTACAGACATCGCCTCAACCACTCCCTCAGTGATCCACCTGTGCAGCAGCTCTGCCGTAAGGCTAGTGTCTTCTTCCCGGTTTCCGTCATCGGTAAGCGTAACGGAGAAGGTCATCGGCTGACTGGTTTGCATTTGCCATATCATATAATTAATTGCTTCTTCTTTCGGGAAGGCATCCGGCGTGATACCCAGCGGAACCTTGATCTGGAGTTGTTCTACGCCGCACTGTTTAAATCGCTCCAGCATTGAATATGTGCAGGCTTCCAGCGGAACAGTCAGCTTATAGCCGGCCTTGAACTCCGCTTCTTCCAGAACCTCCAGAATCTGCTCTCTCTGCGCCCCATCCCGAATCAGGTCGAATCCCTCAATAGTAAAGACGGGTGCCATCTGTCTGGATGTCCGAACCGCAAGCTCCAGATCACGCTGCAGCCGCTCCGGAGAATGCCTCCGTATCCCTTGGGTAACATGCTGAGGATTGCCGAGCTGATCCGCACATTTCACTGACAGCATCGCCGCCTGCCTCCGGTCTGACGTGTCCTCCCATACCCCGGTCAGCTCATCCAGCTCCATGACGCCTGCTGAAGTCCCGGCTTCCTCCTCCGTGGGAAGGGCCAGCGAATCTCCACCAGGCTTTCTGCCAACCATGGCCCGGGAGGTAAACCCATTCACAGCAGACCAGCCCTCTACCGCTGTATTCACCAGCCGGGAGAGCGTCCGCTCAGGGCTCCACCTTACCAAACCGTCCACTTCTGTTTCGCCGAACACTTCCTCACCGATCACCGCTGCCAGATTACCAAACCAGATGACCCGGTTCCGCCCCTCCTGTTCCTTAAGGGTGGAGGTCAACCGCTTACATAACCGGTAGTTTGACGTTGTTACATGAAGTGCAATAATTTCATTCCCCATTGCCGCAATATCTGCAGTTGTATCATATATATTGGATAAATTAGATTCGATATATTGAGTCGCCGTCATTCCTTGTCTTTTGAAGAAGGCTCTGATATATCTGCAATCCAGATGATCACCGGCAGTGAACAACCTGGGTTCCTGCTGTTCGAAGTGTATCAGCGTGATCCCGTTCCCGAAGGATAGTCCAAGCACCATTCATCTCTCCTCGCCGTCTTATGTAGCTTTTGGGCCGTCTTATTTTTCTTATGGACTAATCATAATTCATATTTTTAGGTTTTACACCGAAAAGCACCCTTCGTCATCCCACAAACATCTTGCGGAATGCAGCAGCAAAAAGCGCAACAGCTGGCAAAACTAAGCAGGTATAGAATTCTTAACTAAATAAAAAAGCCGCTTGGCAGCGGCTCTCATTCCTTCTTAATAGTAGTTTAGCTAATCGAGTTCTGCACGGGAGAATAAGTCACGGATAAGAGTGTCGTCCTCACAAGCTGCTTTGAAGCCCTCCGCAAAGCTCTGCACAGCCTCTCTATTGCTGGAATACGCGCAGAACATATCCGCTTCGGGGTCAAAATGGATGCTGTCCGCGAGCTCGGGCATCTTCTCTTCCAGAAAGACAGAGGCCAGGGAAGCCCAGTCATAACCGCTCCCTTCGAAGCCCTCGTCTTCCCGTGTCTGAAATAGTTCTGCTTTATAAGAGCCTGCGTTTAAGATGACTGACATGCCGCCGTTGTCCTGCTCTACCAGAATAAAGGGTTTCAACTGCTCTCCTCCTTCAATTGCCTCCTGAGTAAGCCCATCATCCCTGTCATCCTCAGACACATCATAATCATATTCCTCATCATTCACCAAACCACCGATAAAGGCCTCAAAGCTGCCGGCCAGAAACGTAATTTCATAATCGCCTTCCTGATCGACATGAATAACCGCAGGTTCGCCTTCCCTGCCGCATAAACGGTAATCCAGCATCACTACATCATGGCCGGCAGATGGGCAGTCGCAAATTACCACCCCAATGTCCGGATACCCCCACTCTTCTATCATAAAGCGGCTGCCCAAATCTCCGCACAGTGAATAGCTTTTCTCCCGCCCGATTCCCATAATACTTGAAATGGCAATATGGTCTTCCGCCCATGACGTCGCTTCCCCGGTAGGAAAACAGGTGTTTTGCGGGATTCCCCCATTCTGCAGCTTCATCAGTTCGATATAGGAGGCCGGCAGCTTGTAACCCAGCTCCTGCTCCACTGAGGCAATCATCTCCTCCGTCGGCGGCTCGGATACATATTCTTTTATAGCATAATCGCTGTTCTCCCAAAAATCCGAGAAATCCGCTGGCTCAAAGGATCCGCTATCACCGCTCTGTTCCTTGGCCATTTGTGCAGCCGCAAAACGCTTCCGCTCCCTTTTCTGCTTCTCGGCGCCGCGCACACTCCAATTGAATAGCATTAGCGTATCCTGGTCTCCGGGATCCAGTTCGTCGGCCTTTTTAAAAGCTCTGGCAGCTTCCTCATATTGTTTCAAATAGTAGTAGGAATATCCCGCACGAAAATGCCATAACGGATCATTCGCTCCCTGCCCGGCAATAGCCAAAAGCTGTTCCAGCGCCTCTTCGTATCGCTCCAGATTATTCAGCGCTCTCGCCAATTGGCCAATGACCGCATAATCTCTGTCTTGTGCAGGAACCTCCATAATGCTGTCGACGATTTGTTGATATTCATCCGCCTCATGCCAAAGCGTTAGTTGTTTCATCCAATGATTGTCCATAGTTTACCCTCCCGGGTTATTCACTTTGACATAGTTTGCGTACTTAGCGGCCGGCTCACTGACATTAGGCAACACGATCCCCAATAACTCTAATCTCTGGGCTACAGTTTGTTCAGACATGGCTGTTCCTCCCGCATAGAAGTGTTTAATTCTACTCTAACCGTTTAGATAATAAAATCAACCTTAGCGCATAGGTGAACCGCAGCCTCATTTCGTATAAAATAGGTTTAACATTGTTTACAAAGGAGGGCCTATTTCCATGGCCGTATTCATCAACGAGCAAATCAAAGCATCCGAGGTGGTGCTGACCGGCCTCAAGGGGGAGAAGCTCGGCACGTTATCGCGAGCGGAAGCGCTGGCGATGGCCCGCTCTGCCGGTGCAGACCTCGTCTGCACCTCGCTGATGAGCAGCCCCCCTCCCTGCAGCCTGATCGCTAAGGGCAAGGGAAAATCTGCTGCGCAGAAGGAAGCCGCGTCCCGCAAAGCGGGCGCTGGACATGCCGGAAGCCAAAGCGGCAGCGGGAAGGTCAAGGAGCTTCGTTTCACCGCTCACATCGAAGAGCATGATTACGATACCAAGCTGCGTCAGGCAGACAAGCATCTGCGCTCCGGCAAGCCGGTGCAACTGGTCGTGAAGGCGAACGGAGCGAAGGAGGCTGCAGCAGCCAAGGCAGTGCTGGAGCGGCTGCTGGGCGATTTGAAGGAAGCCGGAACGAAGGAAAGTGGCATCCAAACCAGCGGCAAAGGCTCGCAGGTAAAAGTAAATCCCCGATAAGCGGTAAGCCCCCGTTTCGGGACTTCTCCCCAAGAGCTGACGCCCATGCTGGGTGTACGAAAAAAGCAGTCCATCCCCTACAGGATGAACTGCTTACAGCTTGAAGATTAACCTTGCTCCTCTTGGACGTTCCCCAGTCTAGCCCGCATCTGGGCATAAGCTTCCGGGGTTCCCACATCATCAATCGTGCCCTCCGTATAGTAGGCCCGCATCTCTTGGCGGGAATGCAGCCACTCGGGAAAATAACTCGGCGCATCCGGGTTGCCCCCTTCGGCAAGATAACGGGAGAATAACGGCAACGTAGAGCGCTTGTAGATATAGAGTGCAAATACGCCAATGTTCGTCTTGGGTGACTGCGGCTTTTCTTCTAAAGAAAGGACACGCATCTGTTCATCCAGCTCCGCCACGCCAACACTTTGCAGTTCCTCGATATCGTCCACTGTCCGGACCAGAATACAGTCTGTATCCACTTTATGAAAATAATTCAGATACCCCTCAAGGCCAAAACCGAGCACGTTGTCGCCCGCCAGCACCAGCAAATCATCCTGCAGTTGTTCCCGCCCGATGACAAACTGGATATCGCCAATCGCTCCTAACCGCCCCTCAGGGGAAGAGGTTCCGTCATTCAGAATACGAATCGGCTTCGGCCCCCTGTACTGCTGATGCCACTGCTCAAAAGCATGAAAGAAGCGGTCATTCGTCACAATCAGAATCTCCGTAATCTCCTCCAGTACCTCCAGACGGTCAATTAGCAGATCCAGAATTGTACGGTTTCCTTGAACCGGCAGCAGCGGCTTCGGCGTATCCCTGGTTAATGGATAGAGACGGGTTGCATACCCCGCAGCCAAGATTAATGCAATCATACCCTGTTCGCTCCTCTACCTTGGAAAATGTCCCTCTACTATATACCACCGGCGACGGACAGCCAAGCCTGCTGCTGCTGCAAAATCCGCCTTCGCGATAAGCTGATTGCGCTTGTACTGGAACGGATCGAACAGCCCATCCCTTGAAGGGATGGGCTGTCAGGAGCATGAAATAATTTAATCCGCTATGGCTTGGATACTGCAAATAAGGATTGGGACAGCAAAGTCATTGTTTGTTTGTATACGGTATGAGCTGCTTCGACATCGCCAAGGAACCCGCCCATATACAGGTGGATTACACCGTGCAGCGAAGCCCATATGGTGCTGACAAGGGTCTCAGTCTCTTCCTGGTCCGAAATCTGCCCTTGCTGCTGGGCAGTGCTGATTAGAATCAGCAAACGGCGTATGGCTGTCATCGTTCCCTGCATACTCTCCGCATCCGGCTTGAACTCGGCAAAAGCCCCTCCAAACATCAGCTTGTAGTAGCTGGTATAATCCTGCCCGAACTGCCAGAAGGCTTCGCCCAAATCCAGCAAATGCTGCAAGAGATCAGAGGACGGCGGTACTTCTTCAAAACGCTGGGCCAGCAATTTACAGCCCTCCAGATACAGTTGCTGGGCCAGTCCTTCTTTATTGACGAACAAACTGTAAATGATCTTGGTGGAGCAACCCATTTTTTCCGATACTTTACGCACAGTGACAGCTTCAGGCCCTTCTTCCTGCAAAATGTCCGCAGCCGCATCCACCACAAGCTTACGGAGATTCTTTGTATTTTGCAGACGAGCCTCCTGATATGTTTTTAGTACCCGCCCTGTGGATGATGAGGGCTTGTCTTCGTTACTGATAAGGATCACCTTCATTCGGTTATCATGCTATTGGCAGGAAACAAGGTTACTGGGCATCTAACAGGCATTCTAACCATTTGCAGAAAGGTTGTCAATTGATCCATCACGCTGAAAAAAAGATTTGACACCAATGTATCATCTCGGTTACTATGATTCTAACAAGAAACAGTGTTACCAAAACGATTTTGTGCACATAGGGATTTATCATCTTTTTTTGGAGTTTAGGTAACGTTGTTTCTAAATAAAAACATTGTATTAAAAGGAGCAGGATCATGAATATTAAAGGGAAATGGTCACTGGTCACCGGGGCCTCTTCGGGAATCGGCGAACAGTTTGCAAGACAATTGGCAAAGGAAGGTAGTCATTTGGTGCTTGTGGCCAGATCTAAAAATAGCCTTAATAGGCTTGCAGCAGAATTAACCCGAAGCTATGGGGTTCAATCTCAAGTCATTCCCCTGGATCTATCCGTCGAGGGTGCTGCCGAAAATCTGTATCAGAAGTGCCAGCAACTCAACTTGAACATTGATCTGTTGGTCAACAATGCGGGTTTTGCCACCCATGGTCTGTTCGAGCAAATCTCCGGCGAGCGCCAGCATGAAGAAGTGATGCTTAATGTCGCCGCTGTAGTGGATATGACTCATTTATTCCTTCCAGGGATGCTCCAAAAAGGGGCAGGTGCTGTTATCAATGTTTCGTCTACCGCAGGCTTTCAGCCGCTGCCTTATATGGCCGTCTATGGGGCGACCAAAGCTTTTGTCTTATCCTTTACTGACGCCCTTTGGTGGGAGAATCGTGACCGTGGCGTTCAATTTTTTGCGCTATGCCCTGGCTCGACGGAGACGAATTTCTTCAATGTCGTTGGCACGGAGGATGCCTCTGTCGGTGCGAAGGACACGCCGGAGCGTGTAGTCGCAGTCACACTCCGCGCTATGAAAAAAGGGAAACAGTATGTTGTTCCAGGATTCCAGAATTATCTGGGCGCACAGATTTCCCGCTTCATGACCCGCAGACAAAGTCTGCGGCTGGTTGGGGGCATGCTTCGCCCCCGGAAACAATAAGGAGGATTTATAATGTCCACAGAACCAAAGCAACGCAAACGTTCAACACGTCAAAAAGTCGGCAGATGGAGCTTGGCCCTGCTCGGGGTAATTGTCCTGGGAATCGCTGTTTTTCTGCTGATACCGGCCCCGGTAGATCCAGCTGTATGGTCTGCACCTGCGGCTCCTTCTTTTGAGAAAGACGGCCCCTGGAAAGAAAACAACAAACTCAGCTCGGCAGAGCTGGTTACAGACCGCGCCAAGTACCCGGAATTTATAACTTTTGATGCACAAGGACGGCTATACACAGGGGACTCTGATGGCAAAATTTACAGAGTAGCTTTTGACGCGGCGGGTAAGGCGCAGCCGGCTGAAGTGTTCGCCGATACCCATGGAACACCTAACGGACTGAAATTCGACGCGGCAGGGAATCTGATTGTGACGGATATTCAGAAAGGGCTGCTGTCGATTGACCCAGAGGGAAAAGTTGAAGTACTGACCACTGAAGTAGATGGAGGACCGATCTATCTGGCGAACGAGCTAGACATTGCGCAGGACAGTTCAATCTATTTCTCCGATACTTCAAACTATGGCAAGGTTATGTTCAAAGAAATTGCTGAGAACAAGCCGCATGGACGCTTGCTGAAATATGATCCGCGGACCAAGCAGACGACTGTTTTGCTTCGGGACTTATATTTTGCCAATGGGGTAGCCTTGTCTGCTGAAGAAGATTTCGTGCTCGTGGCCGAATCGTATCATTATCAGTTGACCCGATACTGGCTGAAGGGGCCCAAGCAGGGCACCTCGGATATTTTTGCAGATAATATTGCTGGATTCCCGGACAACATCACACGTGATGCGCAGGGACATTTCTGGGTGGGGGTATTCACAACCCGTCTGCCTTTTGCCGATTACATGCATAGTCATCCTTGGTTAGCGGCGACGATGTCCAAAGTTCCACAGTCCTTGTTAAATGGAGCAAGTAAGCCAGTGAAACATGGACTTGTCGCGGAATATGGACCAGAAGGAGAACTTGTGAATAGCTGGCATGATCCTGAAGGAACATTGTACGGCATCACCACTGCCGTAAGCCAAGGCGGATATCTATATCTCGGAACCGCACCGGGAGGAAGCCAGGGTGTTCACCGGGTGCTTTTGAATCCGTAAGGGTTGTTATATTCATCACCCCACTGCCACTTTTAGGCATCCCAAACAGCAGCTCACTCCGACAGGAGGGGCTGCTGTTCATATTGGGAGCATTTTCTTCCTACCCTCCAAACGCTACGCGCGTGGACGATACGCCACACCATCTATCTGAACCTTCAGCCCATCCGGCCCGCCTACATGCGCGAACTCCGTGGAGATCGTTTTCCGGGCAGGGTACTTACCCTGGAATCTGCGCTTGAACACCTGCTCCATCACCGGAATATCCCACACATCCCGCAGCAAAATATCCACCTTCACCACCGACGCCAGCGTTAACCCCACCTGCTGCAGCCGGCCACTCATATCATTCAGCGCACCTTCCACCTGCTCCTCCACCGTTCCCCCCACATTGCCTACACAGAAGCTGAGGAAAATAAAATCCCCGCCTCCACAAATCCGGAATACGCGTACTCCTCATTCACATCATGCCTAACGATCTCGCCCATGCCTGTTGTCTCCTTATTCATATAAGATATGTTCATTATAGGAGGGAAAATCGGACAACTGTGTGTCGTGGTTAGTGACGAACAAATTTTGTACATGACTTATCCAAATGATATCTATAATACTTAAAATCATGCGGCTCATTCATAATATGAACAAGCAAATTACGCTCATCAATAAGCTGGAAACCACAATATTCCAAAACCTTCCGGGATGGAATGTTATCAATTGCCACCGTTCCTATTAAATATGGAATATCATACTGATCCTCTACCCATTCAAGAGTTGCTTTTGCAGCTTCCTTTGCGTAACCCTTCCCTCTTGCAAATGGAAGTATGCCATAGCCAAATTCAGGTTCATGTAGGTCATCATGTTCTTGTGCAGCAACCTGCCCAACAACATCGCCTGTTTCCTTTTCAAAGATTCCTAAGCACACTGTTCCAGTTACAATATCCATCTTTTCATAATTTGAAAGTTGCCAGTCAAAAAATTCTTTTGCCCTTGGCTTCTGCATTTGCCATCCTTCATACTCAGGCATATCTAAAAGCTTATTAAACTGCTCAAAATCACCTTCACTAAAGGTTCTGACAATCAATCTTTCTGTTTCGATATAAACCTTGTTTAAGCCACTCATGAAATAACACCTCTATCCTCATGTTTCCAATGATTCAATCATACCTATATTAAAACATATTCAGGAAAACTCCCGCACCATTCAATTTGTGCTCAAAGGGACCCTTAGACACCCACATGACGCCGTTCGGGGAGCTTCAAAACAACTAGCCCAGACACTCTGCCACCGCCTTATGATATCGCCGAGCTTGCTCTTCCGTCACCCCTTCACGCAGTGATTCGAACAGCGCCAAACAGCGCTTGAAATTGCCGTCATGCCTGGACTGGTGGGCCAGCATTAAAGATTGTATCGTCCAGTCCAGCGCCTCCGACAGCCTACCTGCCCGTTCATGATATAACGCCAAGTGATAACAATAGCTGAAATAATGCGAGATATTGCCTGCATCCTCATAGTCCCCAAACCCGGCACTCTGTTCCGCAAACGTATGCAGCAGATCGTCCACATCAAGTCCGTACTGTACCGCAGCCTGTAAAATATTCCCCAAGCCCGGCAGCAGCTCCTCGGGATTATCCTGCAAGAATCGTACGTACCCCTCCAGCAGTTCCGTCTTACCAGACAGAATCTCCACGATATACAGGTTAGCACGAGCTAGACATCTAAACTCTTCGGCAATCCCTTGCCCTCCTCCCCCAAATCCTCCATCCAGCCCAGCTCGGCATAGCGGTATATGGATTCTCTGGCCTCATCATACTTCCCCTGCTTCTGGCACACGATGCCCCGCATCAGATGACTGAACCCAAAATAATAAACCAGCGGACGCTCCATATCCACAATTGGCACCGGAAGATTCTTAGCCTTGTGATACTGCCGCTCCTCATAGATGCACTGCGCATAGCTGTACAGAATACCCGCCGTATTCAGCATCTTGTCCCAATCCTCGAAGCGATAAGCCATTTCCAGCATTTCAACCATAATATCCGGCTTCAGTGATTTCAGAATGGAAGGGCGCACGGGTGGGGCCTCCTTTTTTCTTTATCTATTAGTTAAGAAGTAGTACAATAAATCAAATATACTACTATAAAGTAGTATTATCAATACATTTTACCGCCTTTATAACCCTGCTATTTATGCCTATACTCTCCTAACCTTTAGGAGAGGTGATTACCATGACAGACTTACGGAATACAGTCGGAGACAGAATTCGGGCTATAAGAAAAGCAAAGGGATTAACACAACAACAGTTAGCGGAACTATCCAACTTGGATGATGCATACATAGGGGCAGTAGAACGCGGCGAACGGAATTTTTCTATTGATACACTGGAGAAAATAGTTACAGCACTAAAAATCCAACCAACAGAATTATTTCAAAATCATGATGATTTGAGTGAGACAGAGGCTGCGCAGCGTAGAGCACTTGATGAATATGCGGTTACTGTTAGTGAGTTGAGTGTGAAGCAAATTGATACGTTGAAGAGGGTTGTTAGAGAAGTTCGGGGAGCTTTCGAGGATTAAAATCGGAATAGAGATGTTCACTCTTTCCAGAAAAATAAAAGCGTTCCCTTCATTTTACCAAAAGATTTGTTTGTGAGATACGCCAACAACATAAATAGCAGCAATCACTAGAGTCAATCTAAAGTGATTGCTTGCTATGGGAGATTGAACAGAAAAACATTAAAACATGAATTTTCTAATGACCTCTGATTTTATTTTTTTATAAATATTATAATATTTTTGAAACTAATTTAATCTCTCATTTAAAGTCCATTTTTTATTCCCAGAAAATGGTATGACTTTAACGTCTCCAACTAAATTCTTTAATCGATTTAACACTTCTAGTTCTTTTTGACTTACTTTCTGGTTCACATAATCATCTAAGCGTGACAGCATCCTCATAGATAATTGCAACTCATTTTTATCAAAATTGCTTTCAAGAACAGTTCTATACTTTTCATTAAAAAATTCATACATTAAAGTGTTAATATATAGTGCGTCTTTATAACCTTCATCAAACTCTGCAAATAGCCCCCATTTTTCATTATGACTTTGAAATCCGACAAGATTCTTTAAAGTATCCTCCCAATCTTTGATCGGAGGTTTAAGAAGCACCATATTTTCACGAACTACAGGTTTTGAAATATTTATCAACAGCATATCCAGAATAACTCTATATAGACCATGCTCACTTTCTTTTCTAGCTTTGTAATGATAATACACCAAGAGTTTTTGTCCACCATTTTTCCAAGCCATATAATCTTCAAATGGAATTTCCATCACATGAATTAAGCATTTAAAAAAAATATTAAATAGATCAAAAGCATTATAATTTTCAAGATACTTTCTATCTTCAATCTCTTTCTGTCTATAAATAATTGTTGATAAAAAGTCAATAGGAATATTGTTACTATTTTCTATTAAGTGAGTAACAATTATCCGAGTGATACTATCTTTAACGATGCTATTGTCGGCTAATGCTGCTCTTGCTAGATTAGTTAAGGGATATTTTAAATCATCCGTTTTTTTCCAGTCTAAATAAATTTGAGCAATCGAATTATAGATATTATATACACTAGACTGTGGTAACCCTGGAACCGTACTGATTTTGAAACCACCTCTAATAAGAATTGATGGAGGGTTATCTCTGTACTCATAAGGACCTCTTTTCACATCGTTCCAAAAACTCTTTTCATCACTAAGAATAAATTTGTTTTCACCAACGTGTTTTTCAATTTCCATCTGTAAGATTTCTGTATTAAATAGTACAATTTCACCCTTTAATCCGGTATCATTATCATCTACTTCAATTGTTAATGAACTTTCTTTAAGAATATCTGGAAATTCCATATTCTTTTTTATTGGATTAATATATTCAGTTGACATTTCCCCTTGTTCATCAACATACTGAAGTTCCAAGTTATAAGGTAAATCAACACATTCTTCTTCCAAATAATTTTTTATGAACTCCCAACTTGATTCACTATTAGTACTAAAATCTTTAGTTAAATAAAGAGTGACACGAGTTCCTTTATATCGACCAGGTCCCTCGTTAATTTGTTCACTATATTTAACCAACCGAGTTGGCCCATCAATTTGTAAGATTCGTTTAAGCTTGTCACCTCTGGTTGACTCCCACATCGCTGTTTCTACCTCAACTCTATCTGAGATTAAGAAGGATGATAAAAAACCAATCCCAAACTCTGAAACTGGAGCAAAATCAATATTCTTCTTACGCAACTCACTGCGGATTCGATTAAATTCATAAGAATTATAATATGATTTCCCTATTTTAAAAAATAGTTTTCAATAATCCACTTATCCATGCCAGCTCCTTTGTCAATAACACTTAACTTAGGAACCTCATTATTAACTGACTCTTCAAATCTGATGGTTATCGGGTTATAATTTGTAGCTTCTTCATATAATTTTGATATATTTTCTTTCAATTTAC
>NZ_JBOFBG010000048.1:0-55670 GCF_051594305.1 Paenibacillus sp. IHBB 3054 | reverse complement strand
TAAGAAATACATCTATCTCTAAAAAAGCTCTATTGTACCCCTGGATAGTTGCAGTAAATACATTTATTTTGAAGGGGGCACCATAAGCTGATTCAGCGTTCATTCGCAAGTGTGGTATCGGACAGAATGCTCAGGGGAAATCCCAAGCGTAACTATAATTCGAAGAAGACCTGCGGACTATTTCCTAAACGGCACTCTGGCTGCAAGTGATACGGACATTTCCATCCAGTCCTTCATTCCGGCTGAGGACGACAGTCACGCGATTGAAAAGGTGGAACAGCCGGCTAGGCGTTTAAAATACGGGCTTGATTATTTAAGAATTGGAGTATATACTTCTAACCAAGAAAGTGATTGATCAATAACCAACTATTGAGGCGTGAATTACTTTATCTACTTCATCAGAAAAGGAGGCATAAGGCCATCATGAACAAACAATCCAGTACGGTCCGGTCTAAGACAGATGAAGCGACCTCCGTTAACCGGCGGGAGCAGATTTTGGAGGCGGCGGTTGTGGCTTTTGCCGAACTTGGTTATTACCGGGCGACCACTGCACAGGTGGCGGAGAGAGTGGGTATCTCCCAGCCGTATATTTTCAAGCTGTTCAAGAACAAGGAGGAACTGTTTGTAGCCGCACTGGACCGTGCCTTTGAGCGGATTATCCGTACCTTTAGGAGTGTTGAGGCTCCGGCAGATCAGCTGCTTGCGGAAACAATCCGGGTATATGAACAATTGATGGAGACCCATCCTAATGAGATTCTTCTGCAAGTGCAGGCACTGGGCATCCGTGATGAAATGATCCTCCATGCGATGCAGAAGGGAATGCTTGAGGTCACCAATCTGGTTAAGGGGAAATTTGTGGCTGCCGGAATGGAGCATCCGGAGGTTGAGGTCAGCACCTTTATGGCCAACGGCATGCTGTGCAATATCGCAATGGCGCTGGGAATGCCGGAACTAAAGCCAAAGCATCTGTAAGCACCAGCGAGTACTAGGGTGAGTTTGGTTAGTGAGCAGGATCTAAGGGCGGAGTCCCTTAGATATTAATGAGTTTTAGTTAGTGATTAGCCAATAACAAAAGTGCCCTGTTAGAAACTAAAGTACTAAGGAGCAACGGTATCTCGAGCCGATTATCAACTGGTTAAATAGTCAATCACCAAGCAATAGTGTCCATCGGTATGCCGTATGGCCATATGGTTAAGTACCCGAATCGCTTAACGCCAATCTAATCGCCTAACGCCTATCTTACAGCCTATTCGCTATATCGCTAATCCATATCACCTTAAAGCCAATACGATTTCCTGATGGTTAACCCGTATCGCGTTCCGGACACCAGAGCTCTTATTTCGGTGAAATTGCCTGTTTGCGGCTGTGAACGGACCTCAGTGCAGCTATTGTTCACAATCGCACTCAATTTGTTGATTTTCACACTCAATAAGTGCATCTGGGTCCGAATGGAAGTCAAATAGACTCCGATCAGCAAGATAACGTCTCTCCAGTCCGGGACAGTCAGAAATCGCGAAAACATTAAGTTAGTGATCAATCACTACTGAATATGGCGAAACCCAAAGCCAAAATCCCAAAGCTGAAGCCCAAGAGCCAAGAGCCAAGAGCCAAGAGCCAAGAGCCAAGAGCCAAGAGCCAAGAGCCAAGAGCCAAGAGCCAAGAGCCAAGAGCCAAGAGCCAAGAGCCAAGAGCCAAGAGCCAAGAGCCAAGAGCCAAAAGCCAAGAGCTAGGGTCCCAAACCCAAACCCAAACCCAAACCCAAACCCAAACCCACTAATCAGGAGGTAATTAAAATGTTAAACAAAGCTGTCGTGTTAGGTGCAACCGGAGGAACAGGAATGGTCATTATTGCCGAGCTGCTGAAAAGAGGGGTGGAAACGATCGCCTTTGGGCGATCCCTGCCAAAGCTGGAGCAGCTTGCTGCGAAGCTGGGGAATCCAACAGGACTCCGCTTGAAGACCGGCGACGTATTTAAGGCGGGCGATGTACAGGAGGCCGCGCAGGGGGTTGATGTTATTTTCCACTGTGCTTCGGTGCCTTATCACGAGATGAGCACCAAGCTGCTGCCGATGGGGGAAGCGGTCTTGGAGGCGGCAAGCAAGCTAGGGACCCGGGTTGCTGCGGTAGACGGCATTTATCCGTACGGCAAAAGACGGAATGAGCAGCCGATCAGTGAGGATTATCCGAAGAATCCGCATACCCAAAAGGGAAAGGTCAAGTTTGAATTTGAGCGGATGTTCTTCAGCCCGCGCTGGAATCGGGCCAAAAGATTGATCGTTCGCTTGCCCGATTATTACGGTCCTACCGCCAACGAGGCATCGTATCTGGGCTCGACGCTGGAGGGGATTGCCGCCGGGAAACCGGCGATGTTCATCGGAAATATGAGCGTTCCGCGTGAATACGTTTATCTCCCGGATGCCGCAGTGATGATGGTGGAGCTGGCGGGCAGGGAGGAAGCGTACGGGCAGAATTGGAACATTCCAGGAGCGGGCATCATCTCGGGTAAAGAGATCGTCCGGATAGCCCGGGCGGCTAGCGGATCATCAAAACCGGTTATACCCGTCGGTGCCGCCGGCTTGTCGCTGCTGGGACTGTTCATCCCGGTCATGAAGGAGATTGTCGAGATGCTCTATTTAACGAAGGAGCCCCTTATTTTAAGCGGCAGCAAATATGAACGTACCGTTGGGCCGATTCCGGCCACACCGTTTGAACAGGGAATTACGGAAACGATCCGCGTGCTTAAGGCCCGGCAGGATAAATCTTTGTGAACACGCTTATAAAATACATCAAAGCCGCAGAAGATAGAAATAGTCAGGCCACTTGATCTGTGATACTATTTATTTCTATATACAAGAGGGAAGTGAGCACGAATGATCAGCATTACCATCCCGGCACCGGATGTTACGATTACCAAGCAGGAGAATCCTGTGCTGAGCCATATTTACGGATTTACGGATTTCCACCTGATTACGCGTGAAGCCGGCGGCATCTTTATGTTCTATAACGACAACGACGAGCTGTTGTTTGTAGGCAAGGCCAGAAAGCTGAGACCCAGAATCAAAAAGCATTTTGAAGATAACGTATCCGTAATGAAGCCCCATCGCGACGAAGTCACCAAGATTGAGGTATGCCTCGTTGAGGATCCGGTCGACAGAGAGATTTACGAAACCTACATTGTGAACAAGCTGAAAGCCAAGTACAATGTGGAGAAAGTCCTGTATAAATAGTGAATTTAGTGCAAAAGGCGTGGTCCAATGGGGCTGCGTTTTTTTTTGCGAAAAATTCGGAAACCGCGGAAATCCGGCCTATCGGCGTGGTTAATCCTTTCTGGGACAGCAAACTGGGTCTTTAGATGTATTTAGGAAAGTTAGATATTAAGGCTCACTTACATCCAGGACAAATCATCTATAATAAACTCGTATATGCTCGACATTTTTTGACATTTATAATGAGGTGATATATAGATGGCTGCTCCTTTTTTTAAGAAAAGAGACGCGGTGGACAAGACGCCGAAGCCGGGCATGGTTCAAAAGGTACAATTGGCGGAAAGTCCTCCTGAAGATTCGGAAAGCTATGAAAAGAGTGACAGCCAGAACAGCCTGATTTCGACGGGCAAAGCACAGCTGGACAAGAAATCACTGGATTTAATTTTTGCGGTTGAACAGATGATTCAGGACCGGACGCATGCCGAGACGAATAACCGTGAGCTTCAGGACCGGCTTGCGCATTCCAGCGGACATGTGGAGCGGTTGAACAAGGATCTCAAGAACCTCAATAAGGTGATTGAAGACCGGGAGAAGAACATTATGGAGCTGGAGCAGAAGCTGGTAGAGCGTAATCTGAAGGTGGATCAGGTGCTGGAGGATTACCGCGAGCTTCATATCACTTTTTCTGCAGAAATGGACGAACTCAAGAGCACCATTGACCTGGAGCAGCAAAAATACGTTAACCTTGTGCAGAAGCACAATGAGGTCCACGCGGAGAAGCTCAAGAAAATGAATGAGCTGGAAGAGAAGATCGGACGCCTGGAGACGGAAAATGGCCATCTTCGACAGAAATACGAAACGGTCCGGCAGGAGAAAGCCTACCTCTCCAGCATGATCAGCGATTTCACCAACCGGATGACAGCACCTTTTGGCGGCAGCAGCCTGCCTGCAGAGCGCAGTGATGAGAATGGGGATACATAATATTTATGCCAGTTGAGGAAAAAAGCGCCGCTCTGATGATAGAGTTGCTGTCGCTTGAGCACGGGCAGGACGGTTATCGGATGGAGGTAGGTCTAACCCGCAGCGGTGCCTTTACCAGACAAATGGTCCACATAGATGAACTTACATATCTGCAAATGAACGCACTCCCCCCTTTTGAAGGACAGCGGATTCGGCTGTCACTGTACGCGAAGTGGGATCCCTTCCGCCAGACACATTTCAGCTCGCTTATCAAAATGAACCGGACTTTCAGCGAAACGCTGTATTTCGCCTGCTCCGAAGAATATATCTCCTTACTTCATCGCTTGAAGCAGCCGGAATGGGTGGGTGCTGAACAGGTAAAGGACAAGGAGAAGGAAGAGGCAGCAGTGAGTCCTTCCCCAGCGGTAGCGGCAGTACCGAAACCGGTTAAGCGCAGCAGTTCCAGGGCTGGAGCCCGGTCGATTGCCCTGCGAGGACTTGTGTTGAGCCTTCTGCTGATCGTATTCTTGCTGCGTATGGACGATGGACTGTTCTCGGACAGTGCCGAAGCGAAGGTGGAAGTCACCCAGTCTGAGGCTGGTGCTCATAGTTCCGAGCAAGATGACACCTTGTCCGCTCCTTATACCCCTGTGGTGCGGCTGACTTCACTTGAGAGCAGTATAGCCGAGGCAGCCACGGTGCCAGTAGTGGATGAGAAAGAAGTGCAGAAGCTGCTGTACGAGGAGCTTGAGCTTGGCGGAGACAGCTATGAATACGCCTTGCCCAAGGGATATGTGGCGCTCTCCTTCGATGATGGCCCCTCGAAGTATACCAAGGAGATCGTGGATATTCTGCAGGCGGAAGGCATTGCGGCCAATTTTTTATTTATTGGACAGAATGTACTCCACTACCCTGAGGCAGTAATCTATACCGATGCACAGGGCATGGCGGTCGGCAATCATTCGTGGGATCACAGCGTCATGACCAGGAACAGCGGTGAAGAGAACCGGAACAATCTAAGTCAAGTTAACCATGCGCTGGCACAGCTCATCCAGTCTCCAGTAACGGTCTTCCGTCCTCCGTATGGAGCGGTAAATGAAGAGCTGGCGGCTGAAGTCGGCAGACAGCATATGAAGGTGTTGCTCTGGAACCGTGACCCTGAGGATTGGAAGGCGGACAGCCCGGAGGAGATTCTTCATTATTTCCGCGCAACCGATCCGTCGGGCGGCATCTATCTTTTGCATGAAAAAAGCATAACCGTAAAGATCCTCCCTGAAATCATCCAATATCTTAAGAGCAAAGGCTTGAAATTCGCCATCTTTAAATAATTTGCAGGGTTTGAGCGTATCCATCGTACATGGATACGCTTTTTAAATGCCCTACAACTAACTTAATATGTTGTTAGAAGAAGTGAAGAGACTCGCTGTTCTAGTCTCCGGAAAATTACCGGAGGGCAACGACCGGCAAGGCTGTCTGGATATAATGTGCATAGCCGGCTGCATACTGCTCCAGCTGTGTATCGGTAACTTCACGGATACGGGGCTGCAGGCCTGAAATTGTTAATATAACTGGGCTGCAGGCAGGGATTCCCCTTGTTTTAATATACGAAATTTGAGACAATAAGTAGATGTTGTTGGAAGAGTCCTGTCAAGGTAGAATAGATTGAACTTTAAAGTTTTGAAAAGAGGATATGAAATGAATAAAGAATCCATTTATGGATTAACATTGGATCAACTGGCGTCATGGCTATCGGAGCGCGGCCACAAAAAGTCCCGTGCAGCCCGGGTCTGGGACTGGATTTACCGCAAGCGGATTACGGATTTCACGGAGATGTCTGATCTGAATAAGGATTGTGTGCAGCTGCTGTCCGAGCATTATGTATTTCAAACGATGGATGAGCATGTGAAGCAGGAATCGGCTGACGGTACGATCAAGTTCCTGTTCCGTCTAAAGGACGGCAATCTGATCGAAACGGTACTAATGCGGCAGAAATACGGCTTGTCCGTCTGCGTCACCACTCAGGTCGGCTGCAATATCGGCTGCAGCTTCTGCGCGAGCGGACTGCTGGCGAAGAGCCGTGATCTGTCCAGCGGCGAGATTGTGGAGCAGATTATGAAGGTGCAGCAGCATCTCGATCAGGCCGGACTGGGGCAGAGGGTCAGCCATGTAGTAGTGATGGGGATCGGCGAGCCGTTCGATAACTTCGAACACCTGCTGAATTTCCTGACGATCATCAAGGACCACAAAGGGCTGGCGATTGCCGGCAAGGGCATTACCGTCTCCACAAGCGGTCTGGCCGACAAAATCAGAGAATTTGCTGATGCCAACATGCAGGTCAACCTGGCGATTTCTTTACATGCGCCGAATAATGAGCTGCGGACACGGATTATGAAGATCAACCGTGCGATTCCTATAGAGAAATTAATGCCGGCGATTGATTACTATCTGGAGAAGACGAACCGGAGAATTACGCTGGAGTACATTCTGCTGAAGGACATCAATGACCGTGAGGAGCATGCGCTGGAGCTGGCAGAACTGATCGGCGAGCGGCGTCAGCTGGCCAACGTCAACCTGATCCCATACAACCCGGTGGATGAACATAGTCAGTACCAGCGGAGCGAGCGGGAGTCGGTACGGGCCTTTTTTGACACGCTGAAGAAGCAGGGAGTCAGCGTCAGCACCCGGCTGGAGCATGGTACTGATATTGATGCCGCCTGCGGCCAGCTGCGCAGCAAGCAGATTAAGAAGACCAAGGACAGCAGCGCGGATAAGAACGGGGTAGTTGCCGGGTAAGGCTGGAGACCATTTCAACGGTTTGCGGACGGCCTGGTTAGCAGGACGTAATCCCTTCCATCACCTGCTAAGGATTTTTGTGATACAATAGCTTGGCAGTGATTAGGAAAGAAGGTATGCGTTGTGCTGACATTTACAAGCTACACCGTGGAAAATTTAAGAGACCCATTCGGTATTTTAAGCGGCAAGCGATATGAGTTCATGATTAACCTGGATGTGCCGGAAGAAGATGAACTGTACGAAGAGAACGGGGTATCGGCCCGCGTGATTTTCAAAGTTGAGGAAGAGAAGAGTGCCATCGTCAGTTACGATCTGCTGGAAACGACGACAGGCCGCGTTTTGGATTTCGATATGGAAGAGGACGAGGAAGCAGCACTGGCCTTGTTCTGTACAGAACATCTGCCGGAGTAAGGAAGTATGCAAGAGAACCACGGTGGCTATCTGAGGCAGTAAGACGGGTTCTGCATAGGAAAGGGGAGCTGCCAGCTATGGCAGCTCCCCTTTTTGCAACATTATAACGACTATAGGCAGCCGCTGACATAATAATGAATCTGTTTGTTCCACCAAGGCCAGTCATGGTTCACATCGTGGCCCCAATAGTCAAACCGGGCAGGGATCTCCTTGCGCTGCAGCAGTTCCTGCAACAGGCGGGTCTCATGAAGCATTTCGTCCTCATAATCGCCCTGGCCGACACAAATGATGATGTTGCTGTTCCTATATTGCTGCAGATAATAATCATCCTGAAGTCCCGGCAAATAGTGGAGCGGAGAGTTGAGATAGACGTTGTCGCTCATATAGTCGCCAAAGAAATAATAGGTGGAATAGACGCCGCTAAGGGCGATCAAGGTATCGAAATATTGCGGATAACGGAAAAAGAAGCTGGCACTGTAGTAAGCGCCCATGGAGCAGCCGGAGATGAGGATGCGCTGGTCACTGCCGCCATTGTTCCATTTGCTCTGGTGGAGAATGCCGGGGATCAGCTCCTGCGTGATGTATTTGTCATACTGCTCATGCCGTTGCACTTTGTCCTCGTGATTCCAGTGGGCAGAGAAGAAGGTCTCCTCATCAATGCTGTCGCAGGCCCAAATCTGCAGCTTGCCGGCCTCAATGAATTCCGAGAGCGTCTGGATTATGCCCGAATCTTCGTATTGATAGAATCTGCCGAGTGACGTAGGGAAGACCAGCATCGGTTTGCCGGCGTGGCCATATATTTTATACTCCATTTCCCTGTGCAAGTTATGGCTGTACTCCTTATGGTAGCTTGTCCTCATCCGTTAACACATCCTATCCCTCTTCTTGTTGAATATAGTTCACGATGTCTCTGACATCCTCTAATGCGGCGGAACGGAATTGATAGGCGCTGTTCCCCATAGCTCTGCTGAATACCTCTTCGATCTCGGCATAATTCACGATCTTGTCGCCATAGGTGCGGTAGATGTCTTCATGGCTGTGGGTGTAATGCTTATGCTTCTTGCGGCTGGCATAGCCGGTATAATATTTGCCTTCATAGGGTCCGCCAACCTCGTTGTGTGCGATCATGCTGGCCCATTCCTTATAGATGTCCACGTCGTATGAGAAGTTTATGGCATCAGTCATCCAAGCGCCTGGCGGACGCATATTCACTTCTAGGGCGATAATCCGGCCATCTTTATTCGACTTGAACAGCTCGATATGGAAGAAACGCTCTTTGATGTCAAAAGCCTTCAGAATGCTTCTGCCCGCCGCCTCAACCTCCGGACTAATCTCCCGCAGACAGAAATAGTACAGATGGTTATCGGTGTTGACGACCTCCATCACGCTGTTCTCGAACAGATGGCTTACGGCAAAGCGCACTTCACCATGGATATCGACCAGTCCGTCATAGGTCAGAATGACCCCGTCAATGAACTCTTCGATAATAAAGGGGACCTCAGCGGGTTTGGTGTCAAAAAATTGCTGCAGCTCATCCTCGTTATTGATCTTGTAAGTCATGCTGGCCCCGGAGCCGAGATCGGGCTTCACAACAAGCGGAAAGCCGGCTTCACGGATGAACGCATCGACGCTCTCCCGGGTGGTTCCGGTGGAGAACTGCACGGTGTTGACGCCGCTTTTGCGGAAAAATTCCTTCATCTTGGACTTCTGCTTCAGATTGTAGACGAAATCGGTCTTGGTGCCGTAAATGTTGAAGTCACTGCGGATGGCGGCATCCTGCTCCAGCCAATATTCGTTCAGTGACTCGAACCGGTCAATCTTGCCGTATTTATGTGTGAAATAGCCTACCGCCCGCAAGATCTCCTCGTAATTTTCCAGATCATTCACTTTGTAATACTCCGTCAGCGCGAGCTGCAGCTTGTCCTCCAAGTGTGCATATTCGGCATCACCAATCCCGAGCACCAGCACACCCTGACGCTGCAGCTGAGTACAGAAATCGGCACTGTTCCTCGGGAAATGAGGGGAAAAGAAAATAAAGTTCACGGCGATCAACCCCTTTGGCTGGAATATAATTCCGAGTTAAATTGTATGATTAATTTAATTTAATTTATCAGGTCCATCCCTATCCGTCAATGTTTTTGGAGAGTTAAGAGGGATTCATACTTCTTCGGCCTTGGCATCTTCGCATTTGTGCCGGGTAAAGGAGGAGGGGGTAATTTTCTTTTCTTCTTCGCATGTTTACGCAATATGGGGTAAAATACAATAAAGCAGGCAAAAATAGGAGTTGTAGAACATGTCTAAGTCCAATGAAGAAGTATTCTTGACTAAAGAAGGATTGGCTAAGTTAGAGGAAGAGCTTAGGGATCTGAAGACGGTAAAACGCAAGGAACTGGCAGCCCGCCTTAAGCTAGCGATCAGCTACGGGGACTTGAAGGAGAACAGTGAGTACCACTCTGCCAAGGAAGATCAATCGTTCATGGAAACCCGGATTATGATCCTGGAGAAAATGCTGACGAAAGCCCAGATCGTTGATTCGAGCAAAATGGATCTGAGTGCAGTCAGTGTAGGTTGCATCGTGATCCTGAATGACGTGGAATACTCCGAAAAAATCGAATATAGAGTGGTGGGCCCGGCTGAGGCTGATGTGCTCGACAACAAGATTTCTTATGAAAGTCCGCTGGGCAAAGAGCTGATCGGCAAAAAAGTGGGCGACATCATCAGCGTCAATGCCCCGATGGGCATCATAAAATATGAGCTGCTTGAAATCAAAATGCTGTAACAAACAAAATCCTCATCCCCTTGTCATTTCGCTGGGGATGAGGATTTTTGTTGTAGACAGGTGAGCGCATCTCCGGAATAACGGCATTACGGCGTAACGGCGGCCGGGGGAATGACGGAACGCAGCTTCCGGGACTGCGGCTCTGCCGCTTTCAGATCAGGCTATGGCCGCCGTCGATATGAAGTACCGTGCCTGTGGTGAATCCGTTATGGATCAGGTAAAGCACACCCTCAGCCACGTCCGCCGCGGTGCCTACACGCTGTACCGGCAGCTTGGCAGCTGTGCTGCTGTAAAAGGCATTCCGGGACTCCTCCGCCATCCCTGCCCGGGAAGGCGTGTCAATAATGCCCGGAGAGACGACGTTCACCCGCAGTGGGGCCAGCTCCAGGGCCAAGGTCCGGCCAAGATTTGCGACAGCAGCATTCACTGCGCCCAGCATGGAGGAGCCGATCATTGATTTGAACGCTACAACCCCCGAGAAGAGGGTAATGGAGCCATTGGGGTTCAGCATCGGAGCCGCATATTTGGCGGCATAATATTGGCCCCAGAATTTATTCTCGAACAGCGAGCGGGCAGTGCTTGTCGGCGTTGCCAGGAAAGGCCCGCCGCTTGTTTCGGCCGCACTGACAACCAGATGATCAAAAGTCCCGGTCTGCTCGAAGAACAGCCGCATCTGCTCCTCATCTGTCACATCCAGTATGTGTGAAGTTACTTTCGCCCCTGTACCGATGGCAGACTTGGCCTGTTCCAGCTTATGCCGGGAACGGCTGGCAATTACAATCTCCGCACCTTCCGCGGCGGCCCGTCTGGCCGTTTCCAAACCGATTCCCGAGCTTCCGCCGACAATAACTACTTTTTGTCCTGTTAACATCTCTTTTCCTCCTCAAAGGTTTATGGAGCATTACTTTCAGACATCCGCCGCAATAAAACTCGCTTCGGAAGCATCGCTAAGCATGTTGTGCTCTGTGAGGAGAGTATATGTCTATAACTTCCTTTTGGGAAGTAGTTACCTTATTGTTATACAGTTTCCGAAAGTATAGTTTTGTACGGCGGAAGGGTTGTCGGATTAAAGTTTTTTAGAGCGTGAGTCCGTATCGTTTAAGCTCGATAAAAATTCCTTCCAGCTGTTCCCCCTTCGTGGTCAGGGTATATTCTACGCGCGGCGGCACCTCCGGATATACTGTACGTTCCAGAATGCCATGGTTCTCCAGCTCACGGAGCCGCAGCGAGAGCGTCTTCGGGCTGATTCCCTCCAGGGATTTCAGCAGATCGCTGAAGCGCATCGTGCCTTCGATCAGCAGATCACGGATAATGAGAAAGGTCCATTTGGTCCCGATAACATCAAGTGTTTTGGCAATGGGACAGGGCTCGCCGGGAGTGCCCTTGGTTATAAAGACAGGCTCTGAATGGTTCATATTCAACTAGCCTCCTGAGTGAATACCAATTTTTCTTAATCATATCACTATACTATCTTTTGGGAAGTTATGTGCAGCCATAGGCAGTTTCTATTAAGCATATTGTTTCCATATCTTAGACGGACCTTGCTTCAGCAGGTATAGTAGGGAGTAACTATAGAACAGAGGAGTCCTGGCCCGTGATTGAGACTGTGTTGTCGACGTTATTTAAGGTCATAGTGCCGCTGTCCATTCCGGTCATCGCCGGAGCGCTGTTGGGCCGGTTCAAGAACCTCGATACGAAACCGCTGTTAACGCTCTATTTGTACTTTTTGAGTCCGGCGATCATCCTCGATACGCTGGCTACTGCAGAAATTTCCTTCGACGACGTCTATAAGACACTGTCGTTCTCCTTGCTGAATCTGTTTCTCTTATGGGGCCTGGCCAATGTGCTCGGGCGAATACTGAAGCTGGCTCCGGCGGAAGCCGCCGGACTAACACTGGTCTCCACGTTTACGAACAGCGTCAATTACGGGCTTCCGCTGGTGCTGCTGGCCTTCGGCCAGCTTGGCCTCGATAAAGCATCGGTCTATGTCATTGGCCAGATGGTAATCGTTAATACCATCGGCGTTTATTTCGCTGCGAGATCACAGTTCTCAGTGCGCAGCGCCGTTAAATCCGTGTTTTCGCTGCCGGCCATCTATGCGGCAATTCTGGCCTTGATGCTACGGGCGCTCGGCCTGCATATGCCGGATGAACTGGCATCCGGGGTCGCGATGGTGGCCGGGGCGTATTCGCCCGTGGTGCTTGCGATTCTGGGCGCGCAGATGGTCAAGGTCAAAGCGGCCCAGACAGAGCGCAATGTGCAGCTTGCCTTCTGGACCGGGATCACGGTCCGCCTTCTGCTGGCTCCGCTGCTTGCCGCACTCGTTTTGCTCCTGCTGAATATTACCGGCACCTTATTTTCGGTGCTGCTCATTCTGGCGTCCATGCCTGTCGCCGTCAATTCCGTCGTGCTGGCCGAACGGTTCAGCAGTTCTCCCTCCCTGGTATCCCGCTGCATTGTATGGACAACGCTGGCTTCTTTCCTTGTGCTGCCGGTGCTCATTGTGGTGGTCGGCGGCGTGTAACGAGCCGCGCTTCTGCCGCTCCTTTGCTACATTGATTTGTATATATTTAGCTAGATAAGGTACATGAAAGCCGATTCTATAATTGGAGTAACTATGGATTCCCAAAAAAATTTAGTTTAACCTATATATCTTTAATAATTCCGATTGTTGGAAAATCCATTAATAAATATAATAGTAGCAAATATAGTTATAGCCAGGAAGGGGAAGCTTAAATGATTCCATTAGATGATGTAGACAAATGCTACCCATTAATAAATGAGCGGGCACAACGTTTTTTGAGTGAGCAAGAACTGAAGCAATATCTCTCCCTCCCGCAAAACGAGGTTGAACACCAGCTTAAACTGTTGCTGGAAAGTCCGATTGCCCAATTTACCGTTGTAAATGAAGTCTACTTCAGAGCACGTTGGGCGGAGGTTTTTGAAGCACTGCAGTTGGGAGATGAACTGACATTATTGGAGGTGGCTTCCGGCGATGCAGATATGGTTCCCCAGGTCATGGCACGAACCCATCCGAACAGTACATACATAACGGCGAATATGAATAAAAGCCTCACCACCAGCTTGCTGCAGAAAACGCGGGGCCTTCCCCTGCATATGAAAATCATAGAGGACGATGCAGCTTATCTCGAACAACATCTGCCTTCCAGGTCAGTGGATCTTATCGTTTTTCAGCATGCGGTCAATGATATCATCCAGGCGATATTGTGCGGCCAGGCTGGAATCGACACCATACATACAGATTGGATGGAAACTCTGCCGGCCATGATCAAACTTCTTCAGCAGGAGGTTGCCTCAGGTACACTCGAAGTTCATGCCATGCAGCCTTTTATCACCTTGATCCACACTTTATTGATTTTTTTGCGAACAGATGGCATTATCGCTATGAATCATTATATGTTCCAATTAGACCTTGACTGGGGCTACCCGTTAGATTTGTTTGAGAATATCATCCCCCTGACCAGACGCTGGCTGAACGGGATTCAGGGTTGCGAAGAGATTTTTATTCCCGGTTTTGACCGGCAATGGTGGATCTTTTTGCAAAAAAGATAAGGATGTTTCACAATCGCGGTGGACCGTATCACAAGTAGGGGCAAGTTTTTCAGACAAAACGAAGCACTTTCGAACAGGAATTCTTTCAGCCGTTCTTCTAGACTGAATAATGAAAGGAGATGAGAGCGAGTGGAAACGCTTCGGTTGCTTCGGCAGGCGATTGATTACGTAGAAGAGAATTTGCAATCGAATATTGAGATCGACGATATCGCAAGGTCCGCGATGTCTTCGAAGTACCATTTTCAGCGGATATTCCATGCCTTGACGGGCTTTACGGTGACCGAGTATATGCGTAACCGAAGGCTCACGCTTGCGGCGGAAGATCTGGCAGGATCGGATAGTAAGGTCATTGATATTGCGCTGAAATATGGTTACGAGAGTCCTGAAGCATTTGCCAAAGCATTTCAACGGATGCATGGCGTAACACCACTTGCGGCAAAGAAAAAGAATGTGAAGCTCAAAGCGTTTTCTCGAATCTCCTTTCAAATTCAGATTAAAGGAGAAACAGAAATGAACTATCGTATTGTCGAGGAAAAGGCTTCAACAGCAATCGGCAAGGTCGTCATCATCAAGAAAGACCCTTTCACGGAGATACCGACTTTCGTAGAGGTAATTTGGAAGAATGGCACGCATGACCAGATTAACGAGACTGTTGGCAGGCCTGTAGGTTCTCTGTTAAATGGATATTACTTTGATTTCAGCGAGGATGGTACTAAGAGCTATATGACGGGTGTCGAGTTGCCAGAAGGAAGAGGAGTACCGGATGGGCTGAACATCCTTCAGATTCCTAATCAAAGCTACGCGGTATTCGATAGTCGAGAATCGATTCCAGACGACATGGAGATCGGGTTAGAAATCCTAAACGTCTGGAAACGAATTTATTCGGAGTGGTTCCCATCCTCGAATTTTGAACAAGTTGAAGGACCATGTATGGAGAAGTACTATTGGGTAAATGATGATCACACCGAATCGATTTGCGAAGTATGGATCCCGGTTAGAAGAAAGTCGTAATTTAATTTTAGGCCGCCATTATGGCGGTCTTCATTATATAAAAGATACTTGCCGTTACAGACAGCGTGGTGAACTGTATCACAAGTAGGGGCAAGTTTTTTGAAGAAAAGCTCGCAGGAACCAGTATTAGCATCATGCGGACCAAAGGAGCAGGGTAGGTAACACTCTGGTCGGAACGGTGCTAAACAGACTTCTGAGAGTTTTATTTGTGCTACAGAGGGCTGGTATTCGTTAGAACAGTACAATTTTATCCCTGGAGAGTGGGCTTACCCCGCTCCTTTCTTTTTGAACAAAGATTATAGTAAAGGCGTAACTCCGTTTGAAAGGAAATGAAAGCGGTTACTATTCTCCGCGATGGTCCTGGCAGTTGAATTGGCCAGGCATGCAGAAAGAGTAATCAAGGGTACCACCAAAAAGAGGAAAAGGGAGGGGGTTAATCAGCCGTAAAAAATGGGACTGGTTATACACTGTATTGGTTTCCCATGCTTAAGGAGCAGAATATTGCTTGAGGAGGCACTGTAACCATCACGGCAGCGGGCGACAGAATGCGATCGGGACCATTTTGGGAGAGGAGCGGTATTATCCGGTGTAAAAGTTGAAGTGAAAGATTGTTGCCCTTATCGTATAAACGTATAATTATGAGTGATTAAATGAGCACCCGTCAGGCGGAAGCTTGATCTACAAAAGAAAGGGTCATCCTGTGAAGGGTGGCCCTTTTCAAAACTGCCTTGCATACAGGAACTGTTGTAACTTACGGATATAAATTATATACATACTATCATTGTGGCAAACAAAGAAAACCTGGATATAGTCAACAGGAGGGTTCAAATATGTGGTTTGGGAAGAAAGAAACGCAACTGGATCGAATAAAAAACAAATTGAATCAAGCCATGCGCAAAGACACGGCTTTCTCGGAGTTTGGATCATCCTCACATCAATACAGGGTTAATGGGAAGCTTACAGCAAAAGAGCTGGCCGACTGGCAAGCCCACAATCAGGTCACACTTCCTGAGCCTTTCGCGCAGTTTTTAACGAAAGTCGGCAACGGAGGCGCCGGACCCTATTATGGAATTTATTCGATCGAAAAGGCAGCTTCCTATACCGAGCGCCAGGCGCTCCTTGCAGAATCTGTTCTGCATCCCGGGATGACCAAAGAGGAATGGAACCATCTGACGGAGCCCTTGACCAACGACGAGGACATCCCCGATGAGGAATACGACGACGCCCGTAATAAGGTGCTGGGCGGCATGTTGTGCATAGGCACCCAAGGCTGCGAATACGATATGTATCTCGTGCTTGAAGGGAAACACAGGGGGAGAATGGTGTACACCTCCGATTTTCATCCCGATCATCCCTTTTTCTTTGTCTATGAAGACAACTTTCTGGACTGGTATGAGCGCTGGCTGGATGAAATTATTCTGGATTATGATAACGGGTGGTTTGGCAGTCGAATGCCGGGTGACGAGAATGCGCTGATCCAGATTTATCAGAGCGCTCCAAACGAAGAAATCCAGGCAAAAGCGCTGGATGGAATGTTTAAGTTTAAGAAAACCTCCCAGACAACCCTTGATTTTTTGAAAAATGTTGCGGAGCAAAGTCCAAAAAATCGTGCCGCAGCAATTTCGCTAATCTGCAAAACTTCTTTTGACGCGGGTAGAAAATATCTTCTGGAGCTGTTGCAAGCGGATGGGCATGAGGGTTTTCTGCAAGCTTTAAGGATTCTGCATGCTTCCAGTAAAACTGTGGATTTAACGGAATTTATTCCAGTGATCTTGCAAAGGCTTGACAGGATTCACGACCCGGAAACGTTGCGTTATGCAGGGTATATCCTGGAAGATTACGGTGCGATTACTCTCCCGAACTTTGCGCCTTTCTTGTGTCACGCCGACCCGAAGATGCAAACCACTGCCATCTATGCCGCGCGCAGTTGCGAGAACAAGCAGGGAAGCTGGGAGATCATTGAACAGATGTTGATGGGGGGCGGCCCGCAGGTTCTGAATAACTCGATTTTATACTGGGGCATTATTCCACATGAGAAGTTGCTGCCTTACTATAAGGCGGTATGGCCGGAGTATAAAAGCAATCCGAATTTCAGAGAGAAATTTATCGGTTGTTTGCGGGAACTGCATTTGCCAGATGATTACTTCGACAAAGACGAATCGTGAGAATCGTAATCCATATCGAAATAGAGAATGTCAGTTCAATCTTTCCATGAAGAGGCCATCCCGTGCAAGGGAGGGTCCTTTCTTGCTGTTTGGACCCACTTGTCACTGTCTCCGGCAACACAAGTGCAACCAATCCTACGAACTTTCTACTATATAGATAAGAGGGATAAGATTTGTAAAGGAGAATACCGGATGGAAGACCAGGGAATAGTTCGCCTATACTTACAGCGTTCGCAGCAAGCCATTTTAGAGACTAAGAATAAATATGGGGCATACTGCAGAGTGATTGCAAGAAACACACTTTCCAGTTATTCGGATGTTGAAGAGTGTGAGAACGATACATACTTAGGAGCATGGAATGCAATACCCCCAAATGTGCCTAGGAAGTTCCCTGTATTTCTAGGGAGGATCACACGTAATATTGCGCTTGATAAACATGGTTATAACACAGCGAAAAAGCGCAATCGTGAGTTTGAAGTTATTTTAACTGAATTAGAAGAATGTTTAGCTTCCCCTGATACTGTAGAAACAGAGTATGAAGCAGGTGAGATAGCCAATATAATCAATCAATTTTTATATGCCGTAGATGAGCAAGCAAGAAATTTATTTATTGGGAGGTACTGGTACTCCTATTCAATAAAGGATCTTTCTATGAGATTTAATATGAGTAGTAGTAAAGTGAAGTCCATTTTATTTAGGTTAAGAAATAAACTTAAAGTTTATCTGGAGAAAGAGGGGGTTAACCTATGAAAAGAGAAGAGTTATATAGAGAGATCGGATTAATTGATGAGAACTTAATTGAAGCGGCCGAGCACAGTGGAACAGAGAAAAGGAAAAAAAGTATTTCTAAAAAGTGGGTTGTTTTGGTTGCCTGTCTTATCCTTTATAGTTCAACCGCTTCAGCTCTATTGGCAACAGAATATTATAAAAATCAAAATTCAGAGCCTTATATACGTTACTTAAGAGCTGAAGACATGGAGTTAGTACCTGTTACTCAATATGATGCGGAAAAATTTCTACACGCTTTAAAAAGTGATAATGAGGAACATGTATATATTGCTATTAATAGGCTAGTAGAATGCTTTAATAATCAAAAGTTGAGAGAAAAAGCGTTAAAGGAACTCCAGCCATTTTTAGAAAATGATAATCAAAAAATCGCCGATTCGGCTGCTTTCGCTATAGATATTCTGTCAAAAAGTTACCGGAGCCCTTATATTTTTAAGTTGGCAGACGGAAGTATATTGTTTACATTATTTAATAATTATTCGGATTATGGAAGTCAAAATGTCCTATGGAGGATAAAAGACAATGTGCTTAAAGAATATTCAAGTTTTTCGCCACCATCTATGTATATTACAGATATTATTCCTTCACCCAATAAGAAGTTAGTTGCGATAGTGACATGCTCTAATAAAAGTGAATTCGTTCAAATTATTAATATTGAAGAGGGAATGACAAGTCCAGAGTTAGTAGAATCTGCAAGAGTCAAATATGGTGCACAAAAAGAATTAGATACATGGATTCGCACAGATTATGAGAATTATAGCTATGCAGATAAAATAGTGTGGAAAGACAATGATACTTTAGAGTTTGAGGGCTCTCTTGCATATCAGGATACTGCGATTATAGAAAATGTTACTGTAGCGTATCAGTTTAGTAAAAAGGTAATAGAAGTAAAAGGACTTAGTGAGTCTAGATGAGAAGTAATTATAGGAAAATCTTGAAGTTTTCAAGGAGAGGGAGATACAAATGAATAACAACGACTTTTTAGAGACGATAGAACAGTCAGAGATAGCATGCCATAAAGAGTATCTACGCCAAGTTGTGAGACCGGCAATGGATATACTTAAGAATAATGATGTTGAACCACGATTGGGCTGTAGCCGTTTTGGAGGAGCGCCTGATTTACCAGCCGGTAGCGAATGGCCTACATATGAGGGCAATCCATATCGTTTCCTGGGCCAAATCAATTTTGCGGAAATCTCATTAACTGGAGCAGACTTGCCATCCACAGGACTCCTAAGTCTTTTTGTAGCGGATGATCCCGAGGGTGAGGGTTGCCTGGAGGCTTTTGAGGACGGATATGTTCATGCTATATATATTCCTGAATCCATAGATCTGGAGGAGATATCGCCGCCCAATTCCGATAATGGCAAGACCACTGTGATTGAATTTATCCCGGCGATGGATATTCCTTATGACGAATACCAGGTGAAGGCTTGGCCTTTCGGGGAAGAAGAGAACGACCTATACACTGAAATACGAGATTCTTTGCATAAAAGCTCAGACTACCTTCTAGGTTATTCTTCTCATTGTACACTGGCATATGATCCATCGCCTGGAGCAGGGTGGATCTCTCTGTTAACCATTGCTTCCGATGATGATCTTGAATGGTGTTGGCATGATGGCGACAATTTAATGATTTTTATAGAAACGGAACGGCTTAAGAAATTGGACTTTAGTGCGCTTAAGTCTGATGCCGGTTAATGTTCTGGAGAAGAGGGGACAAAAAGAGCCATCCACAAAGGATGGCTCACTATGGGGAAATTGACCTACAGATTCGCCACAAGAACAGCCAGAATAGCCACAAAGGCCGGGAGGCCCTGAACCCATAAAATCGACTTCTTGGCAGTGACGCTGCCATAAATCGCTGCCACACCGACACAGATCAGAAAAAATAGCTGAAGCTGAAATCCCGTCGTTTCATTCGGATGGAACAATCCCCATAATAAACCAGCGGCCAGGAAGCCATTATACAGTCCTTGGTTAGCGGCTAGTGACTTTGTTTCCTGCGCAAACTGCTTGCTGGTTCCAAACGCCTTCTGCGCTCTTGGAGTAGTCCACATAAACATTTCCAAAACTAAAATATATACATGCTCAAGCGCAACCAGTGCTACGAGTATCGTACTCAAAATCATCATTACAATCTCCTCCATTCCATTTAAATTAGTAGTTATCCAAATTATATTTTGCAAAATATAATATTACGAAATTAAATATATCTAATATCCGAATTTTTGTCAATTGTTTATGAAAGTGAGCACTCCTAATCGCTTCTTCCTGGTACAAAGCCCCTCTGAAAATTGTCTTTTTTCATATTAACTCTTGAACCTCCTGTTACAGGAGGTTTTATTGTTTGTCTACGGCAGATTCAAGCCACAGAAATATTTAAGGGGGTTTTCAGGAGATGAGATTATTTGAGGCAATATTTATCGTATTTAATGTAATGCTGCTTATAGGGTTGCTGCTTGGCGCCAAAAAGTCACGACCTATGCTATGGGCAGCTGTTACTGTATCGGGTGCTTTATTTCTAATTCATTGGCTGCTTGAAGGCTTGCGATGGCCGCTAATCCCAGCGTATGTATTGATTGTTTCACCGTTACTTGTCTTGCTATGGAGACGGATTACAGGTGCAAGGAAAGCCGGAGGCTTTCAAGGAAGCAGTGAAGCAACCAAACCCCGCTTGCTTTTTCGGGTAGTGGTTTGGCTGGGTGTGGTGTGCTATGGAGGAATTAGCGTAGCAATGCCGCTATTATTTCCTATCTTCACTTTTGATAACCCAGAGGGAGCCTACGGTATAGGAACTGTTACGTATTCGTGGGTGGATGAGGCCAGAGAAGAAACCTTTGCTGCCGGAAGAGGCAGCGACCGGGAGTTGAGAGTACAGATTTGGTACCCTGCAGATAAGGAAGCTCAGGGAACAACTTCACCCTATGTGCCTGACCCTAAGGTTTATGCTGAGGCATTTCAGGAGGTATTAGGTCTTCCCCAACCGCTTTTCACCAGCTTAGAATATGTTCGTACACATGCAGTAGAGCAAGCAGCATTATCAGAAGAGGAAGCTTCTTATCCCGTGCTTATTTTCTCCCATGGGCTGCATGGATATGAGAGTCAAAATACGTTTCAGGTAGAGCAGCTCGTGAGCCAGGGCTACATCGTGGTTGGCATTAATCATACCTACAGCAGTCTGGCTTCAGTTTTTCCTGATGGCAGGGTTGCTTTGTTTGATTCCCAAGGGAGGAAGGGGTTTGAAGAGCTGCAGTTTGATTTTATGGACAAGCTCAATGAAACATGGGTGAAGGATGTTAAATTTGTACTGAATGAGCTGGAAGCCCTTAATGGAAACGATTCAGATGATCGGTTTACGGGACATCTCGATCTGGAGCGTCTTGGAATGTTCGGACATTCCTTTGGTGGAGCTACTACGCTGCAGATGTTGATGGATGATGCCCGCATAAAGGCAGGCATTAATATGGATGGCGTGTTATTTGGAGAAAAGCGCATTCCAGTAGAAGGAGTAGGGAAGCCATTTCTCATGCTAAGTGCAGATAGCACTTTAGCTGGAACCAGTGTTATGAGTGAGGATCAAATTGCTGCAATGGGAACAACCCGTTCGGAGGCAGAGGCCTATTATGAGGAAGTCTATGCACGATATGAGCCGGTAGCAGCAGGAGGGAATTACTGGATTACTCTAAACAATACGCTGCACTTGAGCTTCTCTGACCTTTACCTAATCTCTCCATTGCTGGAATGGATGCAGGGTGTAGATCCAAGAGGGACGCAACGCCTAGTGAATGAGCTTACACTTGAATTCTTTAATCACTATTTAAAGGGGCAGCCCTTACAGCTATTGAATCAAGAGACCGGAGAGCACGAGGGATACAACTTGGAGCGTGGAAATTAATTGTTCCTCTTCTTGGCCAATAATGCTTGCATGCCCTGCATCAACAGTTCCATTCCACCCGTAATATCTTGCCACTCCGGGTTTACAATGGTACAGAGCTTATTAAATCGCAAGATTCGCTCCGTTACGGAGTCCAGCAGATGCCGGGCTTGTCTTGGGATGAACTCGTCAGGCTGACCAAGCTCCTCCACATTTGCATATAGTAAAAGAAAGTCATGTGTAAGGGTCTGGACTGCAGGGCTGCTTGGCGGCCATTGGTGCTGGATTGCTTCCAGGGTGCGAAGGCGGATTTGCTCCATTTGCCCAATCCAATCGTGGGCTTGATGCTGGGGATGAAGCGCCATACGGAAGAATGGAAGCTCACAACTGGCTAGTTCCTCCATATATGTTGAATCGTTCATCAATTTTTGCAGCTCTATCCATGCTTGTGTCTGGCGGGCGGTTAGCTTGGACTCCTTCATAATATATTTGTTGAAGAGATGCATAAATGATGCTTGCCAATCTTCTGGCAGATCCTCTAACAGCTTTGTCTCTTCTATTTTATTATTGATAAATTGTTGGCGTTTTACAGAATGGGCAGAGCGTGAAGCAACCAGATCGGCAATATAATGCATGGAATCCTCTGAGCTATTATGAATGGTGCGTTGTCTCGCTTGTTTCAAAATAGCGAGCATCGAGGAGATCGCACCAAGCTCTACCTCTAATGCATCAATTTGCAGGTTTAGAGCCTCTGTCATGCTGAGCTCTCCTGAAATCATTTTGCGTATATCTTCAAGGCTGAAATTAACATAGCGCAAGGTTCCAATAAGCTCCAATGTCCATAAATCTGCTGCAGAGTATAGCCGATGCCCTCCTTCAGTGCGTTTTGAAGGCCGCAGCAGGCCAATTTCATCATAATAATGAAGGGTTTTAACAGTAGTGTTAACCATGGAAGCAGCCTGCCCGATGGTGTAGGTAGGTTGATGCTCGGTAGGGGTCATTGCAATTCACCTCATATGTTATTATACACGCCCCATTCGTTAGGCATTATTTGGCGAATTATTTCCGGTATCCGAAGGAGAAATATAAAACGACGGCAGTCTAGGACTTTATTCTTGTCCATGGCTGCCGTCGTTTCTTTTATTGTAGCGATTCTAGCGCGGTGTCTGCTTAGAAATCAAAGTTATCGGGATCCGGACCGACCCGCTCATCGCGGTTCAGCCCGTCAATCCGGCTCATATCTTCATCGCTGAGCTGGAAGTCGAACAAAGCAGCATTCTCGATAATCCGCTGTTCCTTCGTTGACTTCGGAATCGTGATAATGCCATGCTGCAGATCCCAGCGCAGGATAACCTGTGCTACGGATTTGCCGTATGCGGCGGCGATTTCCTTCAGTACAGGCTGCTCCAGCAGCTGTCCCTGCATGAGTGGCGACCAGGCTTCGATCTGGATGCCCTGTTCCTTGCTGAAGGTTCTCAGGGGCTGCTGGGACAAGTATGGATGCAGCTCCACCTGATTGACCATCGGCTTGATTACGGCATCCTTCATCACATCCTCCAGATGATGAATCTGGAAGTTGCTGACGCCGATCGCTTTGACCCGGCCCGTTGTGTACAACGTTTCCAGCGCCCGCCAGGACTCTTTGTATTTGCCCTGTACCGGCCAATGGATGAGATACAAATCCAGATATTCCAGGCCCAGCTTCTCCAGACTGGCTTCGTAGGCGGCAAGTGTTGCATCGTAGCCGAGATCAGCGTTCCAGACCTTGGAGGTGATGAACAGTTCTTCACGGTTCAGTCCGTTATCCTTCATAGCCTCGGCTATCGCCTGGCCAACGCCCCGTTCGTTCTGATATGCGGCAGCGGTATCAATGCTGCGGTAGCCATGGGCAATGGCCTGCTTCACGGACAGTACCAGTTCCTCCCCGTCGGCGACCTTAAAGACTCCCAATCCTAGCCAGGGCATCTTCACGCCGTTCTGCAGTTTAGTCGTATCCTGTAAATGCTGTGCCATCATATAATAACCTCCAGAATGTAATGTGATTAGTGATTTGCAGTTTGTACTTTGTGTATTTGAAACAGGATTGTATGGAGCGGCAGGTGATCAGGCGGCTTCAGTCTGAAGTGTAAGCTCGTCTTTTCGTTCCAGCGCACGGCTCCAGGCGGTAAGGATTACAGCCCCAAATACCATGATTGATCCTACCCATGTGGTATGAATCAGTCCCATATGATCGGTGACAAGCCCTCCAAGGTATGCTCCGATGGCAATGCCGGCGTTAAAGGCGGCAATATTGACAGCAGAGGCGATATCTCTGGCGCTTGGCGCATACCGGTCGGCGAGCATTACGACAAAAACCTGCAGGCCCGGTACGTTCATGAATGCGAGCAGCCCCATGAAGAAGATGGTGACCAGTGCTGCGGCCTTAAAGGGTGCCGTGAAGGCCAAGACCAGCAGAACGACAGCCTGCAGGGCGAACATATAGAACAAGGCATTCATCGGCTTGCGGTTGGCTGCCTTGCCGCCAATCACATTGCCGATGGCGATGGCGATGCCGTACACCAGCAGAATGACGGCAACCGTCTTTTCCTTGAAGTCGCTGATATCATGCAGCAGAGGCGATAAATAGGTGAAGACGACAAAGGTGCCGCCGTATCCCAAAGCTGTAATTGCAAAAGCGAGCAGCAAGCGGCCATTCGTCACCAGCTTGACCTGGTCGCGCAAAGGCGTCTTCGTGCCTTTGCGCAGACCGGAGGGAACGAGAACCAGGTTCCCGATCAGCGCGACGAGGCCGGTAATGACTATGGCGATAAAGGCAGCCCGCCAGCCAAGCTGCTGCCCGAGGAATGTACCGAGCGGCACTCCGGTTACGGTAGCAACCGTAAGTCCGGTGAACATCACCGAAATGGCGCTGGCCCTGCGGTCCTCGGGCACGAGATCGGCAGCAATGGTTGAGGCAATGGACATAAACAGGCCATGTGAGAGGGCCGAAATGACCCGTGCGGTTAGCAGCATGGCAATTCCGTCAGCAGCAGCGGCCAGACTGTTGCCGGCGATGAACAGAACCATCAGCGCCAGCAGCAGGGTTTTGCGCGAGACCGCCGTGGTCAGCGACGTTAACACAGGTGCGCCGAAGGTAACACCCAGCGCATATAGAGTGACGGTCAATCCCGCAGTAGTTACGGATATATGCAGGTCATCAGCAATGAGCGGCAGCAGGCCGACACTGACAAACTCGGTTGTTCCTATCGCAAAGGCGCTGATCGCCAAAGCCAGCAGCGCCAGGGTGCTTCTTTTTTTATCTAAGAACATGTTTTCCACTCCTACAGTATGGTAATCACCGGCCGGTAAGTGCTATTATGGATTACCAGGACGTTAAAGGATAGTACGTACTTTTTAGTGCTATAGGTACCAAAAAGTACCCGCAGGTGTGTTTGAAGACAAAGCTCACCAAACTTTTCAGGAGGAATCCTCATGGCTAAAAAATATAATATTTCCGTGGAAGCGACGCTGGAGGTGATCGGCGGCAAATGGAAATGCGTTATCCTCTGCCACCTGACCCACGGCAAGATGCGGACAAGTGATTTGAAGCGCCATATGCCGAATATTACACAGAAGATGCTTACCCAGCAGCTCCGCGAGCTGGAGCAGGACGGCATCGTCAACCGGATCAGCTACAACCAGGTGCCGCCTAAAGTGGAATATGAGCTCAGCGAATACGGCTTGTCGCTGCGGTCGATTCTGGATTCCCTCTGCGCTTGGGGGGAACAGCATATCATCAGGGAATATGGCGATAAATTTGCCGTTCTGGAGGACAATGTGCTGAACCACAAAAAGCTGGACGTACAGACGGCCAGCGTAGAGTAGCAAGCGGTCCACTGCCGGACCCGCGCCTATTCAGGGAGGCTGCAATTCCATGTAGCTGATTAAAGAGACCCTAACACTAAGACAGACGAACAGCCCCGGCTCTGTGCGGAAATGACGCATTGAGCCGGGGCTGTCCTACGTTCCAATAGCAGCAGATGAACTGCAACTTTTTATAATCGGCTCCGTCTGGTAGAAAGAAGGCACGATCAAGCAAGTAAAACTACCGTGAGGTGAGTAGACATGAATAATCATACATTCAAACAGCTTGTGCTGTCCGCAGCGGCAGTGCTGACGTTGACTTTTGCCGGGCAGAGCTTTGCAGCCGCCGCTTCTTTTCAGGATCTGGCCGGTATCCCGGCTAAAGCAAAAATTGAAGAGCTGCAGCAGAAGGGGATCATTCACGGGGTCACTGATAGTAAATTCCTGCCGAATGCTCCGGTTACTGCTGCCCAAGGCATTCAACTAATCGTCAACGCCCTGGATCTGAATATCGACATGGTTCGCTTCATCAAAGCCCCGCAGGCGACGGACTATTTCACGAATGCCAGCAATACAGCTTGGTATGCAGATGCGCTGATTATCGCTGCCAATAACAATATTGGCCTGCCGGCAGATTTGGACCCTGCGGAGAACTGGACGCGGGAAGAATTCACCCATCAGTTGATGCTGGCGATTGAGAAGCACAGCAACCTTCCGATGATCAAGCTCATGCCGGTGGATATTGCCGACGGAGCTGATTTTACGGGCGGTTACGACGGCTCCATTCAGCGGGCGCTTGCCCTTGGAATCGCCAGTCTGGACAACGCGGGCAATTTCCATCCGGCCAAGGAGATTACCCGCGCAGAAGCAGCGGAACTGATCTACAATGCCCTGGAATATATCGCTGCCCATCCAGCTCCTGCCGGTGGATACGGTGAATAAGTAAGCGCAGGATAACGGGATCGCCCTCTCTTTTACAACCATAGAACCTGCCAGACTGACACAAAAAACCGCAAGCCTCCAAGGAATGGAGCGATTGCGGTTTTTCTGTGTTCCCTTAAGCGGACTAGTCCGGCTGGCCTTCGGTAACCTGAATGGTGAAAATGAATACGGCGCCCTGTTCGCTGCCCTGTTTGGCATAGATGGTGCCGCCCATGAGTTCAACCAGCATTTTGCAGATGGACAACCCAAGGCCGGTTCCGCCGAACTTGCGGTTGATGGTGGCACCGATCTGTGTGAAGGGCTGAAATAAATAACCCATTTTATCCGCCGGAATGCCGATGCCCGTATCTTCAACCACAAACTCCAGCTGCAGAACTCCATCCAGCGATTGTCTGAGACGGGTATGTACCTTTACACCGCCGCTTGCCGTGAACTTGATGGCATTGCCAATCAGATTGTTCAGGACCTGTCTAAGACGGTTGGGATCGCCAACCAGCAGCGCGGGAATCGCCGGGTCGATATCCAGTTCCATACTTAGGTTGCGTTCCTTGGCGAGCGCGCTGAACAGATCCATCGTTTCTTTCAGGCAGGCATGCAGGTTGAACAGCTCGTAGTCCAGCTCCATTTTGCCCGATTCAATCTTTGTGAAATCGAGAATGTGATTAATTACGGACAGGAGTGCATGACCGCTGGTATGAATAATTTCTGCCATTTCCAGATCGTCTGTCTTCAGCTCTGAAGTTCTGAGCACATCCGACATTGCAATAATTCCATTCAAAGGGGTGCGGATTTCATGGCTCATCATGGCCAGAAACCCGCTCTTGATCCTCAGGGCAACCTCGGCAGTCTCCTTCAATTCAGTAAGGATGACATTTGCCACTTCCAGCTCCTGCGATTTGATCTGCAGTTCCTTATGGGTCTGATACAGGCGGACAAAGCCGTCTATTTTGCTTTTCAGGACAATAGGGTGGAAGGGCTTGGTCAGAAAATCAATCGCTCCCGCCGTGTACGCCATCATATAATTCTCCAGCTCGGAGGTTAGTGCGGTTAGAAATATAATGGGGATATCCCGCGATTTCTGGCGCGTTTTAATCCGCTTGGCCGTTTCGAAACCATCCATGTCCGGCATCAGTACATCCATAATAATAAGAGCGAATTCCTGCTCCAGCAGGCATTTCAAGGCATCCATGCCAGAACTGGCGCCAATTAGCTGGTAAGGAGTGTCTGCAAGCAGCGCCTGAATGGACAGAAATTCATCCGGACGGTCATCAACAAGTAAAATATTCACAGGATAATCCATATTGCCTCCCACAGCCAGCTAAAATTTCTAAAATATGAAGTCTGTCTGGTAATTATTGAATTAACCACACCTTCAGTACAGTAACCAGCTGGGTGGTATTAATCGGTTTGGAGATATAATCGGAAGCGCCAGCCTGCAGACATTTAACCCTGTCTTCTTCCAGAGCCCGGGCGGTCAGGGCAATAATCACAAGCTGATCATACTCCGGCATGGCACGGATATGCTTCATCGTCTCGTACCCGTCCATTTCCGGCATCATAATATCCATAAAAACAAGCTGGGTCTCGGGATGCTGCTCCAGATGCCGTAACGCTTCTTTGCCGTTCTGCGCAAAACTGATATCCATATTATAACCTTCCAGGACACTTGATAACGCAAAGATATTGCGCATATCATCATCCACGAGCAGGATGCTCTTCCCGGCAAAAGCCGCTTCCGGATTGTGCAGCTTCTCGATCAGGCGCTGCTTGTCCGGCGGCAGATCGGCATGCTTGCGGTGCAGGTACAGCGCGGTTTCGTCGTACAGCCGCTCCATGGAGCGCACGTTCTTGATGACAATGCTCTCGGCATAATGCTTCAGACGTTGTTCATCGCCCTTGCTGAGGTCCTTGCCCGTATAAATGATGACCGGCAGGGTTTGCAATTTGCGGTTGGTTTTGACCTGCTCCAGCAAATCGAAGCCGCTGATATCCGACAGGCCCAGATCAAGGACCATGCAGTCAAAATGATGGCTCACCAGCTGCTCCAATGCTTCCCGCCCTGTCCCCACTGCGACAATGCGTACATCGGGATGCCCGATGAACTCTACAAGGCTGCTGCGCAGATCCTTGTTGTCCTCAACAATTAGCAGGCTTTTCACCGGCCTTCTGATATAGGTTTCAATCTGCAGGAAGGCAGCTTCCAGCTCGGCCTGATCGCTGGGCTTCTTCCAGAAGGAGAGTGCGCCCATGGCCAGGCTCTGCTGATTCTCTTCGGCGGTTGAGATCACATGCACCGGAATATGACGCAGCTCCGGCCGGCTCTTCAGGCGGCTGATGATTGACCAGCCGTCAAGGACGGGAAGATGCAGGTCGAGCAGGATGGCATCCGGCTTGTAGGCATGTGCCAGAGCCAGACCCTGATCGCCCTGAAAGGCGACGATCGCCTTGAAGCCTCTGCTGCGGGCCAGCTGCAGCAGAATGGCCGCGAACTCGGCATCTTCTTCAATGATCAGGAGCAGCGTGTCATCGCTGAGCAGATTTCCCCGGTCATCCTCCATTTCAGCGAACTGCAGCAGCTTCGGATTGGATATGGAAATATCGGGCACGAAGGATTCCCGGAAGGCGGTATTCTCCTGGCTGCTGGTGTCCGGATTGAGAAGCTCGCTGCTGGCGGCAGCTGCGAACGTCTCAGCTGCCTGGGCAAGAGCGTTACCCTCCGGCTCAACAGCGGGAATAGTCAAGGAGAAGGTGCTGCCTTTGCCTTCTGTGGATTCAACTTCAATTCTTCCACCCAGCATGGTGGAAAGCTCGCGGCAGATGGTCAGGCCAAGACCGGTTCCCCCATATTTGCGGCTGATTGTGCCGTCCGCCTGCTGAAAGGCCTCAAAGATGCTCTCCAGCTTGGATTCGTGAATCCCGATACCGGTGTCGCTGACGGAGAAGACCGCCTCATTTCCGCTCATGCGGATAGATAAAGAGACGGAGCCCTGCTCCGGAGTGAATTTAACGGCATTCGATAACAGATTGTTGATGATTTGCTGCAGCCTGTGGCCGTCGGTCATGAGATGGTCAGGCAGCCTGCTGTCACAATGGACATCAAAGCGGATATTCTTTTTCTTGGCCTGCTGCTCAAAGTGGCGGAACAGGTGGTTGCTTAGATCATGCAAGGAGACCGGTTCAAGGACAGCGGTCATCTTGCCTACCTCAAGCTTGGCCAAATCGAGAATCTCGTCGATCAGCTGCAGCAGATCTTTGCCTGCGGAGAAAATGGTATGCACATATTCAAGCTGCTTAAGGCCAAGATTGCCTTCTTTGTTCTCGGCAAGAATCTGCGACAGAATCAGCAGGCTGTTCAGCGGAGTGCGAAGCTCATGCGATACATTGGCTAGAAATTCTGATTTGTACTGGGCGGCCATGAAGATTTCTTCCGCCTGGGTTTTGATTTCCTCTTTTTGCTGCTCGGTCAGTTCGATTTGCTGCTGCAGGTGAATATTTGCGGCCGAGATCTCTTCCGTCTGCGCCTGAAGTTCTTTCGTCTGCGCTTGAAGTTCTTCGGTTTGCGCCAGCAGCTCGTCGGCTTGTGCCTGTATTTCTTCCTTTTGCCGTTCGGAAATCTCCATCTGCTTCTGCAAATCTTGGTTAGAGGCAAAAAGTTCTTCCGTCTGCAGCTTTAATTCGTCGGCCTGGGCTTCAATTTCGGCTTTTTGCTCTTCCGTCAATTCCATCTGCAGCTGCAGCTGCTCATTCGAGGTCAGCAGGCTGTCTGCCTGCATCTGCAGTTCTTCTCCCTGCGCCTGCAATTGCCCGGTCTGTGAACGCAGCTCATCGGTCTGTGCCAGCAGCTCTTCGGTTTGCGCTTCGAGCTCCTGCGTCTGGGCCTGCAGTTCCTCTGTCTGGGTTTCCAGCTCTTCCTTCTGCAGCTGGGTTTCACCCAGCAACTCTTCGATTCTGGCCACGTCTGCCAAAGTATTGATCAGCACGCCCATGTTCTGGCCGGTCCGTTTAATCAATTCGTACTCTTTGTCAGCCAATGTGTTCAGGGTAGCCAGCTCGACTACGGCGACAACATCCTGCTCATAAATGACAGGAACCAGGATCAGCGTAGTGGGGGCAGCTTCACCCAGTCCGGAATGCACGCGGATGTAATGCTCCGGCAGATCATGCAGCACGACCATCTTCTGATCGAGTGCGCATTGTCCAACCAGTCCGCTGCCAAGCGCAAAGGGTTCGCGGCGGCTAGCGGCTTCATCGAAGGCATAACCGGCGGTGAAGTGCAGCTTGTCCCCTTGCTTCAGATAGACCGCTCCGTAGGTTCCGCCGACAGCGGCGCTCAGCTTGCCGATAAAAACCCGGGCTGTGGTCTCTAAATGTACCGATCCCTGAAGCATCAGGGCCATTTCTGTAACTTGGGTATTGATCCAGGCCTGCTCTTCGGCTTGGAGCCGCAGGCTGCGTTCTTCTGTGGTCTTGTGCTCCAGATTAACGGCTAAAGCGTGAAAGGAATGCGCCAACTGCCCGAAATCATCTCCAGTTTCGGGGCTGATTGCGGAGGAATCAAGGGTGCCTTGCGCAATATCTACGGATAGCTTCATAATCCTATCCCGACCCCGGCGGATGTTCCGCTGGATACTCATCATGAGTCCACTTCCAAGAATAATGCCGGCTGCACCGAATGCTAAAGACAGGAGTAGAGGAACCCCTTCAAGATAAATTATAGATACAGCAATCATGCTGCTGAGAAAAAGGATAAAGGCAAATGATGCTAACCAAACCCGTTGTTTTATTGTCATGCTCGCCCGTCCTTTGTCCAGTTAGTATCACGAATCACCTTTAATTATACTTTTAATAGAGAGGAGGCGATAGGGGAAGGCGAGAGAAAACGCCGGCATATCCGCAAAAAAACAGGATTTACTGGCGTTACTCTCAGATTACTCTATGAATTGCGGACGAAAGTTAACGGGACCGTCTTTTTCCCTGGCGGTGCTTGGCTGAACCCCTGTTCAGGGCATGGCCTCCTGCGCCCCCGCCGACCGCCTGCTGCTGGCGTGTATAGGGGCTGTCGATGGCAGAGTTAGTTCCGCCTGTACTGTATGTTCCGCCGCCGCTGCCTACCTGTGTCGCCGATGAACTCATGCTGCCTTTAGGGAGCTTGACCGTCTGGTTGTTGATGACAACGACGATCTCCTTGCCGCGCGGACAAATCAAAGGGAGAGGATGTTTGCCTCCGTTTCGTCCTTTGCTCCCCAGGTTAGCGGCATCTCCTCCGGCGCCGACGCTCTGCTGCTGGCGTGTATAAGGGGAAGCAATGGCCGCATTGCTGCCGGCTGCGCTGCTTCGTCCCGCACCGCTGGCAATTTGGGTGGTATTGGCTGCGTTGGTGTATTGATTATTGATGACAAATACGAGCCGGTCTACTCCCGCCAGCGGCGTCCGTGTAACAATCCGCCGTTTTCCCTTTTGAATAATAACGACAATCCGGTCCTTTTGTTTGGCCACCCGTATCGTTCCTCTCTGAGTAGTTTTCCTTATCATAAATGCATGGGGGCGGAAATCGTGAGCAATACGGGCGGAGTGTGCTTAGAAACAAACGCTTGCCTAATAGGCTGATTGAAAACATATGTATTTCATGAAAATATGTCATAAATGGATGAAATAATGCTTAAAATTTTGCTTGTAAGGTTCGGACAGAGCGTGTAAGATATACAAGGTATTTACTACGACTTTTCATAAACAACTCATATAATCTTGGGAATATGGCCCATAAGTTTCTACCGGATAACCACTGTAATTATCCGACTATGAGTGAAATAGCGCATCTAGGGTTCCGTTTTTTGTGCCGCGGCATAAGAAGGGCTGGTCCAAGCGATGCGGACACTGCTTATGTGTTACACCACTTAGGGACAAAAACCCAGAGGGACAGATTCACTTGAGAAACACTCAAGGGGATCTGTCTTTTTTATTTAAAGATAAGAATTTATATGTTTCCACTTGTCACGATTCAAAGAATTCATCAGATCATATCAAAGGAGCGATCACTCGCAGTAATGAAAATATTAGAGGAACGCATCAGAGAAGAGGGCTTGATTCTGTCGGATACGGTGCTGAAAGTAGACTCGTTTCTGAACCATCAGGTGGATACGGAGCTTGCGCTGCAGATCGGGCAGGAATTCAAGACGATCTTCGGGCATCTCCCGGTTACGAAGGTGTTGACGGTTGAGGCCAGCGGAATTCAGTTTGCGATGGCGGCAGGCATTGCCTTAAAGGTGCCATTCATCTATGCCAAGAAGAAGAAAGCTATCACGCAGTCGGAGGACGTCTATTCGGCCCCGGTACATTCCTTTACCCGTCAAGAGCATTACCGGATCAGCATCTCGCAGAAATATCTGGGCCCGGGCGACAAAGTGCTGATCGTCGATGATTTCCTGGCTACGGGCGCTGCTTTGGTGGGACTGGCTGATATCGTGGAGGAATCCGGTGCAGAGCTGCTTGGCGTGGGCTGCGTGATCGAGAAGAGCTTTCAGGAAGGACGCAGTTTGCTGGAGAAAAGAGGAATCCCCGTGCATGCCTTGGCACGAATCGCTTCCATGGCGCCTGGAGAAGTTCATTTTATAGACAATACTGCTGATATTAAAGAAATGATCAAGGAGAGTGCAGGATGTTAAGCAAACAAAAAGTCTTCGCATTAGGACTCCAGCATGTGCTGGCCATGTATGCCGGCGCGGTCATTGTGCCGCTTGTTGTCGGAGGGGCGCTGAACCTGAATGGAACACAAATGGCCTACCTCATTGCTGCGGATTTGTTCACTTGCGGACTGGCCACGCTGCTGCAGGTCATGGGCAGCAAATATTTCGGCAGCGGCCTGCCGGTGGTGCTGGGCTGCACCTTTACTGCGGTCAGTCCCATTATTGCCATCGCCTTGGATTCCAATCTGGCAACAGCCTATGGTGCGATTATTATATCGGGATTGTTCGTTGTGTTTGCCGCCCCGATCTATGGAAAGCTGCTGAAGTTCTTCCCGACCGTGGTAACCGGCTCCGTGGTGACCATTATCGGGCTGTCGCTCATTCCGGTTGCTATGAATAATGTGGCCGGCGGGCAGGGACAACCTGATTTCGGAGAACCCCGCAATTTGCTGTTGGCCTTGATTACACTGCTGGTGATTCTCGCTGTGAACCGGCTGACGACCGGGTTCCTGCGTTCCGTTTCTGTACTGGTAGGTCTGGTTGTCGGGACAGCTATCGGCTACTTTATGGGCATTGTACATTTCTCCACTGTCGGTTCTGCCTCTTGGATCAGCGTGGCCCAGCCGTTCTACTTTGGCTGGCCCGAGTTTAACGTTACGGCCATTTTCACGATGATTATCGTAAATATCGTATCCATGGTAGAATCGACCGGCGTTTACTTTGCCGTAGGCAAGGCTACAGACCAGAAGGTCGAGCAGAAGCAGATTGTCAACGGCCTCCGCTCTGAAGGTCTCGCCATAATGCTTGGAGGGCTGTTTAATGCCTTCCCGTATACCGCATTCTCCCAGAACGTCGGACTGCTGTCACTGACCCGTGTCAAGACGCGGAATGTGATTTTTGCCGCCGGCGGTATCATGGTTGTGCTGGGACTGTTGCCTAAATTGGCTGCGTTAACCACAATCGTGCCGAATGCGGTACTCGGCGGGGCAATGATCGTAATGTTCGGTTCGGTCGCGGCTTCCGGAATGTCGATCCTCTCCGAGGTCGATCTGCGCAAGGATGGCAACCTGCTGATTACCGCCTGCAGCATCGCTGTCGGCCTGGGCTCGGCGGTATTGCCCTCCATGTTCGACCAACTGCCGGAGTTTGCCAGAATGCTGCTGCAAAATGGTATTGTTTCCGGGTCGCTCACTGCGATCATTCTTAATCTGTTCTTATCCAAAACACAGGATAATACAGCTCCTGCCACCGTGCAGGATGCAAAGTAATTCCAATATGCACCTCTAATAAGAATTACCGCCGGTTCCGAAATAAATGGAATCGGCTTTTTTTAGAAAGGGGGAGGAAATATGCTGAAATATTGGCAGCGTATTCTCGGGAGTCTGCTGCTGGTATCCCTATTGCCGCTGCTTTCGGTCCTTCATCTTTTTACGGGCCAGCAAGATATACCGGTCTCCCGCCAAGGGGTCATGGATCTTCGGGCTTGGGATTTCCGCCATGACGGCGTGGTGAAGCTGAACGGGGAATGGGAATTATACCGCGATGCGCTGCTGACGCCGGGGGATTTCAGCCAAGCTGATCCGGGCGGGGCGGGAGTGCCGGCTTCTACCATAATCGAGGTGCCGGACAAATGGAACCGCTATCTGTCAGATACCGGCAGCCCAGAAGCCAGAGGTTATGCCACCTATCGGCTGCAGGCCATGATTCCCTATGGAGAGGATGTTATTTACGGCCTTCGGACGGCTAATATCCGCACGGCAAGCAAGGTGTTTGTGAACGGACAGGAGATCGGCAGCAGTGGAAGTCCGTCTGCCTCCTCTTCTGAGGGGCGGCAAGAAAACTACCCCTACATGGGATTCGCTGCCGTGTCCGGCGACAAGCTGGAGATTATTGTCCAGGTGGCCAACTACAGCTACTCTTCCGGCGGGATCGTTCTGCCGATCGTGATTGGCTATCAGTCAGACATTCTGAAACACCGTGAATTCGCTCTTTTTGTGGACGGTGCAACGCTGTTTGGTTTTTTTGCCCTCTCCTTATTTCTGCTGATGTTCTCCAGAGTAAAGGAAAGCCGGGGCATCACTTTAAATTTGGGATTATTTTGCACAGCGGCCTTTGTCTATGTACTGACCCACGGGGAGAAGCTGATCTCCTTCGCGCTTCCGGGCCTGCCTTATGAAATTGTACTCAAGCTGCAGCTGGCTTCATCCACGCTGGTTTATTTTTATCTGCTCAGATATGTTGCCCACTCGGTGAACTATCCAATGCCTCCGGCGGTCATCAAGACCTCTAAGGTGATCACTGTCGTCCTGCTGCTTATCGCTATATTTGTGCCTGCTTACTGGTTCAGCTATCTTGAGGGGCTGCTCTTGACCTGGGGCTCCATAAGTTTGAGCTTTGTCCTCTATTCCATGGTTAAAGGTACGAAACAAAATACGCAAAACATGTTCTTCATGATGGTCAGTATTGAGAGCTTAAGCATCGTCATTTTATGTTACCTGCTTACGTTTACCGGCCTTGCCCTCAGCTATGTCATTACCTCCTACGAGATCATTCTGTTCGGATTCTTTCAAGCTGCGCTAATGACCCGCAAATACGCTGCCTCTTTCCTGGAAGTGGAGCAGCTGTCACGCAGGCTGCTGACGCTCGACGGACTGAAGGACGACTTTATGGCAGATACCTCGCAGGAGCTGCGGAAGCCGCTGCAGGGCATTGTAAACATTGCACAGACGCTGGCCGAGGGTGCAGCCGGGGCTTTAACTCCTGAGCAAACCGGTCAATTGTCCATGATAGTCTCTACGGGCAGGCGGCTGTCTGCATTAATTAATGATATGTCGGATTTCGCCAGGCTGAATCACGGGGATTTCTTTCTGCGGCGGCAGGCGGTGGACCTGCGGAGGGTAGCTTCTTCCGTAATGGAGGTTACCCGCCATGTATCGGGCAATTCCCGCTTGGTCTTCAAGCTGAACCTGCCGGAGTCTCTCCCGCTGCTGGAAACAGATGAGCAGCGGCTGTCACAAATCTTATTCAACCTGTTGTCAAATGCTGTGAATAATACCCCTCAGGGTGTGATAACCCTGTCTGCCGAGGTTAAAGAAGAGTATGTTACTATCCTTGTAGCAGATACTGGATTAGGGGTCGCTCCGGAGCGCCTGCGTACCATTTTTGACGCGTACGATCCGCAAGGGGCGGCCGCCCAAAAAACTTACCGGGAAAACGGCCTTGGCCTCAGCATCACCCAAAAGCTGGTAGAGTTGAACGGAGGGAGAATCGAAGCCGAGTCTGAACCGGGTCAAGGCTCGGTATTCCGCTTCACGATGCCGATACTGCAGAAACGAACAGCGTTTCTGGATCAGGACTATCTGGAGATTACCGGCTGGGAGTCGGCATCGGCTTTGGAGTCTACAGGAGAAGAGCATGCGCTTCCCCTTGAGGGGGAATGCTGCTATATCCTTGTTGTCGACAATGATCCGGTCAATCTCCAGGTGCTGGCCAATGCGCTGCAGCTGGAGCAGCATAAAGTGATTACCGCAGGCAGCGGACCCGATGCGATTATACAAATGCAGAATCATCCCGAACTGGACTTGATCATTATGGATTGGATAATGCCTGAAATGCCGGGACTGGTGTTATGCAAGGCGATTCGCGAGCGGTTTGTTTTATCGAGCTGCCGATCCTAGTACTGACAGGCAGCAGCCGCCCGGAAGATATTCAGGCTGTTTTTGAGGCGGGGGCCAATGATTACTTAAGCAAGCCGGTAGAGCTGCGGGAATTCAGGGCACGTGTGAAGACGCTGCTGGATATGCGCAAGTCCATCCGTACGTCGGTACAGACGGAAATTGCCTTCCTGCAGGCCCAAATCAAACCTCATTTTCTGTACAACGCGCTTAATGCCATTATCTCGGTTTGTTCCGATGATCCGGATAAGGCGACCGATCTGCTGCTTGATCTCAGCCAATATTTGCGCAGCAGCTTTGATTTCCAGAACCGCGGGCAGACGGTGCCGATTGGAAAGGAACTGGAGCTGGTGAGGTCCTATCTTGCGCTGGAGAAGGCGAGATTCGATGAGCGGCTGAATATCGAGTTGGATGTGCCGGAAGGTCTCCACGAACTGGTCCCTCCGCTCAGCATCCAGCCGCTGGTGGAGAATGCGATCAACCACGGCCTGATGCGGAAAATGGCCGGAGGGACCGTCAATCTGTCCGTTAAGCTGCTGGCCGGGCAGCTCGTTGTTGCGGTATCTGACAATGGGGTGGGCATCACTCCGGAACGGATTGAACAAGTGTTGTCCGAAACGCACTCCGAAGGAGGCATCGGCCTGAGGAATATCCAGAGGCGGCTGCTCAAAATATATGGAACCGGTCTGATGATTACCAGCACGCCGGGCAGGGGAACTACGATCTCTTACACCATCCCCAGAGGGAATCCTTCCATAGACAGAGCAAAATAGCATCCATCCGGACTGCCAATGAATAGCCGGGTTCGGAACATATTGTGAACAGACTTCCATTAACGTATTTCCGATTGCCAAGATTATTCCAATACCATAGAATTTACTTGGACCCTAACAGATAAAATAGATAGGGATGGACTGCGGGCTCATGAAACGAAATTGTGCTTACAGCGTATCAGAAGCATAACAGTTATCAGGAAAGAAGGGTAATAAGTGGATAATGGAATGAAGGTCATCCTGTTTGAAAAAATGCCGGAAGGCGATCTGCGTGTCATCGAGGAGCGTACCTGGAGCATGAATATGATTACTGCCCTGGAACATGTCAATTATATTGTAGTGGGCAGCCGGGAGTATGAGGCAGTGGAAGGACGGCTGAACGTGGACGAGGGAAAGCTGGAGCTTTTGCTGGTTCCGATGCGTGCTGAAGGATAAATTGTCAGGAAAGGAGGGGCCCATGTTGGGAAAAGATGAAAATACTAAAGAACCCGCCGTGTCCAAATTGTTCAATGCGGAAGGCAAACCGCTGCGTGTATTGTCCACCTCGCTAGGGATTGCGCTGCTGGCCAATGCACTGTTTGTACCGGGCGGGGCGGGTGCCAGCGGCAGCTCGGGCGAAGAGCCGAAGCTTGTCTCCTGGTCCACCGAAGAGGTCAAAGCTTATTTTGATAAAAATGTAGACTGGAGTATTCCGTACCCGGAAGAGAATGTGGAAGAGACCGTGCAGGAGGGCAGCGGGGTAGTAACCTCCGGCGGGACAACCGTCATTAACAATTACGGCGGTTACAGCTCGGGTTTCGGCTGGGATGATATGCTGCTGTACCACATGCTGTTTAACAGCGGCTCGTTCTACTCCTCCAGAGGCTGGTACAATGACCGGCCGACCTATTACGGAGGAACTCGGACTACCTACAAGCCGCCGACCTACAGCAGCGGCAGCTTCCAGAACAAAAAGGTAGCCGGATCTGTGGCAAAACCGAAAACCTCTACTTCCTCCACCGGCTCCATCACGAGAAGAGGAACATCCTCGAAGAAAGGCGGCATTGGAGGCACATCCAGCGGTTTAGGCTCCAGCAGTAAATCAAGCTCCTCTTCGTCAAAATCAAGCGCTGGCAAAAGCTCCAGCAGCAAGAGCGGTTTCGGCGGATGAGTTCTGCAGAGAGTGTCTTTCAATTTGTGGATCAATCGGGTCTGGAACGGGCGCCAAGAGTGGAGAAGCTGCGTGAGCTTGGCTTCACCTGGGCAGACCTGGAGGATGAAGAATATTGGCTCGATGCCGTTGCGGTGATGCGCGGCGAGACTTACCAGGAACTTGAAGAAGCCTCGGTCAAGCTGTGGGCTATACTGGACAAAACAGTCCGCTATGTCCACCGTAGACATGATCTATATGATTTGCTCGGCATTCCCCCCGTCCTGTGGCAGATGCTTGATGAATGCCCGCTGCCGGAGCCGGGCCGCATCAGCCTTTATGCCCGGTTCGATTTCGCCGTGGCGGACAACGGGGCGATTAAGCTGCTGGAATTGAATGCCGATACACCTACCGGTTATGTGGAGGCCTCCATCGCTACGCCCTGGATCTGCGAGCAGGCGGGAATCGCCAGCCCCAATGGAGCGATGAAGGGACTTCTTGCGGCGGCTTGGGGCACAGAACGGCCGGACACGGCAGCTTGTGTCGCCTACGGTTCCCATCAGGAAGACTCCGGCACGATTGAGGCGCTTGTGAAGCACAGCGGCCTGGATATCAAGTGCGTGGATTGTCTCGATCTATGGATTGATGAAGGGACAGTACGGGATGGAGAGGACCGGGTAATTCAGCGGATGTTCGCCCTCTATCCCAAGGAATGGATGGCCGTAGACGAAGGCGGCGATGCGCTCGCCTACGCCGTAGAGAGCGGACAGCTGGAGTTATTCAACGGACCGCACAGCATCCTGCTGCAGTCCAAGGGATTGATTGCGGCGGTATGGGGGATGTATGAGCTGGGGCTGCTGTTTAGTGAGGAAGAGCGCGAGGCGATCTCCCGCTATATTTTGCCGACCTACAATAAGCCGGTATTCTCCGGGAGCTTTGTCTCGAAGTCTGTATTCGGCCGTGAAGGCGGTTCTGTACGTCTCTTCGATGACAACGGCACACTTGAGCTGCAGGACGAGGAAGGTTTTGACAGCAGTACACTATTCCCCACCGTCTATCAGAAAAGAGCCGAATTGGCCCGGATTCAGACAGCGGAAGGGGAGTTTCATCTGCTCACCGGCATGTTCGTCATTAACGGGAAACCTTGTGGCCTGCTCGGGCGGGCAGGCGGACCGATTACAGGCAATGCCAGTCATTTTATCGCGCTAGGAGTGAAGGAACTTGGAGATGAGTAAGAGTAGAAGGGGGCGGACCGGGCGCTTCGGGGTAATTCGGTTGGGCGCGGTCCTTGGAATACTGCTGTTGTCGGTGCTGCTGAGCGCATGCTCAAGCAATGAGGACAGTGTGTTTCATACAGGTGCTCCTGCAGCGGAAACAACGGACAGTGTATCCCGTGTACCGTGGGATTACCGGGTAGTGGAGAGCACAGTGGGGGATTTGATCGGCAGCGACATGACGGTTTTGCCGGACAACGAGCTGCTCCCGAACGATGGCAACTATGCCACCGGGGATAAGATCTGGACATTGCAGTTCATGGATGCCGAGCTGGTTACGGATGCTGACCAGAAGAATGAGATCCGCCTGTCCGCCTGGTCCACGCTTAAATCGTATGGAGACCAGAAGACGGCTGCAGAGGATCTGAAGAATCTTAAAGTATCCATTACCACCGATGTGGATCTTGTCGGAGTCTATAAGACTAAATTCAAGGAGAAGACAAGAAACTTCGCCGTGCTTGAGCTGCCTTCCGGCAACCGGATCAAGCAGCCGATTGACGACAAGCGTTATACGGCGCTGGAGAAAGAGAAGACAGCCTCCGTGGTGCTGGAGGAAGTGCATGATTTTGCCGATTATGATTCGGCTTATGCGAAATTTCGGGGGTGGGCCAATTGACGATTGTTATTAATTTGATAGTCAGCGTTCTGACTATCATTCTGCTTCAGGTGCTTGGCATGGTTGTATTCGGCTTGATGACTCCGTTCAAGGATATGGAGGAATTGAAGAAAGGCAATGTGGCGGTAGCTTTGGCGCTGGGAGGCAAATTTCTGGCCACAGCGATCGTACTGGGCGTAGCGGCATATACGAATACTTCTATCTGGCACATGATGTTATGGTTTGCGGTAGGTTACGTCTGCCTGATCGCCGCTTACTGGATCTTTGAACTGTTTACTCCCAATTTCAGGATTTCCGAACAGCTGGAGCAAGGGAATGTGGCCGTAGGCACAATGCTCTGCCTGGTATTCATCGGAACTGCCTTTGCCGTCAGCAGTCTGATCATTTAATTCAGCGGGCTCCCTGCTGGGGGCCGGCAGATTTAAGGCTGCGCGTGCCGGGCCACGGTGCGGCAGCCCTATTTAACATCGGAAGCGGGGCGGAAGGGTGCATTTTTTACTCAGAATGTCTGGAAAGCTGATGCGTCTAAAGAAGAAGTCGATTGGGCTGATAATCCTTTTTTTTATTGTTCTGAGCGCAACCATCGCGTTTATTCTAGAGCCGGGTACATTTCATAACTGGTTCAACGCCTTCTATTGGGTCATGACTACGATGGCCACCGTTGGATACGGTGACTTTTTTGCGACTTCGGTAATGGGGAAGCTGTTTACCATATTTTTGTACGTATTCGGCATCGGCCTGCTCAGCTTGGTCATCGGGAAGATTGTTGAGGCCATGGGAGAGGTGCAGAGAAGGAGAGGAGCGGGAACCTTGAGCTTTCACGCCGCAGATCATATTGTATTGATTAATTGGAGCCGCAAAACGCAGGCAGCCGTCGAAGAGATTCAATGCTACACACCGAAATGCAAGATCGTCATTATTGACGAATCAGGGTGTCATCCGCTGGAGCATATGGAACAGGTTCATTTTATCAGCGGCGATGCATCCAGTGATGAAATTCTGCAGAAGGCCAACATTCATGAAGCAAGGGCAGCCATTGTGTTCGGTGACAACCGGATCGACGAAGCTTCGCTGATTGACGGCAAGTCGCTGCTGATCGCTTCGAGCATTGAGCGGATCGCGCCGCAGGTACATACTACTGTAGAGATTATGCAGGAGAAGAATATTCAGAATTTCCGGCATGTTCAGGTGAATGAGTTCGTGCTGTCGCATGATGCCATCTCCAGATTGGCTGTGCGTTCCGCACTGCAGGAGGGGAATTCGGAAGTCATCACCCAGCTGCTCAGCCGCCAGCATGGCGACGACATTTATGAGATCCCGCGGAATCCCGCTTGGCAAACCTATGGAGATGCCTTTCAGGATCTGCTTTCGCAGGGGGCAACCCTGTTGTCCGACCACAGCGACCTGAGCATCAACCGCAAGCTTAATCAACCCATTCCGCAAGATGCCAGATTATATATTGTGTCGGATGAGGAGACGTACCGGAGAATTAAAGGATAGAGCCATTATATGCATAAAAATGAAGCTGCCCGGGCCGGTAAATGCCCTGTAGGGCGGCTTTTGTCTATTCGGCGCATAAAATGTAAATATTTAGATATTTTTTATTGTTTTGACACATAATGATCAACATTAATCTACATTTAGTGACTTATATTACCGTTATAATAGTATCGAAACCTTAATGCTATCTCTAAAGGAAGTGATAGATTGGGAAATAAAAGCGTTCAAGCCGCGGCTATTATGCTGTCTCTATGTTTATTGGCCTCCTGCAAGAGCAATGGGGAGCAGCCAATATCTTCCCCGGAGACCAGCACGGGTTCTTTGCCTTCATCCTCTACTCCCTTGAAGAGCCAACCAGCCGTCCATATAGATAAAGAGGAACAAGAGTTGTACACATTCATTGCAAAACAGCTTACGGGTCCTTATGGCGTCTATACGAATTTGCAGGACACCGACCAGACGGCAGAAGCAGCCACTGGCCACGAAGTACTAAGCGAGTCTGCTTCACTCATGATGAGGATCGCCGTACTGAGCGGCAATAAGGAGCTGTTCTCCTCAGAATGGGCAAAGGCGAAGCAAACGTTCAGTACAGAGGGCGGTTTCAGCTATCGTTATAGTCCGAAACTCCAAAAACACTACCCCCTTAATGCCGCCGTTGATGATTTACGCTTGATCGGCGCGCTATATGCAGCAGGAGACACCTTTGCCAACAAGGAATACACGAACGAAGCAGCCGAATATTCTAAGATTTTTTACCGCAATAATGTAAAAGATGGATATATGTACGATTTCTATGACAATGATTTCCGGGTGACCAATGACTTTGTTACTTTATGTTATATTAATCTGGATGTCTTGCAAAAATTGTCGATAAATGACGAAATTCGCGGAATTTTATTACACAACATGAACACAATTCTCGAGGACGGGTATCTGTCAGATGAGTTCCCGTTCTATGAAACGAGATTTAATTATAAGACAGGTAACTATAGCTCGGAAAAAATCAATACGGTGGAATCGCTGCTGAGTATTCTGAATTTGGCTGAGGTGGACCGGCAGAAACCACAGAGTATCCGCTATATCAAGGAGCAGGTAGAGGCGGGAACGCTGTACGGGCAATACACCAGGGACGGCCAGCCGGCCAATGATATCCGCTCCACGGCAATTTATGCCCTTACGGCAATGATTGGCGCAGAGATCGGCGACGACTCTCTTTATAGCAGAAGTATAGAAAGAATGAACGAATTTAGAGTTACGGATACAGGGAGTGTCCTATACGGCGGGTTCGGAAATCCTGAGACGGGACAAGCCTATTCTTTTGACAATCTTATGGCCTTACTCGCTTATTCCTACTAATTTAATCTAATAGTAACGAAGGTGAACCCGCATGGATGACAACACAATGAAAATACCTTTGCGCAGAGGTTTAATCCCTGTTAATTTAACGGTAACCCCTGCTTTGACAGCGGCCATTGGCGTACTGATCATTACTGTCTTCGCCTTGTTTACGGCTCCCTATGTGGGGATGGCCGATAACGGCGACTTTTTCCGCATCATCTACAGCAACGGCCTCTACTTCAACTTGCCGGATTATGACAGCCAGTATTTTGGCTATTTTGTTAAACAGTTCGGAATCTATCAATATTATAATGAGAACAGCTCCATGCTGGTCTCCTCCCAATCCCTCTTTATTAAGCTGGCAATTGGAGTCAATAAGCTGTTCTTCAGCAAAGAGGTCTTTGATATCCGCTTTCAGGCAGCCATTTATCTGATTCTTTATGTCGCAGCTGTTTATCTGTTAATAGAGGCTGTTACTTGCCGTATGTCCCGCAGACGGGGGATGGTCACCGCGGTCATTGCGATTGTTATCTTCGGAGATACCGGCTATACGGCGTATTTCAATTCCTTCTTTGGCGAGAGCATTGTGATGATTACTATGCTGTTCATGTTCGCCTCATGGCTGCTTCTCTACCGCGGAAGATACAATGATTATGCCATGCTGGCGGTGTTTCTGATCAGTACGCTGATCCTGACGACCTCCAAGCAGCAGAATGCTCCGGTGGGCATGGTGATTTCCCTGTTCGCGCTTTCGCTTATCTGGATTCGCAGGGAACGTCTCTTCCGCTGGCTTACTATTGCTGCTGCGGCGCTGATGATGATCACGGGTGTTGCAACCTATTTGAACATCTCCAAGGAGTTCGTGAATATTAACCAATATCATGCCATGACCCGCGGGGTGATGATGCAATCCGACAATCCGGAAACGGCTCTGAAGTCCTTTGGTATCAACGAGCAATACGCGATTCTAAGGGAAAATACGTATTACGACCAATACGGCACAGTTGATGTGAAATCGGACATTCTGGAGAAGGACTTTTACAGCCAGTACGGCTTTGTCTCGGTCCTGAAATATTATCTGGCCAATCCTGCCCAGATGGGCTCTATACTGGATACTGCCGCGAAAAGCGCCTATACCATCAAGCCTGCGGCGATGGGCAACTACGAGAAATCAGTAGGTAAGGAATTTCGCGCGCAAAGCCATTTCTTCACCCTTTACAGTATGCTTAAAGAAAAGCTGGCCCCGCGAACCTTCGCCTTTATTCTCTTATGGATGGCGGTTATTATAGGGATTTTTACGCCGTCCTTTGTGACGGCAGCGAAAGCCGGGAATTTCAGAGGCCTGCAGAGATTGCTGCTGATTATAGCGACGATGCTGGTGGGGCTGTCCGGTATCTTTGTATCTATTATCGGAGCGGGCGATGCCGACATTGCCAAGCATGAATTCCTGTTTACGTTGTCGTTTGACTTGGTGACCTTCTTTACCGTATCAAGCGTCATTGGACGGGGGCTCTTCTTGAAAAAGAAAATCTCAACCGCGACTCCCGCGAGCCCTGCCGTCCCTGCAGGCGAATATTCCGTAGCCGAAAAGGGTGTGAGTGCTTGAACCGCAAGAGGATCATAGGCTTGCTGCTGGTTATATTCGCACTGCTGCTTCCGGCTCCGGTTCCCGTACATTCCGCTCCCGCACCGCAGCAGACCCTGCTGCTGTTCGACAGCTTGGCGAAAGGAACGCCCCGGGAAGGAAATATCACGGAGCTTCAGCGGCTGCTGGCCGCCTACAGCACCAAAGTTACACTAATGAGTCTGGATGAATACGAGCAAGGCACACTGGCATCGTACTCCAGCGTGATAACAGTCATAAACAGTGAAGATCTTGCCATTACGAATAAGGCGTACTTAGAAGATGCGGATAATTATCCGGGGAAGGTTCTGCATGTTGGTTACAACATCCCAGTCAAGATGAAGCAGACGCTGCAGCTATCCACGGCTGTATTTCACGGGCAATATGCCAGCCTTTCTATAGGAGAGTTCTCCGGAGTTGGCCTGAATGTGCCAGAGATGCCCTATATTGCGGCGAGCAAGGCAACGCATGCCTACGGTAGTTTTTCATTTCAGGGCGGCAGTCTGCAGGCGCCTTATGCCGTGAGCCGGGGACAATATACTTATGTACCCTATTTGGAGAAAGGGAATTTCAGTACTGTCGCAATGGCTTATGTACTGAAGGATTGGCTTCCGTCTTCTGTGGCACCTCAAACCTATCTGGTGCTTAAGGAGATTTACCCGTTCTCGGATTTTGAACTGCTGGAGAAGACAGCAGACCGGCTCTATCAGAACGGAATTCCGTTCATTGCCAGTGTCCGGCCGGTGTTCGGCAACACCGACTTCCCGGCGATGGAGCGTTATTTGGAGGCGCTGAGAATTGTGCAATCCCGCAACGGCAGTATTGTGGTGAATGCGCCTGCGGTAAGACCGCCTATCAGCTTGAGCGACCGCTCACTGAAGGGCAAGATGAACGGGTTCATCAATGTGCTGGTGGCGGGCGGTATAGCACCGCTGGGCATTGGAGCGGAAGGATACTGGACCTACGACAAAGAGTATGCGGGGGCAGGAATGGGCTTTTTCGACTCAGCTGTGCTGTATCCGGATGAAGAAGCCCGGTATATGGAGCAGACCGACACTTCGGCGGTTTTTGCCTCCAGCCTGTACAGTGTGATGCCGGAGTTCCTCCTGAGTTTGCGGCATACCGGAAAGGCTATGCCCCAGTTACCGCTGGATACCGCGGTTGTTGTCGATCTTCCGGAGGACGACGAAGGACTGGAATCCATGCTGCGCACGGTGGAGCAGAGCTGGATCTCTTTTGCCGATTATAAGCAGGGAGCCCATAAGGTAGTTACCGATACGAACACTATTGCCTCCGTAGACGGTGTCATCAGAGTGGGCGGCAAGGCACTTAATGTCGGGTATGCGCCGGAAGTGGTGGACAGCGATTACCAGTATCAGAAGGAGCAGGTCAAAAGCTTCACCCGGCTGTTCAGTGCGCAAAATCAGTTTTTTATTGTGGTCATCATCATCTCTCTGCTCGTGTTCGGCAGCCTGTTGATTATCGGTTACAGGATGTACCGGAGAAAATATTTGAAATAAAGAAAATTTATCAATGGTAGGAGAACAATATGACGATATCGGATGTGCTGATGGTGATCGCGGTGATCTGCATCTGGTCGCTGCTGCTTGTGAATGTGGCTTTAATCATCGCGGGATATTTATATTACATCACAACGGAAAACGAAGATGTCCCCGAGATTAAGGGCGAGTATCCCTTTGTCAGCATCATGGTTCCCGCACACAATGAGGGAGTGGTCATCAGCAAGACCGTAGAGTCGCTCCTGGCCCTCGATTACCCGCATGACCGTTACGAGATTATCGTCATTAATGATAACTCCTCGGATAATAGTGCATTGCTGCTGGGGAGCATTCAGAAAAGACATCCGCAGCGCAATCTGATGATCATTAATACGGATGCGGTCACGGGCGGCAAAGGCAAATCCAATGCGCTAAATATAGGCTTTGCCCGCAGCAAGGGCGAATTGATCGCCATTTATGATGCCGACAATACACCGGAAAGAACGGCGCTGCGCTATCTGGTGGCGGAGATTATGAATGACTCCACACTCGGCGCGGTAATCGGTAAATTCAGAACCCGTAACCGTGATGCGAGCCTGCTCACCCGGTTTATTAATATTGAGACGTTGTCTTTTCAGTGGATGGCCCAGGCGGGGCGGTGGAAGCTGTTCAAGCTTTGCACCATTCCCGGCACCAACTTTATTATGCGCAGGTCTATTGTGGAGAGCATCGGCGGCTGGGATGTCAAAGCAATCGCTGAGGATACCGAGATCAGCTTCCGGATTTACATGATGGGCTACCGGATCAAGTTTCAGCCGAAATCAGTGACCTGGGAGCAGGAGCCGCAGACGGTAAAGGTCTGGTTCAAGCAGCGGACACGCTGGGCGAAAGGCAACATCTATGTAATCGTCAAGAACATTCCGCTGCTCTTCAATAAGTCGGCTGCCAAAATACGCTTCGATATCCTGTATTACTTGTCGATCTACTTCCTGCTCCTGATCTCACTTGTGACATCGGATATCTTGCTGGTTCTCCATGCGATGGGCTATGTTCATACTACGATTGCCGGACTCAGCAGCTTCTTGTGGCTGCTTGCCATCATCTTGTTCGTGGTTGGAATCTTCGTCACGCTGACGACGGAGAAGGGCGAGATGAGCTTGTCTAATCTATGGATCATTCTGCTGATGTATGTTTCGTACTGCCAGCTCTGGATGGTTGTCGCCGCTTACGGTTTATACAACTATCTTAAGGACGTCATTTTCAAACGGGAAGCCAAATGGTACAAAACCGAACGCTATTAAAGCGCCGGAGCAAGAGAAATAAGATGCACAGGAGATACGGAATATGATAAAAAAACAGATGTTGTTATGGGTGCTCTGCTTCTCCCTGCTCCTGCTCCAGCTCCCTGCGGCTTCTGCCGCGCCGGCACTTCCCGGAGATGGCAGGCTGACTTATGAGACATCCTTTACCGCAACGGATACTGCCCTTTCGGGATCCAGCTCCATGCAGCAGAACTTCACAATAATGGATTATTGGAATGTAGATGAGCTTAAGATCAATCTGCATTTTCAAGTTTCGCAAATTACAGCGGAGCAGATTTCGAGTGTCACCCTGTCGCTTAACGGCAGTCCATTCTACTCGTTCAGGCCGTCACTGCAGAATAACGGGGAGCAGAGATTAAGCCTTAGTGCACCTAAAGGGTTCCTGAGAGAGGGCAGCAACGTACTGAGCATTAAAGGAAATCTGCGGACTACGACAGCAGATGACCAAATATGCTATGTGGACAACAAGCAGGGCAGCTGGCTGCATCTGTTCAACACCTCCAGTATTGCAGTAGTGTACACCCCAAAAGCACTAACCGGAGGTATCAGTGACTTCACGGAAAGATTCTCCGGGATTGATACGTTAAACAGCAATAAGAGCCTTATTGCCATACCGGAGAATGCCAGCGGCTCCGAGTTGGAGTCTGCCACCTATGCTTTGTCGGGATTGGTAAAGGGGAATACGCTGGAAGACCGGACGATTCCGCTGCTGCCCTACCGGGAGGATACGATCAAGGACAAGGGCTTCGTGGTCGTGGTGGCGATGTACGACCATGTTCCCGCCGGACTGATGAAGCTCCTAAGCTCCACTGAGGATCTTAGCACCCATGCCCTGATTCAGCTGGTCCAGAAGGATACCCGGCCAACGCTGGTGGTGACCTCGAAGGACGAAAGCCTGCTGATCAAAGCCGGACGGCTGCTCGCAAGCCAGGAGCTGCTCAGCCAGATCAGCAGTGATGTGAAGGCGGTTGACGATGCCACCGAAGTTGCCGATCCGGCCTATTCCATCAGTTCGAATGTAACCTTTGCCGAAGCGGGCGACAAGCTGACCGGCCCCAATCATCAGGAACGGACTTATTTTGTTTCCTTGCCCTCTAACCGCTCCATTGCCGATTCCGGTAAAATCAGTCTGGATTTCCGCTATGCCCAGAATCTTGATTTTGAGCGGTCTCTGGTTACAGTGAGCATTAACAATACGCCAATTGGCAGCAAAAAGCTGACGAAGGAGCTGGCTAACGGCGATACCCTGAATGTATCGGTGCCGCAAAGCCTGAATATTTCCGGAAACTTCTCTGTCACGGTCGCTTTTGATCTGGAAATGGCAAGTGCCGTCTGCACGCCGAATACGGAGCAAATGCCTTGGGCCTATATCGGCAAGGAGTCAGCGATGCATTTGAATACAAAGGACCGCACGGAACTGCTGTTCAATAACTATCCGTATCCATTCCTGCGCGATGAAATTTATAACCATGTTGCCGTTGTGCTGCCTGCTGAGATGGATGATTACTCCTATCAAAGTCTGGGCAATGTCTTCAATCTGCTTGGGCGGTATGCCGGCGGCAATACTGGAGATATCCACTACTATACGGATGATGTAAGTGCCGATAATCTGAAGAATAACAATATCATTGCCATAGGTTCCTACAAGAATAATAAGGTAATCCGGGACAATAACGACAAGCTCTATTTCCGTTACAATACGGACGGTTCAACGCTCCTCTCGAATGAGAAGATGAGTATTGAAGAGAAGTATGGTGCAGAAATCGGAACCTTGCAGCTTGTCGATTCCCCGTATGAGAATGGGCGCGGGCTGCTGGCAGTAACCGGGGTCAACTCGGAGGATTATTACATGGCCTCCAAGCTGATTTCTACCGAGAAGGATAAGTGGAAGGTGTACGGCGACGGGGTCATCCTTGATAAAGACGGCAACGTCGGCGCTTACCGCTTCAAGACGATTACCGGTGCGGCCAAGGATTCGGTGTTGAAGCAAATTACAGCCCGCAGTGATGTGCTAGGCTTTGTGGTGGCAGTCGTGCTTGTGGTCACATTGGTGCTTGTGGCGCTGCTTCTGCTGCTTCGCAAACATTTCAAGAAACGTGGTGATCAGCGTGAGACGTAACCGCAGCGGACTGATATCCGACCTGGGCTTTCTGGCCTTCCTGGTGCTGATATTCATATGTATTGTATTTATCTCCGGATCGCCGGATCACTATATCCAGAATATCATCATTCTGAATCTTGCGTTTCTGCTGGCGCTGGTCACCTACTTCACCACGGTAACCGCCGGGCTCACGCTGAATCTCGCCTTCATCTTCGGCTATGGTTTCTTTATCGTCTATCAGACGGTATCGCAGGGGGAAACGATCGGTGTAGACACCTATTTCTGGCTGATCATGACACCGCTGCTTACCGTAGTGTTATGGGTGTTCACTACAAGCAGCCGCGAGCTGCAGGCAGAGAACGAGCGGCTGATGAAGAAATCCGCCAATTTGGCCACGGTTGATGAGAATACCGATTTGCGGAACAGCGTGTCTTTCCAGAAGGATGCCAGCCTCTTTACAGGCATCTCAACCCGGTACAATATCCCGCTCACGCTGCTTGTGATTAAGGTGAAATATTGGAGCGAGATCCGCCGGCTGATTCCGGATGACCAACTGTCCGAGGCTATCTATGATGTATCCCAGCTCAGCCAGTCCAGCATCCGTACCAATGATGCACTGTATTTACTGGATAAGGACGATGCTACCTGGGGGCTGCTGTTGTTTACTGACCAGGAAGGCGCTAAGATTGTCATTGAACGGATCAAATTTAAGCTTCAGGAATTAAACGATACGGAGTTCTCCACCAAATACAAGGTAAATCTGGGACTGAAGATTGGTGCTGTGGAATATGAGGCCGAAACCATCGAGAATCCGTTTGATTTCATTGTTCAGGCCAAGAAGCAGCTCGAATATGACGTTTAATTTAATATGAAAATTCAGGACAAGCTAATAATAGTCCAAATATTCACCGTAGTTACGTCCTCGCCCAAATGGGTAAATCTTAAATTCAATCTATATAGTAAGGAGGAAGAAGCATGGATTTGGGTCTGAACGGAAAATCGGTATTTGTGGCGGCGGCGAGCAAGGGACTGGGACTGGCAACTGCTCTGGAATTTGCGCGTGAGGGAGCAAAGGTGACCATTTCCAGCCGGAACCGCCAGCAGCTTCTTGCGGCCCGGGACAAGATTGAGGAGGCGACCGGTCAGCAGGTTGCCATACTTGAAATGGATGTGACGAGCCCGGAGGATATCCGGCGAGCGGTTCAGGCTGCGGCTGAGGAGGCTGGGGGCCTTGATGTGCTTGTCACCAATGCCGGGGGACCGCCAGGTGGAGGGTTTGCTGATATGGCGGATGCCGACTGGAACAGCGGCTTTGAGCTTACACTGATGAGTACGGTGCGCCTGATCCGGGAAGCACTGCCGTATTTGCGCGCAGCGGGTGGCGGACGTATCGTTGGCATAAGTTCCGTTTCAATTAAACAACCGATCCAGGGGCTGATTTTGTCCAATGTATTCAGGGCCGGTGTGAATGCGCTGACCAAAAGTCTGGCGACCGAGCTTGCCCCGGAGGGAATTCTGATTAACTCAGTTGCACCTGGGCGCATCGGAACAGACCGGATTATGCAGCTTGACGGCAAACGCGCCGAAGCCCGGGCTGTCCCGCTGGAGCAAGTTCAGCAGGAGGCCCTTAGCCAGATTCCGCTTGGGAGAACAGGCACTCCGGAGGAGTTCGCAAAGGCCGCCGTATTCCTGGGGTCCTTCGCGAATACTTACATTACCGGACAATGTCTTCTGGTTGACGGCGGCATGGTAAAGTCGCTGTAGAATCCGTAGAGGTGGAGGAATAGAATGCCATTCACCGGAAGAAAATAGGAATAAAAATGGGCAAAAGGTTGACTCCGGGGGCGGGATCGCGTATGATGGAGTGGCGTAATTTGATCGTAGAAATTACGAATCTCCCTTCGTCTAAGTATCTTTGCTTAAATAGACCTAGAGATGGCTTCATGTTACCATAGAGCATTATTTACCCGGGAAGGAGGTTATTGCAATGAGAGAAGGCATACACCCGAAATACAACCAGGTTATCTTTCTGGATGCCAGCGTAGGCTTTAAATTCCTGAGCGCTTCTACCAAGTCATCCGGTGAAACAATGGAATGGGAAGATGGCAACACGTATCCGGTGATTCGTGTGGACGCAAGTTCCGCATCGCACCCGTTCTATACAGGTAAACAAAGAGATGCAGAAACTGGCGGCCGCGTGGACAAGTTCAAACAACGTCTGGCACAGAAGAAATAACATTTTCCAGACAAACAGGGAGATTACGGAAGTCATGCAGATGGCGGACCGGGATCTCTTTTTTTTTGTCATTTATTGTTTTGCCGCCGCTGGGAGCGGGTAATAATAAGCAGGTGGGAAGTGGAAGGTATCAATTAACGGATGGAACGGCATGTGAATGTGTATTCCGAAAGGTAGTTGATTAACCCATGTACTATCTGAAAGGGAAGACCAAATCGAGATTGCGTCGATTGTTTTCTGGAACAGCACCCTAGCAATTGGAAACTGGCATAATTAAAAATTCGCTTCTCACCTTTTGAAGACTCTACGGGCTGCCCGTAGGGTCTTCCTGTATGTTGGCCTGTCCTCTGCAGTAACCGGCACACTTGCCTATTGGACAATAAGTTTCCACAATCCCGAAAAGAAAGTAATTTTTTCAAGGAGTGATTCATTTGTGCGAAATAGTAGGATATAATAAGGCAAAGCTATCTCAAAATTAGGAGAAATATGACATGCCATGGATGCAGGGTTATCCGTATTATTTACTAATGGGCAGTGTTCTAAGTCTCTACATGGGCGTCAGTTCATACAAGCACCGCAACACACCTGGAAGACGCTATTTATGGATTTTAATGTTGCTTGTCAGCGCAATCTTCGCGGCTACGGCCGGAGAAATCCTCTCCCTTTCTTTTCAGGCCAAGCTGTTTTGGAAAAATGCTCAGCAGGCTCCGCTGTTTTTGAGCACGATATTTACTTACGCGGCGATTAAAGAGTATGTGTCGCGTTCTTCGGAAGGGCTTGACCGGCGGCTTGCCTTCTTTTGCGTTCCGGTTGTGCTGGATGTTGTGCTGATTTTCACGGACTCCGCTCATCACCTGATGCGCAGTGAAGTTGGCATAACCACTGTAGCGGGGATAAGCGGAATAATGGTTGAACCGACGGTTCTGAGTATGATCCTCATAGCCTACGACCAGCTCTTTGGTTTATATGCCGTCTATCTGCTGGCCCTATCTCTGCTGAATGCACCCAAGTATTTTTTTAAAAGAAATCTGCTCTTGCTGGCCGGACTTATAATTCCGGTAATTTCTGTTTTCTTCCTCCCGCTCCTCAAAATTTCGGTTACAGGCTTTACAGCATTTACATATCTGCCTCCGGTACTGGCGGCGTACCTGTCCTTGTTCCGCGATCCTCGGCTTTCCCTATATCCGCTGGCCAAGAATAAGATCTTTGAGAACATGAAGGACGGCATCGTGCTGACGGACCGTTATGACAGCATTATCGACGTCAATAAAGTCGCGGAGACCATGTTATCGGCTTTGATTGGAGAGCAGGCAAGCAGCTGGGAAGGCCGGAGCATTTATCATTTGCTGAAGCATTACGGTGACATCGCCAGTTATTACAGACAACGGGTTGAAGGGCAGTTCGAAGTCGAGGCCCCCGGCACCATGGACGTCTGTTACGGGGTGTCACTAATTGCTTCAGGGCGCAGAGAGACGGGGCCTTCCGGCATGCTTATTGTGGTCAGCGATCTCAGTGAGAAGAAACGGTACGAGCGTGAACTGCTCTACCAGGCAACTGTTGATGATCTGACCGGGCTGTACAACCGCAGGCATTTCATGCGGCTGGTGCAGAAGTACACGATTCGCGAGGGGGCAGGGATGGCCCTGCTGCTGTTCGACATAGATGATTTCAAATTGATCAATGATACATATGGGCACATGGCAGGTGATCAGGCTCTGGTCGATCTCTCCGGTAAAATACTTGCGGTGTACAAGGATAACGGCATTGCCGGCAGAGTGGGCGGTGAGGAGTTTGCTGTATGCTTTTTTACCGGCAGTGAGAGGGCAGCGCTGACGGAAGCTGAGAACTTCCGCGCCATAATGAGCGAGCATATTGTTCAGCTGGACGGCGGACACAGCATCCAGCTCACCGTAAGCATCGGGATTGCATTTACAGAGCACAGCGATATCTCCTTTGAGGATTTATACCGTGAGGCTGACGAGGCGTTGTATCTATCGAAGGCTGCCGGCAAGAATAGAGTGACGCTGGGCCGCAAGCCTGTACTCAGAGAGGCAATTAAGGGATAAGGTCTGTTAAGGAATATCACAGAAGACCACGCTGACAACCTTTGCAGAAAGTGTGGTCTTCTGTATAAATCATCTTTATGTCATTCTGCCCAATTATTCCTGGACTGTCTCCACAACGACCTTCAGGGCTGTGCCGATCGGCGGCAGGCTTTTGGTCATTAAGGGGCTATAGAATCCGATAACCTTGGCGCCTTTAGCCAGTGTGCTTGCCTCTACAGCCTCGCCGCTTTCATTAACAAGCGCGGTATCTTCAGCCAGACGAAGCACAACCTCGCTTGGCGATTGCTCGCTAAGGGCAGTGCCTTTAATCCGGATGCTGCGCGAGCCGTCTTCGGCTTTGATCACCTCTTCGACAGTACCTTGCGTCGCCAGCGTAGTGCCTTGCTTTTTTGAGTCCTGGACAGTGATCTTGTAAGCAGGGGTTTGCGGCGGCAGACTCAGGGTGGCGAATATGGCATGCTCTGCTTCCACAGTCATGCCGAGCTGAAGATCGGTAAATGCAAGCTTTGTGCCGTCAGCCATTTGGATAACGGTATCCTTGCCCACATTCAGCACAATACCTGCGGTGCCCGTACCTTTGATTTGTACAGACTGGAACTTACCGTCATTGCGAAGGGCAGTAATGACGCCACTCTCATTCTGATGTTCTACGGCTGGAGTAATCACGATTTGTTTTCCCTCCACGGAGATGGTTTGGTGCAGCACCTGGCTTACAAAGGAAGCCGGAACATACAGCTGGTTCCCTTTCGTCTGCGGTGCTGTTCCGAGCGTTGTATACATTTTATTGATGGCATAGCGGTCTTCACCGTTCTTCACGGTTGTAAAGATGTTGCCCTTATTCAGATCAACGGCTTTGGTATCTGTATTCCATGTGACGGTAAACCCAAGCGCCGCAGCAACGGTGCGAAGGGGAACCAAAGGTTCTTTGGCACTGGAAGGCTGAAATCCGGTATCAGAAAGGGTTGAGCCGTTGATTTCAATAGTGAAAGTTTTAGCCGCCGTGCTGGCGGATACCTGTGGCGTTTTGTTGTTTTTGATGGAGGTTGTGGCTGGTGCGGCCGATACGACTCCTGCAGTAAGGGCCAATGACAATGTTAAGAGGGCAACGCTTGTTTTCAGTGACTTGTTCATGTGTGTAGTCTCCTTTAGTTGAGTAATGTGTCAGGTGCGCGTCATCTTCTTAACGGTGATCATTTTGCTTTTGTTGCAATTTTTTATGAATTGAAATAAAAGTACTCTATATAGATTGAATTCTGAGAATTACATTTTGGGAAAAGTGGCGGAGGGGAATTTTGGAACTGTAGGAGCGATAGCGTCCGCCTGAAAGCTTTCCGCAGGAAAGCTCGCTTCGAAAGCAGCGTGCCCAGCTAAGCACGCAACCTCTAACCGGTGAAAGTCCGGTCGCGGGAGGGGCCAAGCCCCCGCGTAGCTAGGATGCCTGCGCATGGCGAAATCTGTGCGTAGAAGCGCATCGACAAAAGTACCGGTA